>JAUSPV010000016.1 GCA_030652755.1 Caulobacter sp. | reverse complement strand
TGCCGTCGCCGATCTTGCCGGTGTTGGCGGTGCGGATGATGGCGTCGATGACCGGCTGGACCATGTCGTCGGAGGCGGCGATCTCCAGCTTGACCTTGGGCAGCAGCTTCACCTCGTACTCGGCGCCGCGATAGACCTCGGTCTTGCCCTTCTGTCGCCCGTAGCCGCGCACCTCGGTGACGGTCAGCCCCGAGGCGCCGGCCTCGGTCACGCCTTCGAGGACCGCGTCGAGGCGGCTGGGCTTGATGATGGCGACGATCATCTTCATCGAACAACTCTCCCACCGCGCGGAAGGCGTGGTGCACTGCAAAATCTAGGGCGAAACCCGCTCGCTGGCCAAGGGGGCTTCTCGCACTGAACCGTCCGGCGCCTTTTCCGCGGGCGCCCTTCCGGCGGGGGCGTGGGGCGCTGGAGCGAGGAGACCCGGCGCGAACACCCGGGCCCGGGCCCGCGACGCGCGCGGCTTGACCGCGAAGGTCTGTTTGACCGCCTCCATCAGGATCACCCCGGCGAACGGCGGCCACAGCCAGGCGCCGACCTGCTCGAAGCCCTCGGCCCAGCGGGCGGTCCAGGCGAAGGGCGGGGCGTAGAGGGCGCGGCTCCAGCCGGACGGCTCCAGGTCCGCCTCGCGCAGCACCGCCTCCAGCTGGCTTCGGCTCCAGGGCCGGCCGTGGCCGAAGGGCGTGCCCTCGGCGTTGGACCACAGCCCGTTGCGGGCGGCGACGGCGACGAACACCCGGCCGGTCGGCGACAGCACGCGGCAGACCTCCTGCATCATGGCCACCGCGTCCTCCGCCTCCTCCAGCGCATGGACGCAGATCACCCGGTCGAACATGGCGTTGGGCAGGGGCAGGGCGGTTTCCGGCGCCAGGCAGGCCAGGTTGCGGCCGACGGCGGGCCAGACCTCCACCCCCTGCGAGGCCGGCATCACCGCGATGGTGCGCCTGGCCCGCTCGCGGATGCTCTCGAGATAGGGGGTCGCATAGCCCAGGCCCAGGAACTCCAGTCCGCGCGGATCGCCCCAGGCCTCGCTCAGCTTGCGGGCCACCATCTCCCGCGCCGCGCGGCCGCGGGCGGAGGCGTAGAAGGCGCGAAGCTCGAGGACGTCACGGCGCATGGGGGTCCTTATGTCGGTTGCCGGATCAGTGCGTCCTTCGACACGGCCTTTCAGGCCTGCTCAGGATGACTTGGTTTGGTGTTCTGCCATAGACTTAGTCATCCTGAGCAGCCCGCGCAGCGGGCGTGTCGAAGGACGCAACGAAAGCACCGTCATGTCCATCACCGTCCACCAGTTCCCCTGCCTGTCCGACAACTACGGCTTTCTTGTGCGCGATGACGCGACGGGGAAGACGGCCTGCATCGACACCCCAGACGCGGACGCCATCCTGGCCGAGCTGGCAAAGCTGGGCTGGTCACTGGACATGGTGCTCAACACCCACTGGCACCCCGACCACGCGGGCGGCAACGCGCGGCTGAAAGCCGAGACCGGCTGCACCGTTGTCGGCCCGGCCGAGGTCGAGCGTATCGGGACCGCGCCGGACCGCGTCGTCGACGAGGGCGACAGCGTGGCGCTGGGCGAGACGACCTTCGTGGTGATCAACACCGGCGGCCACACCCTGGGCCACATCGCCTTCTACGATGCCGCTGATGGGGCGGCCTTCGTCGGCGACACCCTGTTCGCGCTGGGCTGCGGCCGGCTGTTCGAGGGCACGCCGCAACAGATGTGGACCAGCCTGCAGAAGCTGGCCGCCCTGCCCGACGCGGTCACCGTCTACTGCGCCCACGAATACACCGCGTCCAACGCCCGCTTCGCGCTGTCGGTCGACGCCGACCCGGGCCTGAAGGCGCGGACGGACGCCATCTTCGCGGCCCGCGAGCGCGGCGAATGGACGGTGCCGACCACCATCGGCCTGGAGAAGGCCACCAACCCCTTCCTGCGCGCGCCCCTGCTGCGCCCCGACATCGCCGACCCGGCCGAGGCCTTCGGCGCCGTGCGGGCGGCCAAGGACAGCTTTCACGGCTAGGTGTAGTCGGGACTAGGCGCCGCTGAAACGTGCGGCAATAATCGCCCTCTCTTGGAGGGGGGAATCATGTCTTTCACAAAAACGCGCCTGCGGGCGCTGATGGCGAGCCTGTGCTTCGGGCTCGCGTTTGTCGTCTTCGGCGGCCAATCCGCCATGGCCGCCAGCTATGTCGATCCGGCGCTCAAGGACGTGCCGGCCGAGGCCAGGGTCACGGTGGCCAGCCCTCAGCCGGTCCAGATCCTGTTCCAGTTCCAGACCGATGGCGCCCCGAACGAGCGGGCGACCAAGCTGTTGAAGAAGCAGGTCATCGACACAGTCATCGCCAGCGGCCTGTTTTCGGAGGTCACCGAGACGCCGGCACCCAACGGGGCGGTCATCAGCGTGACGCTCAACAACGTCGTCAAGAATCTCAAGGACGCCACGGCCCAGGGGTTCGTCACCGGCCTGACCTTCGGCCTGAAGGGCTCTCTGGTCACCGACCACTACACCTGCACGGTCGAGTTCGTGAGCGGTCCGGATGCGGTGAAGATCAGCCGTTCGGTCGAGCACGCCATCCACTCGACCATAGGCATCAAGACGCCGCCGGAAGGGCTGGTCAAATCCAAGAACATCATGGAAGCGGTGATGACGATGACGCGCCAGGCGGTGTCGAACCCGCTTAACCAGCTGGCCGCCGATCCGGCGTTCGGCGGCGCTTCGCCGGCCGCTCCCGCGCTGGCCGTCATCCCGACTGAAGAGTCCGAATCGTCCGCAGCGCCGGCTCCCGCCGAAGCGGCGGCTCCGGCCGAAACGCCGGTCCCGGCCGAGGCCCCGGCGCCGAGCTCCGACCTATGAGGGCGTCCGCGCTGGTCCTGCTCGCCGTCGTTGGCCTGACGGCGGCGGCCTGCGCCACACCGATGGCGGCGCCCGGGCCGTCCATCGACAACCTTCAGCGCCTTCGCAGGACTGAGGTGCCGCCGATGGCGCTGGGCGAGTTCCGGCTGGCGCCCGGCCTGCCGGCGGACATGGACCGAAGGGTCAATGTCCGGGGCTCAACGGTCACATCGCCGACGGGCGGCTCCTACGCGCTGTTCCTCAAGGAGACCCTTGCGGCGGAGCTGAGGGCGGCAGGCAGGCTCGACGCGGCCTCGGGCATCGTCATCACCGGCGAACTCACCGAGAGCGAGGCGGATGCCGGCCTCGACGTGGGTATCGCCAGGCTGGGCGCCACCTTCGTGGTCACCCGCGACGGCCGTGAGGTCTATCGCAAGGCGCTTCGCGCAGAGGAGCGCTGGGTTTCGAGCTTCTACGGCGCGGTCGCCATACCCATGGCCCTGAACCAGTACACCGGGCTCTACGGCAAGCTGGTCACCAGGCTGCTGGAGGATCCGGACTTCGGGGCTGCGATCCAGCGGTAGCGTCAGCGCCGCGCCTTGCACTCCGGCGAGCGGGGGTGGCCGGGGATCGGGGTATACCGTTCCGGCGCCCGAACGGCGCGCATCCTCGTCCGGGAAGGGTTCGAGCGGGCGAAAAGGCGGGCCGCGATGGAGGGCTTCAAGGGATGATGGCGGCACAGATCGTCGCGCTGCTGGGGCTGGAGCCGCACCCCGAGGGCGGCTGGTATCGCCAGACCTTCCGCGACACGGAGGGGCCGGAGGGGCGCGGCGCCTCGACGGCGATCTACTTCCTGCTGGAAGCCGGGCAGGAGAGCGCCTGGCACCGCGTCGACGCGGCCGAGGTCTGGCACCACTACGCCGGCGCGCCGCTGCTGCTGACCATCGGCGCGGAGGAGCACCGGCTGGGCGGCGACCTCTTCGCCGGCGAACGCCCCCAGGCCGTCGTGCCGGCCGGCGTCTGGCAGAAGGCGCGGTCGCTGGGCGACTGGACCCTGGTCGGCTGCACCGTGGCGCCGGGGTTCGTGTTCGAGGGGTTCGAGATGGTGGCCGAGGGCGGCGAGCCGTGACGGGGACATGTACCGTCTTCGGTACGTGCCCCCTGCCGCTTGCTGAAGCTGATCGGGACACGCACTGAAGTGCATGTCCCCGGCCGTTAGCGGAACGCCACCTGGAGGATCCGCTCAGACGACGGGCGGCCGGACAGGCCCTGGTCGGGGGCGACGACGATCAGCAGGACGCCGTTCTTCTGCACCACCGACGGGCGGGCGCCCTCGACGATCACGACCTTGCCGATCTTCGCCAGCTGGGGCTGGCCGCCGGGTTGCTGCGACAGGCGCACGATGGCTTCGGAGACGACCAGCGAGGCGTCGGCGATCAGGGCCGAGGAGGCCGGCGAGGCGTCGGCCTCGAAGGCGATGGTGCGGCCGGAGGCCTTGCTGGCGCGGATGCTGGCGATGCGCAGCAGCTGATAGAGGGCCAGCGGGCTGACCGGCTTGAGCCGCAGCGGCTGGACCGCGCCGGCCACCTCGGCCGCCGCGCCGCTGGGCCGCTTGCGCGTGAACAGGGTGAAGCCGCCCAGCTTGGTAGCCCTCAGGATCAGCTGACCCAGGTCGTTCTTGTAGTTGATGTCGCCGCGCGGGCCGACTTCCGGCTGGAGAACCCAGACCTCGTAGCTGCTCTCGAACTTGAGCAGCGGCTGGCCGGTGCTGCGGTCGAGGATGAAGCCCTCGCCGGTCTCGGTGACGTATCGGGCGACCGGCGGCGGCGGGGCGCGGCGCTGGCTCTCGGCCGGCTTCTCGCCGAACAGCAGGTCCCGGAGCGAATCCTGGGCACGGGCGGGCGACGCCGCCATGAGCAGCGCGAGCAGGGCGGCGACTACAACCGCGACCTCAGGATACCGGATACTCGTCCTCGCCATTCCCCAAGCCATGCACGGCGACTGGGGCGATTCTTGGACGGGTAAAGGGCGCGACACAAGCTGTGTCGACGCCCGATCCAGTCGTCAGGCCGCCAGGTACTGGCCGCCGTTGAGGGTGAAGGTGGCGCCCGTCACGAAGCCCGCGCGTTCGCCGGCCAGGTAGGCGACCATGTCGGCGATTTCCTCGCCCTTGCCGAGGCGTCCGACCGGAATGCCGGCGATGATGCCCTGCAGCACGTTCTCCGGAACGGCCTGGACCATCTCGGTGTCGATGTAGCCGGGGCAGATCACGTTGACGGTGATGCCCTTCTTGGCGTTCTCGAGCGCCAGCGCCTTGGTGAAGCCGATCAGGCCGGCCTTGGCGGCGGAGTAGTTCGTCTGGCCGACCTGACCCTTCTGGCCGTTGATCGAGCTGATGTTGACCACCCGGCCCCAGTTGCGCTCGCGCATGCCGTCGATGACCTGGCGGGTCATGTTGAAGGCGCTGTCCATATTCACGCGGATGACTTCCGACCACTGCTCGTAGGTCATCTTGTGGAAGAAGCCGTCGCGGGTGATGCCGGCGTTGTTGACCAGCACGTCGATGGGGCCGAGCTCGGCGGCCACGGCGGCGGCGGCGCGCTGGCAGTCCTCGAACGAGCCGACGTTGCCCTTGACCACCATCACGCCCAGTTCCTTGGCGCAGAGGGCGGCGGCCTCGTCGTTGCCGGAATAGCCGGCGGCGACCTTCATGCCGTCATTCTTGAGGCGCTCGACGATGGCCCGGCCGATGCCGCGCGTACCGCCGGTGACGAATGCAACCCTGCTCATGGTGTTTCCCTGTCGCTTAGTTTTTGATTTTGTTTGAGTTTAGACGGCTTCGACGCACATGGCCACGCCCATGCCGCCGCCGACGCAGAGGGTCGCGGCCCCCTTCTTGGCGCCCGAGCGCTTCATCTCGTGCAGCAGGGTGGTCAGGATGCGGGCGCCGGACGCGCCGATCGGGTGGCCGATGGCGATGGCGCCGCCGTTGACGTTGGTCTTGGCCGGGTCGAGACCCAGCTCGCGGACCACCGACAGCGACTGGGCGGCGAAAGCCTCGTTGGACTCGACCAGATCGAGGTCGGAGACCGACCAGCCTGCCTTTTCCAGCGCCTTCTTCATGGCCGGGATCGGGCCGGTGCCCATGATCTCCGGCTCGACGCCGGCGCTGGCCCAGGAGGCGATGCGGGCCAGCGGCGTCAGGCCGCGCTTCTTCGCCTCGTCGGCGCTCATCAGCACCAGGGCGGCGGCGCCGTCATTGAGGCCCGAGGCGTTGGCGGCCGTGACCGAGCCGTCCTTGGTGAAGGCGGGCTTGAGACCCGACATGCTTTCGTAGGTGGCGCCGTGACGGATGTATTCGTCGTTCTCGACGATGGTGTCGCCCTTGCGGCCCTTGATGGTCACCGGGGCGATCTCGCCCGCGAACCGGCCGGCCTTCTGGGCGGCCTCGGCGCGGTTCTGCGAGGCGACGGCGAAGCGGTCCTGGTCTTCACGGGTGATCTGCCAGCGGCTGGCGATGTTCTCGGCGGTCTGGCCCATGTGGTAGCCGTGGAAGGCGTCCCACAGGCCGTCCTTGATCATGGTGTCCTGGAAGCCCAGGTCGCCCATCTTCTTGCCGTCGCGGATGTGGGCGGCGTGCGGCGACTGGCTCATGCTCTCCTGGCCGCCGGCGACCACGATGCTGACCGAGCCGTCGGCGATTTGCTGGGCGGCGAGGGCCACAGCACGCAGGCCCGAGCCGCACAGCTGGTTCAGGCTCCAGGCCGGGCTCTCCACCGGGATGCCGGCGTTGACGGCGGCCTGGCGGGCGGGGCCCTGGCCGGCGCCGGCCTGCAGCACCTGGCCCATGATCACCTCGTCGACGTCGGCGGGGCTGATGCCGGCCCGCTCCACCGCCGCCTGAATGGCGATCCTGCCCAGCTCGTGAGCCGGAAGGCTGGCCAGCGCGCCGTTGAAAGAGCCCACGGGCGTGCGGGCGGCCGAAACGATGACGATGTCGGTCATGGGTAGTGTCTCCGTCGTTCCCTGCGCGGCGTCAGGCCTCAAGGGCTCCGGCGCTCATCTTGTTAACTGAGGGCACCTTGCATAGTCGGATATGGTTCGTCATCACCTGATTTTGCAGTGCAACATGCCGTGCACGGAAACCGCCACTGGCGCCATGCCTTCGCTTCCGCGATAGTGCGGCGCCAAAGAGCGCGGGAAGCGTACCTACAGGGAATGGAAATGTCCGATCAGGCCGAGACCGGCGAAAACCCAGCCGGTGCAAAAAGTGGCGGCGAGCGCGTCGTCATCAAGAAATACGCCAACCGCCGGCTCTACAACACAGCCTCCAGCTCCTACGTCACGCTCGAGCACCTGTCCGACATGGTCAAGGAAGGCGTCGACTTCGTGGTCTATGACGCCAAGAGCGGCGAGGACATCACCCGCTCGGTCCTGACCCAGATCATCTTCGAGGAAGAGAACCGCGGCGGTGGTCAGAATCTGCTGCCCATCCAGTTTCTGCGCCAGCTGATCGGCTTCTACGGCAACCAGATGCAGGCCTTCGTGCCCAGCTATCTGGAGATGAGCCTGGAGAGCTTCTCCAAGCAGCAGGAGCGGTTCCGCACCCAGTTCGGGGCCATGGCGCCCAACGCCACCATGGGCGCGGCGGGCTTGAGCGCCTACGAGGAGCAGATCCGCCAGAACATGGTGCTGTTCGACCGGGCCATGAAGATGTTCTCGCCGTTCGGCTTCCCGCAAGGCGGCGCGGCCGGGGCGGGTGAACCGGCCAGGGCCGGGGAGGCGGCGCCCGCCGCGCCCGCCGAGGGCGAGGCGCTGGACGAGCTCAAGAAGCAGATGGCGGCGATGCAGGCCCAGCTCGAGAAGCTGGCGTCGAAGGGCTGATCGGGCCCCACCCTTTGTTTACCGGACCGCGCGTACCCTGCGAGGCATGACCGGTCCGATCGACCCCGTCCGTCCCTATGGAGAGCGCCGGCACAGCCCCCGGCGCGCCGAGGACATGCCGCGCAAGGCCGAGGACGGCGGGACGAACCTGCCGGCCGTCATCGCGGCGGCGGAGCCGGAGCCCGAAGCGGCGACCCCGCCGCCGCCCCGGCCGGACAGCTACGCGGCCTTCGCCGCCCACCTCTATGGACAGTCGGGACAGAAGCGCGGGCTGCGGGGCGGACAACCGGTTCTGGACGCGGCGCGGTCAGCCTACCTGGAGACCGAGTACTCCGGTCCCGCCGACCGGCGGCCGCCCAAGGGCGTGCTGAAGAAGACCGAAATCTAGGCGGCGGGGCCACTGCTCGACCCCTCTCCCGTCGTCATGGCCCGACTTGTTCGGGCCCCCCATGAACACCACCTCGGCCGAGCCGGGCGGCAGGGCTCGGGACCTGACTTCGTCGTCATAGTGCATGGCAGGCCCCAACAAGTCGGGCCATGACGGAACCTGTTGGAGCTACCCGTCGGCGGGCGCCTCGCCGTCCATCACCGCGAATTTCGCTCAAGCCGGGCCAATCGGCCCTGCAGTTCGGCGACCTGACGCTCCAGCGCCGCGATCCGGGCCAGTGGATCGCCGCCGGGCGTGGGAGTCGACACGCCCGCGCGATGGGCGACCTCGGCCGGCGTCGCGCCGAGCAGCTCGGCCAGGATCGCCACCTCCCGCGCCGACAGTTCCCGCTGGTCTTTCCAGACCAGCGCCAGCTCGTCCTGGGTCATGCCACACGCGGCCGCCAGCACCGTGCGCGACAGGCCGCGCTCGGCGAGGCGGGCGGCGAACCAGTCCTGATCGAAGAAGAGGGCCATCAGACGTCCAGACTGGCGCGGGTCTTGCTTAACCGGTGGTGAATCCGAACCTGGAGTCCCCGCCCGTGTCCTTCCTCGTCCGCGCCCTCGATATCGTCGCCGTCGCCCTGCTGTTCACGGCCCTCACCTAGGCAGGATCAGCCGAGTTCCGCGCCGCCGCCCAGGTCGATATCGCGGCGGGCGGCGATGATGGTGACGATGAAGCCGGCGAGCACGTCGAGCAGCACCATCAGCGTCAGCAGGAAGAAGACCGAGGTCGCGAAGGCCGGGGCGAGCAGGAACTCGACCAGGCAGACGATGAACAGGATCATCGACAGCGAGTGGTTGATGATCGCGATGCGGCGGCTGGTCGTCGACTTCAACAGCTCGATGAACAGCACCACCAGCGCGAACGCCAGCAGCAAGTCGCCCAGGCTGATCGGCCAGGCCGAGCCGGAAGTCATGGCGATGCTGAACAGCGGCTCGGTGAAGCGCTGGGTGGCGACGGTCGAGCCGAAGCCTCCGACCAGCGTGATGGCGACGAGATTGTAGACCAGCACCGGCAGGGCCAGCAGCGGAAACGCGGCGAACATCGGCAAGGGCCTCCCCCGAAACCCGGATAACCCGGTTCGCAACGGTTAACCCCTTTCGCCCCCGGGGTGAAGCGGGCTCGCCTAGGAGGCGGTGGAGGGCGGAGTCATGCCAGCTGCCTCGGCAGCTTCATGCGCGGCGATTTTGCGATCCAGCCGTCGAATGGAGATCTTCAGATAGGCCGCATAGCCGACGATGAGGACCGTCAGGACTCCAACCGCCGCGAGCGTGAGCGGATCAGGCATAGCGCTCTCCTTCGGGCACAAGATACAGCGCGACGAACGCGCTCACCAGTCCAAAGCACAGCGCCACGAGATGGCCGATGTCCAGCGAGCCTTGCCGCGCCAGCGGTTCCGCAAGCGCCACGCCGAGTGAGCCGTAGGCGAACGTCGTGAGCATCTGGACGAACAGCTTCAGCCGCTGTGCTCGCGCTTTGCGTTGTCGCAGATCGATCTCGATGAGCGTCATGTTCCGCCCTCATGTTGCGGAACAAACAAAGAACGACCAGCGGTTGCCGTCAAGCCTCGTCGACGCTTCCCGGCAGTCGCGAGCGGGACTGCAGCCAGAGCACGCCCAGCAGGTCGCTGACGCTGGCCTTCAGCCGGCCGAAGTTGGTGTATTTCGACACGCCGGTCTCGCGGTGGCGGTGGTGCACCGGTTCGAAGGCGATCTCGTAGCCCTCTCGGATCATCAGCGCCGGCAGGTAGCGGTGGATGTGATCGAAGTAGGGCAGGCGCAGGAAGGCGTCGCGGCGGAAGGCCTTCAGGCCGCAGCCGGTGTCCAGCGCCCCGTCCTTCAGCAGCCAGCCGCGCACGCCGTTGCCGAACTTGCTGGCGAAGCGCTTGGCGTTGCTGTCCTGGCGCTTGACCCGCTCGCCGCCGACCATGGCGAGGGTGTCCGGCGCCGCCTTCAGCCGTTCGGCCAGCCGCGGGGCGTCAGCCGGGTCGTTCTGACCGTCGCCGTCCATGGTCACGATGATCGGCGCCCGGGCCGCCAGGATGCCTGTGCGGACCGAGCGACTCTGGCCGGAGTTCTTCTGGTGCGACAGCACGCGCAGCTGCGGGATCTCCGCCTTCAGCGCGGTCAGCAGCTCCAGGGTGTTGTCCCGGCTGGCGTCGTTGACGAAGACGATCTCGTAGTTGCGATCCCCGAACGCCGCCGCGATCTCGCGGGCCAGGGCCGGGGCGGCGCCGCCCTCGTCGAACACCGGCACCACGACCGAGAAGTCGGGCGTGGCGGAGGGGCCCGTCGCGGCGGTCTTCGGCGTGGGCGAGACCTTCGTCGCCCCGGCGGGGGCGGCCTTGGCGGGGGCGGTCTTCGCGGGGGCCGGCTTGCGGCCCTTGGCCGGAGTCTTTTCGGTCATGCCCTCTCATAGCCGAAAAGGTGGCGCACGTAAGGATCGTGCTATCAGGTGCGGCATGACGCTCGAATCCCGTCTGGACCAGTGGAGCCGCGGCTGGCGCGGACCGCTCCTCGCCGCGCTGATCGCCATGATCGCGGGCCTTCCCGGCCTGCTGGCCGTGCCGCCGCTCGACCGCGACGAGTCGCGATTCGTGCAGGCCACCTCGCAGATGCTCGAGACCGGCGACTACGTCTCGATCAACTACCAGGACCAGTCCCGCGACAAGAAGCCGGTCGGCATCCACTGGCTGCAGGCGATCAGCGTCGCGGCCCTGTCCGACGTCGCCGACCGCGACATCTGGGCCTATCGCATCCCCTCGCTGCTGGGCGCGGCGCTGGCCGCCGCCGCCTGCGCCTGGGGCGCGGCGGCCTTCTTCGGCGCCCGGGCCGGGCTGCTGGCCGGGGCGATGATGGGGGCCAGCTTCCTGCTGTCCACCGAGGCCTTCATCGCCAAGACCGACGCGGTGCTGGCCGGGTCCACGACCCTGGCGCTGGCGGCGCTGGGACGCCTCTACGGCGCGGCTCGCGGTGGCCCGCCGGCGGGCTGGCGGACGCGCCTCCTGTTCTGGCTGGGCATCGGCCTCGCCGCCCTGGTCAAGGGCCCGGTCGGGCCGCTGGTCGCTCTGCTGGCCATGCTGGCGCTGGGCGCCTGGGACTCGATCGAGGCGAAGGCCAACCGCTTCGGCTGGATGAAGGACCTGGGCTGGCGCTGGGGACCGCTGCTGGTGCTGGCCATCTTCGGACCCTGGGCCTGGGCGATCACGGTGGCCAGCGACGGCGCCTTCTGGGGCGCGGCCATCGGCGGCGATCTGGCCCCCAAGCTGGCGGGCGGACATGAGCGTCACGGTGGCATTTTCGGCTACCACCTGCTGCTCTCGCCGATGCTGCTGTTCCCGGCCAGCCTGCTGCTGCCGGCCGGTCTGATTCTGGGCTGGAAGGCGCGGACCGAGCCGGGCGTGCGCTTCGCCCTCTGTTGGCTGATCCCGACCTGGCTGATGTTCGAACTGCTGCCGACCAAGCTGGTCCACTACACCCTGCCGGCCATGGGCGCGCTGTGCTGGCTGATGGCCGCCGCCCTGCGCGAGCCGCTGGGCCGGATCAGCCGCATCGCCGGGACGGCCGTGCTGGCCTACGCGGCCCTGGCCTTCGCGGCGATCAGCACCGCGGCCATGGCTGCCTACGGCGACGGCGCCGGCGACCTGTTCTGGACTATCGTCACCGCCGGCCTTTTCCTGGGCGCCGCGGCGGTCGGCGGCGTGCTGATCTTCCGTCAGGCCGCTGGCCGGGCCCTGATCGCGGCCGGCGTCGTCGGCGTGCTGGCCCACGCCGCCTTCTTCGGACAGCTCGCCCCGCGGATGGAGCCGCTGTGGCTGTCGCAGCGGGTCTACCTGGCCCTGGCCAGCAGCGCGCTGGGCCCCAAGGAGGGTGTCGTGCCCGGGCCGGTCGAGGTCGCCGGCTACGCCGAGCCCAGCCTGGTCTTCGCGCTCGGGACCACCACGGGCCTCGGCGGTCCCGCCGAAGCGGTCAAGGCCATCACCGAGGGCCGGCCGGCGGTCGTCGAGAAGCAGGAGCAGGCGCAATTCCTGGCCGCCCTGCGCGCCGCCGGGCTGACGCCACGGCCGGTGAAGACCATATCGGGGGTCAACTATTCCAACGGCGACGAGATGAGTCTGACCCTGTATCGCGGCGAGCCGCAGAAGCTCGTCCGTCCCGCCACCGCTATGCCGGAGACCGCTCCATGAGCCGCTTCATCGAGATCGTCGAGGTCGGGGCCCGCGACGGGCTGCAGAACGAGAAGGTGGTGCTGGACGCCGCCGACAAGCTGGAACTGATCCGCCGCCTCGACGCCTGCGGCGCCCGCCGGCAGGAGGTGGTCAGCTTCGTCAATCCCAAGCGGGTGCCGCAGATGGCCTTCGCCGAGGAGATGATGGTCGACCTGGCCGGGACCGACCGCCATTCGCGCATCGGGCTGGTGCTGAACGAGCGCGGCTGGGACCGCTGCGTCGCCGCCGCCTGTGACGAGGCCAACGTCGTGGTCTGCGCCAGCGACGGCTTCGGCATCCGCAACCAGGGCGCCTCGGTCGCCGAGCAGGTGGCGTCGATGCAGGCCATCGCGGCCAAGCGCGGCCTTGCCGGCGGCCCGCCGATCACCGTCACCGTCTCGGTCGCCTTCGGCTGCCCGTTCGACGGCGAGGTCTCGCAGGATCAGGTCGTGGCCATCGTCAGGGAGGCCGCCGCCGCCGGCGTCGCCGAGATCGCCCTGGCCGACACCATCGGCGTCGCCGACCCGTGGGTGGTGCGCAAGCGCGTCGAGGCGGTGCAGGCCGTCATCGGCGCCATCCCGCTGCGCATGCATTTCCACGACACGAGAAACACCGGCATCGCCAACGCCTATGCCTCCGTCGAGGCCGGCGTCACCATCCTGGACGCCAGCGTTGGCGGCCTTGGCGGCTGCCCGTTCGCCCCGGCCGCGACAGGCAACATCGGCACCGAGGACCTGGTCTACATGCTGGAGCGGGCCGGGTTCGAGACGGGGTATGACCTGGGCAAACTCATCGAGACCGCGCGGTGGGTCGGCGAGAAGATCGGCAAGGCGCCGGCGAGTTCGCTGACGCGGGCGGGGGCGTTTCCGGCGTAGTGCGTCCTTCGCGACGCGGCTTCGCCGCTCCTCAGGATGACGAACGTAGAGGAACGCCAACCACCTTCGTCATGGTGAGGAGCGAGCGCTTGGGCGAGCGTCGCGAACCACGCAGGGCCTACCCTCCGCGCCGCCCGCGCACGCGCTGCAATCCTCCCCGGCTTCGCGCGGCTAATACGGATCCGACGCCTCGAGGATCTCCTGGCCCATCAGCACGCACTCGCCGGGGATCCGGGCGTACAGGAAGCGCATGCGGTACTGCGCCTTGTAGATGTAGCCCCAGACCTCCAGCACGTCGAAGCGGCCGGTTCCCTTCAGGGCCTTGATCGAGGGCAGGGTCTTCACCGTGTCGCCGACCGATTGCGACGGGCCGTCCTCCTCGAAATGCAGGGCCAGCAGGGCCTTGCCGCGCTGGATGGCGTCGGGCGCGCAGGCGTGAACGGCGGGAGGGGGTGCGGCGTCCATGGGCGGTCTCACTGGGGGGCTGTTGGCGGACAGGATGCCACTCAACGGCGCCGGGATTGAAGGGGTATTTCCGAGCCACCACCCCACATCCGTCATGGTCGGACTTGTTCCGACCACCCATGAACACCGCGTTCGCCGAGCGTCCTTCGACACGCCGCTTCGCGGCTGCTCAGGATGACTGGATAGAAGGCAGCCCCTCCATAGTCATGCTGAGCAGCGATCGAAGAGCGCGTGTCGAAGCACGCAGAAAGCCGGCTGACGCACCACGCATGGGTGGTCGGAACAAGTCCGACCATGACGGCAAGGGGCGGAGCGAAGCCGCGGCCCCCTAAGCCACCAGCTGTTCAGCCGTCTGCAGGTCGACGCTGACCAGCTGGCTCACGCCGCGCTCGGCCATGGTGACGCCGAACAGGCGGTCGACGCGGCTCATGGTCACCGGATTGTGGGTGATGACGATGAAGCGGGTCTGGGTGCGGCGGCGCATCTCGTCGAGCATCGAGCAGAAGCGGTCGACGTTGGCGTCGTCGAGCGGCGCATCGACCTCGTCCAGCACGCAGATCGGCGCGGGGTTGGCCAGGAAGACGCCGAAGATCAGGGCGCTGGCCGTCAGCGCCTGCTCGCCGCCGCTCATCAGGCTCATGGTCGACAGCTTCTTGCCCGGCGGACAGGCGTAGATCTCGAGGCCGGCCTCCAGCGGATCGTCGGACTCGATCAGCCTCAGCTCGGCCTGGCCGCCGCCGAACAGGGCCTGGAAGAGGGCCTGGAAGTGGCCGTTGATGATGTCGAAGGCGGCCAGCAGGCGGGTGCGGCCCTCGGCGTTCAACTCCTCGATGCCCTCGCGCAGCTTGCCGATGGCGCCGGTCAGGTCGGCCCGCTCGGTCTTCATGGTCTGCAGCCGGGCGGCCTGTTCGGTCCCCTCTTCCTCGGCGCGCAGGTTGACCAGGCCGATGGCGTCGCGTTCGCGCTCCAGATTGTAGAGGTGGGCCTCGACGCCGCCGGCGTTGGAGGGGATGGCCACGGCCTCGTCGGCGATCGAGCGGCCCAGCTCCTCGGGCTCCATCTTGGCGCTCTCGCGGATGTTGCCGGCGATCTCGCCGAAGCGCTCGCGGGCCGCGTCCAGCCGGGCGGCGAGGCCGGCGCGGTG
>JAUSPV010000010.1 GCA_030652755.1 Caulobacter sp. | reverse complement strand
TCGAGCGGATGGTTGATCAGCAGGAACTCCATCACCGATTTCTGCGCGGCGATCGCGTATTCGGAGCGGGTCTGCACCTTCATGCCGTCGGTCACCGGGGTGGCGCAGGCCGGCAGCGGCTTCGGCGCCTTTTCCACCTGCACCAGACACATGCGGCAGTTGGCCGCGATCGACAGCTTCTTGTGATAACAGAAATGCGGGATCGTGATGCCAGCTGCGTGAGCCGCATCCATGATGGTCTTGCCGCTCTCGACTTCGAGCGCCTTGCCGTCAATTTCGATATTCAAGGTAGCCATTGATCAGACCATGCACTTTCTGTGTTCGACGTGGTACGCGAACTCGTCGCCGAAATGCTTGAGGAAGCTTTGCACCGGCATCGCTGCGGCGTCGCCCAGCGCGCAGATGGTGTGTCCGCCGATCTTGCCCGCCACGCTGTTCAGCAGTTCCAGGTCTTCCGGCCGCCCTTCGCCGTGTTCGATGCGGTGGATGATGCGGTACATCCAGCCGGTGCCCTCGCGGCACGGCGTGCACTGGCCGCACGATTCCTCGAAATAGAAATACGACAGCCGCTCCAGTGCGCGCACCATGCAGACCGTCTCGTCCATCACGATGACCGCGCCCGAGCCCAGCATCGAGCCGGCCTTGGCGATGGAATCGAAGTCCATCGTACAGTCCATCACGATGTCGGCCGGCAGCACCGGCGCCGACGAGCCGCCAGGAATCACGGCCTTTAATTGATGCCCGTTGCGCACCCCGCCCGCCATCTCCAGCAATTCGGAAAACGGCATGCCGAGCGGCACTTCGTAGTTGCCCGGCTTGTTGACATGGCCCGACACCGAGAACAGCTTGGGGCCGCCGTTGTTGGGCTTGCCCAGCTCGAGGAAGGCCTGGCCGCCGTGCTGCACGATCCATGGCACGGAAGCCAGCGTTTCGGTGTTGTTGATCGTGGTCGGCTTGCCGTAGAGGCCGAAGCTCGCCGGGAACGGCGGCTTGAAGCGCGGCTGGCCCTTCTTGCCCTCGATCGATTCGAGCAGCGCGGTTTCCTCGCCGCAGATGTAGGCCCCGGCGCCGTGGTGGACGTAGCAGTCGAAGTCCCAGCCGTGGACGTTGTTCTTGCCGATCAGCTTCGCGTCGTAGGCCTGCTTGATCGCCGCCTCGAGCACCTCGCGCTCGCGCACGTACTCGCCGCGGATGTAGATGTAGCAGGCGTGGGCCTGCATGGCCCGCGAGGCGATCAGGCAGCCCTCGATCAGCAGGTGGGGATCATGGCGCATGATCTCCCGGTCCTTGCAGGTGCCCGGCTCGGACTCGTCGGCGTTGACGACCAGGTAGTGCGGACGGCCGTCCTTCACTTCCTTGGGCATGAACGACCACTTCAGGCCGGTGCCGAAGCCCGCGCCGCCGCGACCGCGCAGGCCGGAGTTCTTGATGTTGTCGATGATCCAGGCGGGACCAGCGTCCAGCATGTCCTTCGTCGCGTTCCAGCAGCCGCGCGTCTTCGCACCCTCCAGACCCCAGTCATGGAGCCCGTACAGGTTGGTGAAGATGCGGTCCTTGTCTTCGAGAATGCCGACCATATTCAGAACTCGAATGGATGGGTTTGGCGCCAGCGCTTTTCCTTGCGGGCGCCAACAATGAATAATGCAAGTCCGGCGATCAGAGCCGGAGCGCCGATGAGCACAGCGTTTCTGGCCGGTAGCCCCTCGAAGGCCCAATAGATGCCTGCGAAGGCGGCAACTCCCATAAGCGCGATGCCAGAGAAACCCCAAGGCGCCGAAACCTTCGCCCCAGCCCGAACCCAGCCGGCAAAATCGCTCCAAGCGCGCGCGCGGTCACCAGCAGGCATCGCCTGGATCTTGCTCGCGAAGGCTTTCGCATCCAGTCCGTCAGCCATGACCGGCCCCCGGATTGAAGGGATTGGCCCGGCGCCATTGGGCGCGCCGGAAAATGACGTAGATAAACAGGCCCCAGCCCAGCGCGATGACGCCGTAGCCAAGCCAGATCGCCTCGCCCGGCCAGCCGGCCACGAAGCGGGCCGGCAGCACCATCGCCGCCCCGGCCAGGATCATCAGGAAGCCGACGAGGCGTTCCTTGCGATGCAGGCCGCGCAGGGTGTCGATGTAGGCCATGCGCTTGCCCAGCAGCTCGGCTTCGCCGGTGTCGGTCATTGGACGATGTCCCCCGACCGATCAGGCTTGAGCCCGGCCTTCTGGGCCTTGATGAACCGCAGCATCACCACGGCCATCGGAGCCGCGCCCATGAAGATCAGGGCGATGAAGGCGATGGCGTTGTCGGTGGTCACATAGACCGCCACGCCCGCCAGCACGCAGACGATCTCCCAGACCCACGCGATCTGGAAGGGGCGATGTCTGAACAGGCCGGGCAGAGGCTGGCTCAAGCGGAGGTCTCCGCCTTGCCGGCCTTCTTCGCCTTCTCGGGCGCGTTGGGCAGCTTGATCTTCCTGGCGGCCGAGCCGTCGTACAGCCTGGGGTCCAGCAGGGTCTGGATCTTGCCGTGCGGCTCGGACGCGCCGCGGCCGACGTAGGAGCCCGGTTTGGGCGACTTGCCGGCGGCGAAGTCGTCGAGGATCTGGCCGAGCGTCTCGGGCGTCAGGTCCTCGTAGTAGTAGTCGTTGATCGCGGCCATCGGGGCGTTGGAGCAGGCGCCCAGGCACTCGACCTCTTCCCAGCTGAACTTGCCGTCGGCCGAGAGGTGGTTCTTGGGGCCGATCTTCTCTTTCAGCACCGTCTTCAGGTCATTGGCGCCGCACAGCATGCAGGGCGTGGTGCCGCACAGCTGCACGAAGGCGACCTTCCCGACCGGCTCCAGCTGGAACATCGTGTAGAAGGTGGCCACTTCCAGCACCCGGATCACCGGCATGCCCAGCAGCTCGGCGATGGCGCGGATGGCGGGCTCGGAGACCCAGCCTTCCTGCTTCTGGACCAGCCACAGGATCGGGATCACCGCCGACTGGCGGCGCTCGGCCGGATACTTGGCGATCCACCAGGTCGCGGTCGCCATCGTGTCGGCGCTGAACGCGAACGAGGCGGGCTGTTCCTTGGCGAGACGACGGACGGACATGCGTCAGGCTTTCACGAAATCGACGCGGGCGATCTTGCCGCCGGCGAACGTGTAGATGGCGGCGACCTCGAAGGGCGTCGCGTCGGGCGAGCGGAAGACCCGCTCATGGTCGATGACGGTGTTTCCGATGACCACGCGGCCGACCAGCTCGGCGCGGTTCTGCGGGAACTGCGCGAACAGGCCCTCGTAGCGGGCGCGGTAGTCAGCGATGCCGCGCAGGTTCGGTTCGGCGTTCAGGTCGGCCACGACCACGTCGTCGGCGAAACAGGCGCAGTGGGCGTCCAGATCCTGGGCGTTGTAGGCGTCGAGCTGGGCCTTGGCGAGGTCGAGCGGGCTCACCGGTCGATCTCCCCGAACACGATGTCCAGTGAGCCGAGGATGGCGCTGACGTCGGCCAGCATGTGGCCGCGGTTGAGGAAGTCCATGGCCGCCAGGTGCGGGAAGCCGGGCGCGCGGATCTTGCAGCGGTAGGGCTTGTTGGTGCCGTCGCTGACCAGGAACACGCCGAACTCGCCCTTGGGCGCCTCGACACAGGCGTAGACCTCGCCGGGCGGGGTGCGGAAGCCTTCGGTGTAGAGCTTGAAGTGATGGATCAGCGCTTCCATCGACGCCTTCATCTCGGCGCGACGCGGCGGGGCGATCTTGTTGTCGGTGGTCATCACCGGACCGCGCGTCTTGCGCAGCATGTCGCAGGCCTGGCGGATGATCTTCGTCGACTCGCGCATCTCCTGCATGCGGCACAGGTAGCGGTCGTAGCAGTCGCCGTTGACGCCCAGCGGGATGTCGAACTCGAAGTCGTTGTAGATCTCGTAGGGCTGGTTGCGGCGCAGGTCCCAGGCGATGTTCGAGCCGCGGACCATGACGCCCGAGAAGCCCCACTCGATGGCGTCCTGCCTGGTGACCACGCCGATGTCGACGTTGCGCTGCTTGAAGATGCGGTTGCCGGTCAGCAGGGTCTCGAGGTCGTTGCACATCTTCGGGAAGGCCACGGCCCAGGCGTCGATGTCCTCGACCAGCGCGTCGGGCAGGTCCTGGTGGACGCCGCCGGGCCGGAAGTAGTTGCTGTGCAGACGAGCGCCGCAGGCGCGCTCGTAGAAGATCATCAGCTTCTCGCGTTCCTCGAAGCCCCAGACGGGCGGCGTCAGGGCGCCGACGTCCATGGCCTGGGTCGTCACGTTCAGCAGGTGGTTCAGGATCCGGCCGATCTCGCTGTAGAGCACGCGGATGATGCGCCCGCGGATCGGAACGTCGATGTCGAGCAGCTTCTCGATGGCCAGGCAGAAGGCGTGTTCCTGGTTCATCGGCGCCACGTAGTCGAGGCGGTCGAAGTAGGGGATGTTCTGGAGGTAGGTGCGGGCCTCCATCAGCTTCTCGGTGCCGCGGTGAAGCAGGCCGATGTGCGGGTCGACCCGCTCGACCACTTCGCCGTCCAGCTCCAGCACCAGGCGCAGCACGCCGTGCGCGGCCGGGTGCTGGGGGCCGAAGTTGATATTGAACTTGCGGACCGGGGTTTCCGGGATGGCCGGGATGTTGGCGGCGTCGTCAGCCATGATCAGCGCCCCGCCTTGTCGTCGCCCGGGAGCGCGTACTTGGCGCCTTCCCAGGGGGACAGGAAATCGAACTGCCGGAACTCGGCGATCTTCACCGGCTCGTAGACCACCCGCTTCAGCTCGTCGTCGTAGCGAACCTCGACATAGCCGGTCATCGGGAAATCCTTCCGCAGCGGATGGCCGTGGAAGCCGTAGTCGGTCAACAGCCGGCGCAGGTCCGGGTGGTTCTCGAAAAAGATGCCGTACATGTCGAACGCCTCGCGCTCGAACCAGTTGGCGGCCGGGAAGATGTCGGCCACAGACGGGACGGCGGTGTCCTCGTCGGTCTGCACCTTCAGGCGGATGCGGTGGTTCTTCACCAGGCTGAGCAGGTGGTAGACCACGTCAAAGCGCAGCGGGCGCTCCGGATAGTCCACGCCGCACAGGTCGATCAGCTGGTGGAACCGGCAGTCGGGATGGTCACGCAGCTGGGTCAGCGCCTGGTGCACGCGGTGCGCCGGGCCGGTCACGGTCAACTCACCGTAGGCGATCTCGTAGCTCGTGATCGCGCCGGTGCTGTTGGCGACAATGGCCTGGCCGAGGGCGTCGAGGTCGGTGCTCATCGCTCGATGGTCCCCGTGCGACGGATCTTCTTCTGCAGCTGCAGCACGCCGTAGACCAGCGCCTCGGCGGTCGGCGGACAGCCCGGGACGTAGATGTCGACCGGCACGATCCGGTCGCAGCCGCGCACGACGCTGTAGCTGTAATAGTAGTAGCCGCCGCCGTTGGCGCAGCTGCCCATGCTGATGACGTAGCGGGGCTCGGGCATCTGGTCGTAGACCTTGCGCAGCGCC
>JAUSPV010000281.1 GCA_030652755.1 Caulobacter sp. | reverse complement strand
TCTGGGCGGCTCCGGTGATCATGTTCTTCACATAGTCGGCGTGGCCGGGGCAGTCGACGTGGGCGTAGTGACGGTTGGCCGTCTCGTATTCCACGTGCGCGGTGTTGATCGTGATGCCGCGGGCCTTCTCTTCCGGCGCCGCATCGATGTCCGCGTAGGCCTTCGCCGTCGCGCCACCGCTCTTCGCCAGCGTGATCGTGATCGCAGCCGTCAGCGTCGTCTTGCCATGGTCAACGTGACCAATCGTGCCGATGTTGCAGTGCGGCTTGTTACGTTCAAACTTTTCCTTGGCCATGTTCTAGCTCCTGGTCCCCCAAACGGGGTCCTCGTGTTGGGGGATGGGTTAGGCGTACTTCTTGATCACTTCGTCGGCGACGTGTTGCGGCACCGGATCGTAGTGGTCGTATTGCATCGTGAAGGCGGCGCGGCCCTGGGACATGCCCCGCAGGGTGTTCACGTAGCCGAACATGTTGGCCAGCGGCACGAAGGCGTTCACCACCGTGGCGTTGCCGCGCATGTCCTGGCCCTGGATCATGCCCCGACGACCGTTCAGGTCGCCGATGACCGAGCCCAGGTACTCTTCCGGGGTCACGACCTCGACGGCCATGATCGGTTCGAGCAGCTTGGGAGCGCCCTTCTCACGCAGTTCCTTGAAGGCGGCGCGGGCCGCGATTTCGAAGGCGAGCACCGAGGAGTCGACGTCGTGGTAGGCGCCATCGACCAGCGACGCCTTGACGTCGATGACCGGGAAGCCGGCCAGCAGGCCGTTTTCCTTGGCCGACTCGAGGCCCTTCACGACGCCCGGGATGTATTCCTTGGGCACCGAACCGCCGACGACGGAGCTTTCGAACA
Organism: Caulobacter sp.; assembly: GCA_030652755.1. Lineage (GTDB taxonomy): Bacteria > Pseudomonadota > Alphaproteobacteria > Caulobacterales > Caulobacteraceae > Caulobacter. Next base: position 5,767 of record JAUSPV010000281.1, on the reverse strand, counting down.
CGAAGCCCGAACCCGGCTCGCCCGGCTCGAACACCAGCTTGATGCGGGCAAACTGGCCCGTACCGCCGGTCTGCTTCTTGTGGGTGTAGTCGATCTCAGCCCGCTTCCCGAGGGATTCACGGTAGGCCACCTGCGGCGCGCCGATGTTGGCCTCGACCTTGTAGGTGCGCTTGAGGATGTCGATCTTGATGTCCAGGTGCAGCTCGCCCATGCCCTTCAGGATCGTCTGGCCCGACTCGTGGTCGGTCGAGACGGTGAAGGAGGGGTCTTCCGAGGCCAGCTTGGCCAGGGCGACACCCAGCTTTTCCTGGTCGGCCTTGGACTTCGGCTCGACGGCGATCTCGATGACCGGCGCCGGGAACTCCATCTTCTCCAGGATGACGGGCGACTTCAGCGGATCGCACAGGGTGTCGCCGGTGCGGGTGTCCTTGAGGCCGGCCAGGGCGACGATGTCGCCGGCGTAGGCTTCCTTGATGTCTTCCCGGTTGTTGGAGTGCATCAGCAGCATGCGGCCGACGCGTTCCTTGCGGTCGCGGGTCGAGTTCAGCAGGCCCATGCCGGTTTCCATCTTGCCGGAATAGATGCGGCAGAAGGTCAGCGAGCCGACGAAGGGGTCGTCCATGATCTTGAACGCCAGGACCGACAGGGGCTCGTCGTCCGACGCGCGGCGCACGACGGGCTCTTCGGTCTTGAAGTCGATGCCCGGGGTCGGCGGGATGTCCACCGGCGAGGGCAGGTAGTCGACGACGGCGTCGAGCAGGGTCTGGACGCCCTTGTTCTTGAACGCCGAGCCGCAGAGGATCGGGTAGAAGGCGCCGGTCAGCACGGCCTTGCGGATGCACTTCTTGATCGTCTCGATCGAGGGCTCTTCGCCGCCCAGGTAGGCTTCCATCGCCTCGTCGTCGAGCTCGACGGCGTTCTCGATCAGGTAGTGACGCGCTTCATTGGCCTTCTCGACCAGATCCGCGGGAATCTCTTCGTCGCGGAAGGTCGCGCCCAGGCCGTCGTTGTCCCAGATCACGGCCTTCATGCGGACCAGATCGACCAGTCCGACCAGGCTCGATTCCGAACCGATCGGGAACTGGATCGGCACGGCCTTGGCGCCCAGGCGGTCGCGGATCGACTCGACCGACTTGTCGAAGTCGGCGCCGATCTTGTCCATCTTGTTGACGAACACGATGCGGGGCACGCGGTACTTGTCGGCCTGGCGCCAGACGGTTTCGGTCTGCGGCTCGACGCCGGCGTTGCCGTCCAGAACCGTCACGGCGCCGTCGAGCACGCGCAGGCTGCGTTCGACTTCAATGGTGAAGTCGACGTGGCCCGGGGTGTCGATGATGTTCAGGCGCTTGCCTTCCCAGAAGGCGGTCGTCGCGGCCGATGTGATCGTGATGCCGCGTTCCTGCTCCTGGTCCATCCAGTCCATCGTCGCGGCGCCGTCGTGGACTTCGCCGATCTTATGGTTCTTGCCGGTGTAGTACAGGATCCGTTCCGTCGTCGTCGTCTTGCCCGCGTCGATGTGGGCCATGATTCCGAAGTTACGGTAGTCTTCGATATTGTGATTGCGGGGCATGAGATCGCCTATCGGCCTGCATAATGTAAGCGCGGGCGGGTCTTTCGAACCGCCCGCGCCCAAAAGGTTTCGGGCTGGGTGTTACCAGCGGTAGTGCGAGAACGCCCGGTTGGCTTCAGCCATCTTGTGCGTGTCTTCGCGCTTCTTCACCGCGGTGCCGCGGTTGTTCGAAGCGTCCAGCAGCTCGGCGGCCAGCTTTTCGGTCATGGTGTTCTCGCCCCGCTTGCGCGCGGCGGTGACCAGCCAGCGGATGGCCAGCGCGCGACGGCGCTCGGGACGGACCTCGACGGGCACCTGGTAGGTGGCGCCGCCGACGCGGCGCGACCGGACTTCGATCGCCGGGGCGACGTTGTCCAGGGCCGAGTGGAAGGTTTCCAGGGGACCCTGGTCCTTGCGCTTGGACTCGAGGATGTCGAAGGCGCCGTAGATGATGTTCTCGGCGACGGCTTTTTTGCCTTCGTACATGACGTAGTTCATGAATTTCGTGACGATCAGGTCCCCGAACTTCGGATCGGGCAGAACCTGACGCTTCTCGGCGCGACGGCGGCGGGACATTCTTCTTTTCCTTACTTCGGACGCTTGGCGCCGTAGAGCGAACGACGCTGCTTACGATCCTTGACACCTTGGGTGTCGAGGACGCCGCGCAGGATGTGGTAGCGGACGCCGGGCAAATCCTTGACGCGGCCGCCGCGGATGAGCACCACCGAGTGCTCCTGCAGGTTGTGACCTTCGCCGGGGATGTAGCACACGGCTTCGATGCCGGTGGTCAGGCGGACCTTGGCGACCTTACGAAGCGCCGAGTTCGGCTTCTTCGGGGTCGTCGTGTACACGCGGGTGCAGACGCCACGACGTTGCGGGCAGCCCTTCAGGGCGGGCACCTTGTTCCGGGCCGGCTTGGGCTGGCGCGGTTTGCGGATGAGCTGGTTGACTGTAGGCATTATCTCTTTTTTGCTCGTGGAGGCGTGTGCCTTTCGGCCGAAGCGCCTCGGGGGTCCTGATGAAAGTACTTTCCGGCTCTGAACGCCCGGTCGGAACGCGAAAACTCGCCGGCGCGCGTCTATCTGCGTTCCGGCGGGCCTGATCGCCCTCGACAGGGACTTCAGCTTCAACGGGCGACGGGCGCAAACCCGGCCCCCGAAAGAGGCGCGCTAGATACTCGCCGGGGCGTGCAAGGTCAAGGCTTTGGAACGCCCTGACGCAAACTGCCGCGCCTGGGGGATCGCCTTGCCCTTCACCGCCGCGGCCGGAGGATCGACTCAGGGTCGACTCTGCGTGGACTCACCCTCGACTCGATGGGGATTCCGCAAACCGCCGGTCAGTTGAAGATGTCGACAGGTGGAGGCGGCTCTTCTTCTTCCCGCCCCCGCGCAAGGCGTCGCCGGCGACTTCGCCAGCCCCGGAGAGAACGAACCTTGGTCACGTTTTCGCCGCCCGCCCGGGGAAGCCTGAGGCCTCAACCAGGGGAGCCCGCACGTCTTGTCCGCCGTCCGACGGGAACGGGCCCTGAAGGCCGCCATCCTTGCGGCCTCCGCCGCGGGGCATGGGCTGGTGCTGGCCCTGATCGGCCTGAACGTTCCCCGGATGCACGAACGCCCGATGGTCGACGAAGAGCAGGTGATGATCGTCGATCTGTTCCGCCCGCCCCCGCCGCCTCGCGCGCGGCGCCCTGACGCCCCCGCCTTGACCGCGCCCCGGGGCTCGCCGGTGCGCCCCCGGGCCGTCGTCGCCCCCGCCCCCGCCGCCGTCGCTCCGCTGCCCATGGCGCCCGTGCCTGCCCCCGCGGCGCCCGCTCCCGCCCCGAAGGCCGGCGCCGGCTCGGGCGGGGCCGCCAGCGGCCAGGGCGCGGGTCCGCCGGGCGGCGACCTGCGGGGCGCGCTGCGCGGCTCCACGGTGGGCTGCGCCAACCGCACGGCCGTCGGGCTGAATCGCCGGGAAATCGAGGGCTGTGACGAGACGCTCGGCGCCGGGGCCAGGGATGCGCCCTTCATTCCCGCGCCGATGGACCCGCGCAAGCGCGGCGGCTTCGACGCCCGGGCCGCCGCCAAGGCCCGCGACCGCGCCTGGCGCGAGGCGCCCGTGCCCTCGGGGATCGCCCGCGGCTCCGGCCCGGGCGAGATGACCGGCCTGGACAAGCCTTAGGGGTGCGCTCGCCGTCCGCCCAAAGAGAAACGGCCCGGGATTGCTCCCGGGCCGTCTCGTCTCTGGGTCAGCCGGAGCCGGCCAGTCTTACGACTGGGCGTCCACGGTCTCGAGGGCGATCTCGGCCGGCAGCGGCTCCATCGCCTCTTCGCGAGCGGCCGAGAGGGCCTCGTCGCGCTTGGTGGCGATGCGCTGCAGGCCGCGCAGGTAAGAGCCGGTGCCCGCCGGGATGAGCCGGCCGACGATGACGTTCTCCTTGAGGCCTTCGAGGGTGTCGACCTTGCCGTGGACCGAGGCGTCGGTGAGGACGCGGGTGGTCTCCTGGAAGGACGCTGCCGAGATGAAGCTGCGGGTCTGCAGCGACGCCTTGGTGATGCCCAGCAGGACCGGCTGGGTGAGCGCCGGGCGACCCTTGCGGGCTTCCGCCTTGGCGTTCTCGTAGTCGACCTCGGTCTTGTCGAGGTGGTCGCCCTTGATCAGGCCCGTATCGCCCGGCTCCAGGATCTCGACCTTCTGCAGCATCTGACGAACGATCGTCTCGATGTGCTTGTCGTTGATCGGCACGCCCTGCAGTCGGTAGACCTCCTGGATCTCGTCGACCAGGAAGTTGGCGAGCGCCTCGACGCCCAGGATGCGCAGGATATCGTGCGGATCCGGGTTGCCGTCGATGATGTACTCGCCCTTGTGGATCACGTCGCCGTCGTGGACCGCGATGTGCTTGCCCTTGGGGATCAGGAACTCGGCCGCTTCACCACCGTCTTCGGGCGTGATCTTGATGCGACGCTTGTTCTTGTAGTCCTTCCCGAACTCGACGCGGCCGTCCATCTCGGCGATGACCGCGCAATCCTTCGGACGACGGGCTTCGAACAGCTCGGCCACCCGCGGCAGACCGCCGGTGATGTCGCGCGTCTTGGCGCCTTCGGTGGGGATCCGGGCGATGACCTCGCCGGCCTTCACCTCGTCGCCGTCGCCGACCGAGAGAATGGCTCCGGCCGACAGCAGGTAACGGGCTTCACCGCCGCTGGCGAGGCGCTTGTAGGCCCCGTCCTCGTCGATGACGGCCATGGCCGGACGCAGGTCCGAGCCACGGGCCGAGGCGCGCCAGTCCACGATGACGCGGTTGGCGATGCCGGTCGCCTCGTCGGTTTCCTCGCGGACGGAGAAGCCGTCCACCAGGTCCTCGGCGCGGATCCGGCCGGGGACTTCGGTGATGATCGGGGTGGTGTAGGGGTCCCACTCGGCCAGACGCTGGCCGCGCTTCACCTTGTCGCCATCCTTGACCTTCAGGCGCGCGCCGTAAGGCGGCTTGTAGGCCTCGCGATCCTTGCCATCGACCTGAACCGTGATGGCCGTGTTGCGGCTCATGACGATGAAGTCGCCGTCGGCGCCCTTGACCGCCGGTCCGACCACGCGGGCGACGCCGTCGTTGCTGCTTTCGAAGAACGACTGCTCGGCCACCTGGGCGGTGCCGCCGATGTGGAAGGTCCGCATCGTCAGCTGGGTGCCCGGCTCACCGATCGACTGGGCGGCGATGACGCCGACCGCTTCACCGATGTTGACCGGGGTGCCCCGGGCCAGGTCGCGGCCGTAGCAGGCGCCGCAGACGCCGGCCTTGGCTTCACAGGTCAGGACCGAACGGACCTTCACCGACTGCACGGCGGCCTTCTCGATGAGGTCGACCTGGTCTTCCACGAGGTAGGTGTCGGCCGGCACGATGACTTCGCCGGTGTTCGGGTCCTTGATGTCCTCGGCCGAGAAGCGGCCCAGGACGCGCAGGCCGAGCGAGACGAGGATGTCGCCGCCCTCGACCACCGGACGCAGGGTGATGCCGCGGGTGGTGCCGCAGTCTTCCTCGGTGATGATCGAGTCCTGCGCCACGTCCACCAGACGGCGGGTCAGGTAACCCGAGTTGGCGGTCTTCAGCGCGGTGTCGGCCAGACCCTTGCGGGCGCCGTGGGTGGAGTTGAAGTACTCTTGGACGGTCAGGCCTTCCTTGAAGTTCGAGACGATCGGGGTCTCGATGATCTCGCCGGACGGCTTGGCCATCAGGCCGCGCAT
>JAUSPV010000267.1 GCA_030652755.1 Caulobacter sp. | reverse complement strand
TGTCGCCGGCACCAACGGCAAGGGCTCCACCGTGGCGGTGCTGCGCGCCATCGCCGAGGCGGCGGGCCTGAGGGTCCATGTCTTCACCTCGCCGCATCTGGTCCGCTTTTCCGAGCGCATCCGGCTGGCCGGGACCCTGATCACCGACGAGCACCTGGCCGCCGTGCTGGAGCATGTCGAGGCGGCCAACGCCGGCGAGGCCATCACCTTCTTCGAGATCACCACCGCCGCCGCCCTGCAGGCCTTCAGCGAGGTCGACGCCGACCTCTGCCTGCTTGAGGTCGGCCTCGGCGGCTCGCTGGACGCCACCAACGTCATCGAGCGGCCGGCGGTCAGCGTCATCGCCCCGGTCGACCACGACCACCACGAGTTCCTCGGCAATGACCTCGCCAGCATCGCCGGCGAGAAGGCGGGGATCATCAAGGCCGGCGCCCCGGTGGTGGTCGGCCGCCAGTCGCCGGAGGCCTTCGCGGTCATCGAGGGCCGCGCCCGGGCGCTGGGCAGCCCGATGCTGGCGCTGGGCGTCGACTTCGACGGCTGGCTGGAACGCGGCCGGCTGGTGGTGCAACTCGAGGACCGGCTGCTGGACCTGCCCGCCCCGTCCCTGCCCGGCGTCCACCAGGTCGACAACGCCACGCTGGCGGCGGTCGCCGCGTTGCAGCTGCGCGAGGCGAGGATCGACGAGGACGCCATCGGCCGGGGCGTGGCCTCGGCCGTCTGGCCGGCGCGGATGCAGCGGCTGACCGCCGGACCGCTGGCGGCGATGGCGAAGGCGCGCGGCGCCGACCTGTGGCTGGACGGCGGCCATAATCCGCACGCGGCCCGGGCGCTGGCCCGCCTGCTCGGCGACATGGCCGCCCGCGACGGTCGCCCGGTGGCGCTGGTCTGCGGCCTGCTGGCCAACAAGGACGCCGAGGGCTTCTTCAGCGCCTTCGCGGGCCTGGCCCCGTCGGTCCACGCCGTGGGATTCGAAGCGGACGCCGCCAGCCCGGCAGATCGGCTGGTCGCGGCGGCGCGGGGCTTTGACCTGAACGCCCAGGCCCATGCCGACGTCACCGCCGGCGTCGCCGCCGCCCTGGCCGCCGAGGGGCCGCCGCCGCATGTGGTGATCTGCGGCTCGCTTTACCTGGCCGGCGAGGTGCTGGCGCTGGACGAGGCGACCTGGCCGCGGTGAGTTCATTGCGTCCTTCGACACGCCGCTTCGCGGCTGCTCAGGATGACTGAGAAGGAAGACTACCCTCCCTAGTCATGCTGAGCAGCGCCGGAAGGCGCGTGTCGAAGCACGCACAACGCAGAACGGCCGCCGGGTCGCCCCGACGGCCGTTCCATGAGAGACCGGGTATCCGGGCCAGGCGGTCTTACGCCGCCTGAACGCCGGATTCGGCGAGCCATTCCAGGATCTTCTGCTTGGGCATGGCGCCGACCTTCATCGAGGCCATCTGGCCGCCACGGAACAGCATCATGGTCGGAATGCCGCGCACGCCGTAGCGCGAGGGCGTGGTGGGGCTGTCCTCGATGTTCACCTTGGCGATGGTGACGTGGTCGGCCAGCTCCTCGGAGATCTGTTCGAGGGCCGGGGCGATCTGCTTGCAGGGGCCGCACCACTCGGCCCAGAAGTCCACGAGCACGGGCTTTTCGGCCTGCAGGACATCACGTTCGAAAGTCTCGTCGGTCACAGCAACGGTGCTCATGACTATGTCTCCCTGGTCGGGGGACTAAAGCGGCCCCTCGGCTTCAATCCACGATGTATGCTCCCCGCCCCTCCCCATCAATGGGCGCCGGCAAGGGCGGCGAGGGTGCGGGACACGATGTTTTCTGGCACCGGCATCAGGCGCGGTCCATCGGTCCAGACCAGCGCCGCCTCCACGCGGCGGCCGGGGAACACCTCCTCCAGCACCGCCGCGTAGACCGCCATCTGGATCAGATAGGCAGGGTCCGCATCGGCGATGTCGGCCGGCGCCGGGCGGTTGGTCTTGTAGTCGACGACCAAGACGCGGTCGGGCGTGACCAGCAGCCGGTCCACCCGCCCCGAAACCGCGAGGCCCGGCGGCATCCGGCGCGAGGTTCCGCCGATGGCCGCCTCGGCCCGGGAGCCGGGACCAAAGACGTCGGCGAACGCGGGATCGTCCAGCACGCCGAAGGCCGCCGCCAGCATTTCGCGCCGCTGCGGGCCGGTCAGGTCGCGCTCGCGGTCCAGCAGCTTCGTGGCCGCGTCCCGGCGGTCGGGCGGCGGCACGTCGGGCAGCAGCTGCAGCAGCCGGTGGATCAGCTCGCCCCGCCGATAGCGGCCCAGCCCCTCGACGCGGGCCAGGGGCGAGGGGGCCGGCCCGAAGGTCTGGTCGGCCAGCTGCGAGGGCGAGGCGTAGCGCCGGGCGGGGGGCTCGACCGGTGCGGCGCCCCGCGCCCAGTCCGGCAGCGGCGAGGCGGCGCGGCCGGCCTGGGCCTGTCGCGCTAGCCGGTCCGGATCGGGGCCGAAGCGCTGGAAGCCGTAGCCGTCGGCCTCGACGTCGCGAACGCTGGCGGCCACGTCCGGATGGGCGAAGGCCTGGCGCATCGCCGCGTACCAGCCGCCGACCTTCTCGTCGGTCGTGGTCGAGCCGACCCGGCCGCAGAGCACCAGCCGGTCGCGGGCCCGGGTCAGGCCGACATAAAGCAGGCGCCAGGCCTCCTCGTCCTCGCGGTCGGCGCGGAACTGCCGCGCCAGGGCGCTGGCCTCGCAGTCGTCGTCCTTCTTCGCGCTCCACAGGAAGCCGCCCTCGGCCGTCTCCAGCAGAGGCGTGCCGCGCGCGGTCCTGGTGATCGTGGTCTCGGGCAGGAAGACGATCGGCGCCTCCAGGCCCTTGGAGCCGTGGGCGGTCATCACCCGCACCTCGTCGCCGGCCCCCTCCATCTCGCGCTTCACGGAGATGTCGAGGTGGGCGAAGGCGTGGGTCAGGGACTCGAGGTCGCGCACGCCCTGGGACTCGGCCGACAGGGTTCGGGCCAGAACCTCGTCCAGCACGTCACCCGCCTCGGGGCCCAGCCGGGTCAGGATGCGGGCCCGCATGGACCGGCCATCGGGCCCGTTGAGGCCCAGCACCCGGGTGAACAGGTCGAACGGCGAGCGGGTCCGGGCCAGATCCCGCGCCGTGTCGAGGAAGGCCAGGCCGGCGGTCCAGGCCGGCCGCTCCCCCGCCCGCCGTCGCAGCACGGCCCACAGGCTGTCGGGCTTGCGGCCTTTGGCGAGGGCGTAGATTTCGTCGTCGTCGAGGCCGCAGAACGGGCTCTTCAGCAGGCCGGCCAGGGTCAGGTCGTCATCCGGGAACTGGATGAAGCGGGCCAGAGCCATCAGGTCGTCGAAGGCGATGTGGGCCGACAGCGTCAGGCGGTCGGCGCCGGCCACCGGCACGCCGCCGCGCTTCAGCTCCCGGATGATCTCCTCGAACAGCACCCGGCGGCGGCGGACCAGCACCAGCACATCGCCGTAGCCGGCCGGGCGCCATGTCCGGGTCTCCTTGTCGAAGACGGCGTCGCCGCGCTCGACCAGCGCCTTGACCTCGGCGGCGATCCGCCGGGCCAGCCGGCGGTTGGCGGAGGTCTCCGCCTCCTCGTCCAGCGGCGCGTCCCAGGCCTCGCGGTCCTCGCCGCGCTCGTCGCGGTCCAGCGGCCAGAGATCGACGCAGCCGGCGTGGTCGGCGCGGAAGGCCTGGTGTTTGACGATATCCTCGCCGCGCGGCGGCGGCACCCCGGCCCGGGTCTCGGGCGCCACGAACAGGGTGTCGACGAAGGTCAGGATCTGCGGCGTCGAGCGGTAGGAGACCAGCAACGGCACGCCGTCGGCCGGCTGGCCCGCCGCGACGATGTCGCTGATGTAGCGCTGGGTCTCGTCCAGCAGACGGCGCGGGTCGGCCCCCTGAAAGCTGTAAATCGACTGCTTCTCGTCGCCGACCACGAACAGGGTGCGCTCCGCGGCGCCCTGCCGGCGCAGGCCGGCCCCGGACCAGAACTCGCCGGTCAGCCGCCGGACGATGTCCCACTGCTCGGGCGCGGTGTCCTGGGCCTCGTCGACGAGGATGTGGTCGATGCCGCCGTCCAGCTTGTAGAGCACCCAGGCCGCGTCGGGCCGCTCCTCGACCAGCCGGCGCGTGCGGCTGATCAGGTCGGCGAAGTCGAGGGCCCCGCGCTGGTCCTTGGCCTGGCGGTAGGCCTCGGCATAGGCGCTGGCCATGGCCAGCACCTGGACGGTGGCCTCGGCGACCCGCGCCGACCGCAGCTGTATCCGGACCTTCTCCAGCCGGTCCTGCTCGGTCAGCAGGGCCATGCGCAGGTCCTCGCGGGATTTCAGCGTCTTGGTCGTGGCAAAGTGTTTGACCGGCGTGCCTTCCCCCTTCTCGGTGAAGAGGGCGAGCAGGGCGTCGCCGATGGATTCGGCGGAACGGAGACTTTTGGCGCACTTGCAGTCTGTGACGCCGCCGGTCTCCAGAACCTGTGCAGCGTCCTCATAGAGGCGGCGGTTGGTGGCGGCGAAGGCGGCCTCGGCGATCGCTTCCGGGCTGGTGGGCTCCTTGAAGCCGCAGGTTTCCCAGACGTGCGCCTGCACGCCGTCGTAGCCGCCGCAGCGTTCGACGTAGGCGGCGATGGCGTCGCGCTTGTGCTCGAAGTCCGAAAACAGCCTGTTGAAGGCCTCGAAGTCGAGGGCCACGGCCAGGCGGGCATAGGCGTCGGAGAGCGGCCCCTCGATATCGAGGGCGTAGCGCGCCACGTCGGCCCGCGCCTCCGCCGCGATCAGGGCCGAGGCCTGGTCGTCCATGACCTTGAAGGTCGGCGACACGCCGGCTTCCAGCGGAAACCGGCGCAGCAGCTTTTCGCAGAAGGCGTGGATGGTCTGGATCTTCAGCCCGCCCGGCGTCTCCAGCGCCTTGGCGAACAGGGTCCGGGCCTTGGAGAGGCCCCGCGCGTCGCGGACCGCGCCCTCGCCCTCCAGCCGCGCCAACTCCTGTCTCAGCGCCTCGTCTTCCATGACCGACCAGCCGCCGAGCACGTCGAACAGCCGGCGCTGCATCTCGGCGGCGGCGGCCTTGGTGTAGGTCACGCAGAGGATGGCGGCGGGCCGCACGTCGCCCAGCAGCAGCCGGGCCACCCGGTCGATCAGGGTCTTGGTCTTGCCCGAGCCGGCGTTGGCGGTGACGAAGGCGTTGAGGGCGGGGTCGGCAGCCCGGCGCTGGTGGGGATCGTGCAGACTCATTCCCCAGCCTCCCCCTCGCCGCCGGTCGACCATTCGAAGACCCGGGCGAGATGGTCGTAGTCGCCGACCCAGGTCTTCACGAATTGCGGCGCCGTACGCGACAGATAGCCCCGGTGGGGGTCCTGGTAGAAGGCCAGCAGCTTGATGACGCCCTCATAGGCCAACGCCGCCGCCTCCTCGCTTTCGGAGCCGGCGGCCTTGCGCACCAGCACCTCGCCCGGCGGCTTGCGGCCGGTCACCCGCAGATAGATCAGGTCACCGGCGTAGGCCTTCAAGCCCTCGAAGCCGCCGGCCGTCAGGATGGCCATGGTCAGGGTGAGCTGCGGCGAGAAGCCGGTGTTGATCTGCTTGGCCGAGGGCGCGCCGCCGGTCTTGAAGTCCATGACGTGGCCCAGGCCCTCGGGCGTGATCTCGATGCGGTCGGCCTTGGCGGTCAGGGTGATGGTCCGCCCCTCAACCGGCAGCGCCAGGCGCCCCTCGCGCTCGACATGGACCGCCCGGCCGTCGGCGCGGCGGCTGCGCTCCAGCTCCGTCGCCCACTGCGCCGCCTCGCGGGCCAGGGCGCGCTCGCGGGCCAGGGCCGAGGTCGGCAGACCCTGGGCGACGAGGGCGTCGAGGTAGAGTCGCTCGAACAGGCCGGGCGCGTCGGCGGGCTCACCGTCGACCCAGGCCTCGGCGAACCGCTCGAAGGCGGTGTGGATGGCGGTGCCCCGCGCCTTGGACTCCACCGGCTCGTCGGGCCGGTCGAGGCGGAACAGCCGCAGGATGTCGCGGGCCCAGACGCCGTAGGGATCGCGGGTCAGGGCCTCGATGCGGGTGACGGCGAAGCGGTCGGGGCGATCCTCGACCGGCGGTTTCGGGTTGGGCCTGGGACAGGGGGCGTAGGCGTCCGGCGCGTCCAGCGCGCGGGCCCAGTCGAGCAGTTCCGGACGTCCGGGCAGCTTGACGCCGGCGCCCCGCGCCAGGGTGCGCAGCCGCCAGAGCCAGCGGGACTCGACGGCCGGCGATCCCTCGCGGCGCTGGCTGTGGACCAGCGTCACCTCCGGCGCGCAGGCGGCCTGGGCGAAGTCGTGGGCGGTCAGGCCCAGCCGCCGCTCGGGCGAGGGCAGACCAAGGCGCTCGCGCATGGGCCGCGACAGGAAGGGATCGATCGGCGCGCCGCGCGGCCAGACGCCGTCCTCCAGCCCGGCGAGCACCAGACGGTCGGCGCGCAGCAGTCGCGCTTCGAGCGCGCCCAGGATGCGCAGGCGCGGATGCACCCCGCCCGAGCGCAGGGTCTCGCCGTCCATCAGCATGGCCAGCAAATCGACGAAGTTGCGTGGCGAGACCGGCGGCAGGGCGGCGCCATCCTCGATCAATCCGGCCAGCAGGGCGGCGGCGCACTCGCCGTCGGCGCCGTTCCAGACGCCCGGTCCGCCGAGCGCCTCCAGGGCCAGGGTCAGGCCGCGCGCCGCATCGTCAACCGCGGCCTCGCCGTCGGCGAAGGCCAGGGCAAGGATGTCCAGCGCGCTGAGCAGGTCGGCGGCCAGGGCCGCGACCTCGGGATCCTCGAGCCGGGCCATCAGGCTGTCGCGGTCGCCGGGGCGGGGGCCGCGCAGGCCGGCCCGTTCCAGCCGCGCCGATATCCGCGCCAGGTCTTCCGGCATTCGATCCAGCACCGTCAGCGGGTGCTTCAGGATGGCCAGCAGCAGGACCGGCGACAGCGGATCGACCGCTTGGTCCGCCACCAGCCTTGCCAGCACCGCGATGGGGAAACCCGCCAGCGGCGTCCCGGCCGAGGAGTCGGCGATGACCCCGAACCGCGCCAGCCGGGCGCTGACCCGCCGGGCCAGGGCCAGGTCGGGGGTCACCAGGGCGCAGGTCCGCTCGGGGTCCTCCAGCGTCTCGCGCAGCAGCAGGGCGCAGACGTCGGCGGCCTCCTCCTCGTGCCGGGTCGCGATCACCGACAGGCCGGCCAGGCCCTCGCTCAGCGGGTCGACGCCGTCGGCCGCGCCTTCCTGGCGCAGGCTGTCCAGAACATCGCGCCAGTCGGCGGTGGCCTCGGCCGGCCGCAGCGCCTCGTTGATCACCCGGCGGCGCCAGCGGCCGCGGCTGTCGGCGTCGGGCAGCCAGGGCGTCACCCCGCCCCGGCCGACGCCGGCGTGGAGGTCCAGCAGCCGCTTCATCGCGGCCTGTGGATGCTGGTCCTCGACCTTGAGCCAGGCGGCGTCGGCCAGGCCCTCGTCCAGACCGGGCAGCACCACCGCGCCACGCGGGGCCTGCGCGACGGCGACCAGCAGCCGGGCGGTGGCCGGCGCCGTGCCGGTCGAGCCGGCGGCGATCAGCGGGTGGGCCGGCGGATGGCGGGTCCACTGGTCGGTCAGGGCGTCGAGCAGCCGCACCCGGCGCTCGGCCACGTCGATCAGGCCGCGCTCCGCCAGCCAGGCCGGCCAGGCCTCCAGCGCGATGCGCAGCAGGCCGGTCGAGCGCTGCCAGTGGGCGGCCATTTCCAGCTCGACCAGGCCGTCGAGCCGATCGAGCGGTCGCTTGACCTCCTCGATCTGCAGGTCATCCAGAAAGCGGGCCAGGGCGTCGGCCATCTCCAGCGCCCCGGCGGCGTCGAGGCGGCGGCCGATCTTGCCGTCGCGCGCCACCAGCCGCGCCAGCTCGAAGCGCCGCGTGCGCGGGTCGACGGCGGGCGGGATGTCCAGCGACAGGTCGCCGGGCTCGAACGGCGGCTCGCCCTCGTCGAGGTCGCCGATGGCGCGGATCTGCGGCAGCAGGGTCGCCCGGCCGCCGACCGCGCCGACGAAGGCCTCGGCCAGCACGCGGGCCCCGCGCCGGGTGGGGACCAGCACCACCGCCTCGGCCAGGGCCTCCGGGTCGGGCAGGGCGGCGACCAGTCCGGCCGCCAGATCGTCGAGAAAGGACCGATGGGCCGGGATCGAGAACCAGCGGGGCGCCGCACGCTCGAAGGGACCGGTCATCCGGCGGCCAGCCGCGCTTGCGCCGCGTCACGGGCGCCGGGGTCGCCGACGTGCATCCACAGGCCCGGAGGCGCCACGCCGTGGACCCGCCCGGCCTGCGTCAGCCGTTTCCAGATCGGCAGCAGGCCGAACGGGCCGTCCGGGCCGTCCGCCACCACCGACGGCTTGCAGATATGGACGCCGACATAGACCAGCGGCGCCTGCTCCCCGGCATCCTTGAAACGGACCTCGCCTTCGGGCGACAGGAACAGGTCGCCGGTGTCGTGGAAGCCCATCGACTCGGCCGTGGAGGCGGTCAGCAGACAGACGTCCATCCGCGCCGGGTCCCAGGCGGCGGCCACCGCCTCCAGAGCCCGGCCGTCATCGCCGATCCACACCGAGTCAATATTGGCCACCCAGAAGGGCGTATCGGGCAGAAGGTGCAGCGCGTGCCTGATGCCGCCTCCGGTCTCCAGCGGCTCGGCCCGCTCGTCCGAGAGGATGATGCGCGGCAGGACGCCGGTGGCGTCGCGCGCGCGAAGGTGCGCCTCGAGCCGATCGGCGAAGGCGTGGACGTTGACCACCGCCGTCTCGACGCCGACCTGGGCCAGCCGGTCGAGCATGTGGTCGATCAGGACCCGTCCCCCGACCTCGACCAGGGCCTTGGGCCGGTCGTCGGTCAGCGGGCGCATGCGGGTGCCCAGGCCCGCGGCCAGCACCATGGCGACCTTTGGACCACTCATGACCGCGCCTCCGCCGGGACATGCCGGTCAAACCAGGCCTTCATCCCGGCCATGCCCGGATCGGCCAGGCAGCTGTCGAGATAGCGCCAGAGGCGCGGCAGGAAGCCCTCGTAGCGGGGTTTGCCGTCGCGCACGACGAGCCGGGCGAAAATGCCGATGATGCGGGCGACATTGAGCGCCCCCAGCGCGTGGTAGTCGGCCGTCACCGCTGCGCGATCCAGGCCCGGGTGGGCGGCGAAATAGCGGTCGAGAGCCCGCGCCTCCAGCGCCGGCGAGACATCGCGGCGAGCGTCGTGCAGCAGCATCGACAGGTCCCAGACCCTGTGGGCCTTCACCGCGTCCTGGAAGTCGATCAGTCCGACGCGGGCGGGACCTTCGCGCGCGGGCAGCCAGAGCAGGTTCTCTGCGTGGTAGTCGCGGTGGCAGAACACTTCGGCCAGCGCCTCGCCCCGGGCCCGGATTGGCGCCCACAGCGCCTCCCAGGCCGCCAGCGCCGCCGCGTCGGGCGCGAAGGCAGGCCGCAGCTTCGGCAGCCAGTCGGGGAACAGCGCCTGGGCGTAGCGCAGCGCCAGGTCGTCATAGGTCAGCAGCGGCCAGGAGACGCCGTCATGCTCCAGCGTCGCGGGCGGCGGCGTCGCGTGCAGCGCGACCAGGGCGTCGATGGCGGCGTCGTAGAGCTGCGCCTCGTCGGCCGTCCCGGCGGCGATCTCGGCGGCATAGAGCCCGTCGCCCAGGTCCTCCAGCACCGCCAGCCCGGCCTCGGCGTCGAACGCCAGAACCCGCGGCGCCGACAGGCCGAGCGCGCACAGGTGTCCGGCGCAGGCGGCGAAGGCGTCCACCCGGCCGGCGGCCAGGCGGTAGATGGCGTTGGGCCCGAGCGCCTCGCGTTCGGCGGGCGTGGCGTCCGGCGGACAGGCCGGGCTCTCGGCCTTCGGCGGCTGGTCCATGAAGATCAGGCTGCCGCCGCCGGCCGGCTGGAGCCGCTCGTAGGCGCGGGTCGAGGCGTCGCCGCTCAGCGCCTGGCGCCGCGCGTCGCCATAGCCGTGCCGGGCCAGGAAGGCGGCCTTGAGGGCCTCACGATCAGAACTCAAGCGCGCGTCCTTCCCAGGCTCCGTGGGCGGAGAGGCGCGCGACGCGTCCCTCTCCGTCCCCCGTACTTGCAAAGCCGATGTCTATATCGAGTCGGTCGGGCGGCAGGGCGCCGTCCAGCCGCTGCGGCCACTCGATGATGGCCGCGCCCTCGTCCAGCGCCTCGTCCAGGCCGATCTCCCAGGCCTCGTCCGGGCTGGTCAGGCGGTAGAGGTCGAAGTGGGCCAGCGGGAAGCCGGCGCCCTCATAGAACTGCACCAGGGTGAAGGTCGGGCTGGGCACCTCCTCGTCCGGGGTGGTCAGAGCCCGCACCAGCGCACGGGCCAGGGTGGACTTGCCGGCCCCCAGCGGTCCGGTCAGGCAGACGGCCTCCCCGGCCCGCAACGCGACGGCCACGGCCTCGCCCAGCCGCGCGGTGGCGGCGTCGTCCGCCAGGGGAAGCGTCGCGGGCGGGATCATGCGAACGGCGTGTCGGGCGAGGCGGGCAGCACCCGTTCGACATAGGCCTTCAGCGCCGCGCTGGCGACCGCCGCGTCGGGCGGCAGGCGGTCGGGCGTCACCGGCTCTCCAACCACGATGCGGAAACGGCGGCCGGTCTTGTTGAGCAGCTCGTGGAACAGGGTGACGTCGCGCAGCTCCGGCGAGAAGCGGTCGAAGAAGTGGAACAGCGCCGCCCAGGGCCCGGCGACATGCACCGGCACCACCGGCGCGGCGTACCGCACGGCCACCGACAGGGCGGTCGGCATCCACTCCGGGTCGGTCAGCACGCCGTCCGGTTCCCGACGCGCCAGCTTGCCGGCCGGGAAGACCGTCAGCATCCGCTCGGCCTCCATCGCCTCCTTGGTCATGTTCAGGGTCAGGCGGGTGCGATCCCGGCTGCGCTTGGCCGGCACCCATTCGACGGGGATCAGGGTCTCGTCGAAGCGGGAGCAGACCCGGTGGGCGTCGGAGTTGGCGTAGAAGATGATGTCCGGCCGGGCGGCCTTGAGCGCGTCATAGACCGCGATGCCGTCGGCGATGCCGGTCGGGTGATTGGCCACCACGATGCAGCGGCCCGCCGCCGGCAGACGCTCGAGGCCCGTCACTTCGACCTCCAGCTCCAGCAGGTCGGAGACGAAGTCCAGCGCCTGGCGCCCGCCCATCACCGAGATGGCGTCGGCCATGGTCCGCGCCTTGCGATAGTCGAGCAGGCGATAGAGCGGCGGCCGGACCAGCGGCCACAGCGGCGAGGCCGACAGCTTCGGCGCCCGCTCCTCGATGAGCACGTCGACGATATGCGCCGCCCGCGCGGCGGCGGCGGTCTGGGTCGGGACTGTTACGGCGTCGGCCATGGGGGGGAGACTAGTAGCGCCCGGCGCGCGCGCAAAGCGCGGAGCGGGATGGCGGGCGCGGCTTTGTCAGGTGTTCAGGATCAACGCCCGCGTGACGCCGTCCAGCACGAACCGGCCGGCCGGCGTGGCGCGCAGCCGTAAGGCGTCCTCGACCAGCAACCCCTGGCCGACCAGATCACGGACCACGCCGCTCTGTGGCCCCAGACCCAGCGCCGCCAGCTCTTCCCACCCCACGCCTTCGAAGGTGCGCAGGCCCATCAGGATGCGCTCCTCGGCCGCCTCGACCGGCGTGAGGATCTCGGCGTCGAAGCCCACGCCTGCCTCGCCCACCGCGCGGATGTAGTCCGCCACGCCGGACGCGGCGGTCGTCGCCGTGCGCGCGCCGCCCAGGGTCAGCCGGCCATGCGCGCCCGGGCCCGCGCCGACGTAATCCTGGCCCCGCCAGTAGACGAGGTTGTGCCGCGAGCGGGCGGCCTCGCCCCGGGCATGGTTGGAGACCTCGTAGGCCTCGAAGCCGGCGGCCTCGAGCGTCGCCTGGGTCATGTCGTAGAGGGCCGAGCCCATCTCGTCGCCGGGCGGTGTAAAGGTCCCGCGCCGAACCGCCCGGTCAAAGGCGGTGCCGGCCTCGATGGTCAGCTGGTAGGGCGAGACATGCTCGGCCCCGAGGGCGATGACCGCCGCCAGCTGCTCGCGCCAGGCGGCCGGCGTCTGCCCCGGCAGGGCGTAGATCAGGTCGACCGACAGGCGCGGGAAGGTCGCCGCCGCCACGTCCGCCGCCCGCCGCGCCTGCGCCGCGTCGTGGTTGCGGCCCAGAAACTTCAGCGCCGCGTCATCGAACGACTGCAGGCCCAGCGACAGGCGGTTGACCCCGGCGGCGCGGAAGGCGGCGAAGCGACCGGCCTCGGCGTCGGTGGGATTGGCCTCCAGCGACACCTCGACCTCGCCCTCCGGCGTCCACAGCGCCCTGGCGGTGTCGATGATCCGCGCCGCCCAGGCCGGGTCCATCAGCGAGGGCGTGCCGCCGCCGAGGAAGACCGACACCAGCCGCCGGGGCCCGGTCAGCGCCCGCTGGGCGGTCAGGTCGGCGACGATGGCGTCCGCCAGCGCCGCCTGCTCGACCTGCCCCCGGTCTCGGACGACGTTGAAGTCGCAGTAGGGGCAGATCCGCGCGCAGTAGGGCCAGTGGACATAGACCCCGAGCGGGGCGAGGTCGGTCAAAACAGCGCGGCCTTGAGCTTGGCGAAGGCCATGGCGCGGTGGCTGATGGCGTCCTTGGCGGCCGGGTCCATCTCGCCGAACGTCTGGTCGTGGCCAGCCGGCACGAAGATCGGATCATAGCCGAAGCCGTGGACGCCGCGTCCCGGGAAGACCAGGCCTCCGCGCACGATCCCCTCGACCACCACCGACGGCCCGTCCGGCCAGGCCACGGCCAGGGCGCTGGTGAACCAGGCTGAGCGGTCATCCGAGCCGCTCTCGATCAGCCGCGCCTCGACCTTGGCCATCGCCTCGGCGAAGTCTTTCGAGGGACCGGCCCAGCGGGCGGAGAAGATGCCGGGCGCGCCGTCGAGCGCCGTGACCGACAGGCCGCTGTCGTCGGCGATGGCGATCCTGCCCGACAGGTCGGCGGCGTGGCGGGCCTTGAGCAGGGCGTTGCCGACGAAGGTGCTCTCGGTCTCGTCGGGCTCGGGGATGTTCAGTTCGCCGGCCGACAGGATGGTGAAGCGGCCGTCGAGCAGGGCGACCAGTTCCTTCGCCTTGCCCGGATTGTGGGTGGCGGCGACCAGGGTGGTTCCGGGGGCGAGCAGCAGCGGCATGGCGGGAGATCCTCTCCCCGTCTTCCTCGCCCCGAACGCCCGCCCGCGCAAGGCCGGGCGTTTATGCTGCAGCGCATTACGCTGATGTAATGATGTTACGCAAGTTTAATATCGATAATCGATAATTCCTTTGATTGAAGATCGATGATTGCGTACATAGATGACGTGGACGGGCCGCAACGGCTGCCCACCGGGTGAGGAAAGGTCCTCATTCGCGCTGCACTGCACAACGGAGAACACCATGTCCGCTCAAAAGATGACCAACATTGTCGACCGCATCGCCATGACGCTGGTCACCGCCGCCCTTCTGGCCGCTCTGCCGATCTCGGCGGTCCTGTTCGTGACCAACTCGATCTGATCGGGCTCTCTATCATGAGAGCCCCGGTCAGGGCATTCTCGCCGCCCGCCTGAGGGCCGGCTTCTCCCGAGGGAACCGTCGACGGTTCCTTCCGGTGAGGCCGGCCCCCGGAGGGGCGCCCGGAAACCACAGCCACGGGCGAGCGGCCTGCCGCCGCCCGTATCTGTCGTTCGCGCCGGGCGGACGGAGCGACCCGGGGCGCGAGCGCCGGCATTGAGGGAGTTGCGCCATGCGCGCCTTGGGTCCTGGCTCGGTGTCGAGCTTCCTGAAGACCGTCCTGGACGTCGTCTATTTCGCCATCATCGCGATGCTGGCGCTGGTGACCCTGGGCGTGATCGCCGGTCTGCTGGCGATCAGCTTCGTGCCTGACCTCTTTCGCGAGGTCGCCGACCGCCTGAACATCGAGGGCGACGTCACCCCGGGCAGGCTGGCGGCGCTGGGCGTCACCTTCGCCGTCTACGGCATGCTCTACCTGAGCGCGCTGATCGTGATCCTGAGCCGCCTGCGCAAGGTGTTCACCACCCTGACGGCGGGCGATCCGTTTCAGCCGGAGAATATCCCCAGGCTTCGCCTGATCGGCTTCGTGCTGGCCGGCATGGAGCTGGCCCGCTATGCGCTGGGCGCCTTGCTGCTGGCCATCGCGCCGGCCCTGACCTGGGACATCGACGGCTTCAACATCACCGTCTGGTTCTCGGTGCTGGTCGTTTTCGTGCTGGCCGAGGTCTTCCGCGAGGGCGCCCGCCTTCGTCGCGAAGCCGAGCTCACCATCTAGCGTCGGGAGAGCCTGTCATGGCCATCAAGGTCACCCTCGACAAGATCCTGCTGGAGCGGCGCATGTCGCTGACCGAGCTGGCTGACCGCGTCGGCGTCACCATCGCCAACCTGTCGATCCTCAAGACCGGCAAGGCCCGCGCGATCCGCTTCTCCACCCTCGACGCCCTCTGCCGCGAGCTGCAGTGCCAGCCCGGCGACATCGTCATCTTCGAACCGGGCGGCGGCTCGGGCGTGGAAGAGGACGAGGAGGAAGAGGCGTACGGGGGGGCGTAGGCGCCCCTCCCTCCCCGTATGGGGAGGGTGCTCCCGAAGGGAGCGGGTGGGGCAAAGGTGATGAGAGGTCGGCGCTGACCGGCGCTCGTCCGGTTCCCCACCCGTCCGGCCTTTGGCCGTCCACCCTCCCCATGAAGGGGAGGGAGACTGTCGGTTACATCCCCACCGCCGCCCGCTGCAGCAGGAACAGCTCGCCGATGCCCTTTTCGGCCAGGCTGTAGAGGGACTCGAACTCGGCGCGGGTGAAGCCGCGCTTTTCGCCGGTGGCCTGGATCTCGACGATGTCGCCGACGCCGGTCAGCACGAAGTTCGAATCCGCCTCGGCCGTGGAGTCCTCCTCGTAGTCGAGGTCGAGCACCGGCAGGTCGTTGAACACGCCGCAGGACACCGCCGCCACCTGGTCCAGGATCGGGTCGGTCTTGATGACGCCCTCGTCGAGCAGGTACTTCGTGGCCAACCGCAGCGCCACCCAGGCGCCGGTGATCGATGCGGTGCGGGTGCCGCCGTCGGCCTGGACCACGTCGCAGTCGATCTGGATCTGGCGCTCGCCCAGCGCCTTCATGTCGACCACGGCGCGCAGGGAGCGGCCGATCAGGCGCTGGATTTCCTGGGTGCGGCCCGACTGCTTGCCCTGGGCGGCCTCGCGCCGGCCGCGGGTGTGGGTGGCCCGGGGCAGCATGCCGTACTCTGCGGTGACCCAGCCGGCGCCCTTGCCGCGCATCCAGCCGGGAACGCCCTCGTCGATGCTGGCGGTGACCAGCACCTTGGTGTGGCCAAACGTCACCAGGCACGAGCCCTCGGCGTAGCGGTTGACCCCGGTTTCGAGGGTCACGACCCGCATCTGGTCGTGGGCGCGTTCTGACGGTCGCATCATCTGTCTCTTCAAAGCGTTGCGCGGCTTGCGCGCGGGCAGGGGCTGCCTATCCTATCGGGGGAAGGGTCGTCCACGGCCCTGAAGTGAACAGCATGTCCTCGATCATCACCGGCGGCCTCGCGCCGACCCCGACCCTGACCGACCTGGATGAGCGCGCCCGCGACATCTTCCGGCGCGTGGTGGAGGCTTATCTGGAGACCGGCGAGCCGATCGGGTCGCGCACCCTGTCGCGCGGCGGCATCCAGCTGTCGCCGGCCTCGATCCGCAACACCCTGCAGGACCTGGCCCAGCTTGGCCTGCTCGATTCGCCGCACAGCAGCGCCGGCCGCCTGCCGACCCACGCGGGCCTGCGGCTGTTCGTCGACGGCCTGCTGGAAGTCGGCGACGTCGGCGAGGCGGAGAAGCGCGAGATCGACGCCCGGCTGTCGGTGCGCGGCCGCAGCTTCGAGGACGCCCTCAACGAGGCCAGCGGCATCCTGTCGGGCCTGGCCGGCGGGGCGGGCATCGTGGTCAGCCCGGTGCGCGAGGCCGGGGTCAAGCATGTGGAGTTCGTGGCGCTGGGCCCCGACCAGGCGCTGGCGGTCATGGTCTTCGACGACGGCCAGGTCGAGAACCGGCTGATGCGGCTGGCCCCCGGCCTGACGCCCTCGGCGCTGCTGGAGGCGTCCAGCTTCCTCGGCGCCCGGCTGAAGGGCCGGACCCTGACCGAGACCCGCAGCGAGATGCGGGCCGAGCTGGACCGCGCCCGCCGCGAGCTGAACGAGACCGCCGCCCGGCTGGTCGAGGACGGCCTGGCCGCCTGGGGCGGCGGCGAGGACGCCGACCGCTCGCTGATCGTGCGCGGCCGCGCCAACCTGCTGGGCGACGCCAACGCCGTGGAGGATCTGGAGAAGGTCCGCCGCCTGTTCGACGACCTGGAACAGAAGGAGCAGCTGATCGGTTTGCTCGATGACGTCCGCGACGCCCAGGGGGTGCGGATCTTCATCGGCGCGGAAACGCGACTTTTCTCGCTTTCGGGTTCCGCCCTGATCGCGGCGCCTTATATGTCGGGCCGACAGAAGGTGCTGGGCGCGATCGGTGTGATCGGGCCGGCGCGTTTGAACTATGCCCGGGTGATTCCGCTGGTGGACTACACCGCGCGAGTGCTCGGCCGAATGCTGGACGGATGAAGAGATGAGTGACCAGGAGACCCCGGCCAACGGCCATGACGAGGACCTCGAGACCCTCGAGGCGGCGCTGGACGCCGACATCGAGGCGCTGAAGGCCGAGAACGCCGCGCTGAAGGAACAGGTGCTGCGCTACGCCGCCGAGGCCGACAACACCCGCCGCCGGGCCGAGCGCGAGCAGAACGACGCCCGCGCCTACGCCATCCAGAAGTTCGCCCGCGACCTGTTCGGCGTCGCCGACCACCTGAGCGCCGCCACCACCCACGCGCCGCGCGACAGCGACGACCAGATCGTCAAGAACTTCGTCGTCGGCGTCGACATGACCTTCAAGGAGCTGATGAGCGCCTTCGAGCGTAACGGCCTCAAGAAGCTGGCCCCGGAAAAGGGCGGCAAGTTCGACCCGCACCAGCATCAGGCGATGATGGAACAACCCGCCGGCGACGGCGTGGCCCCCGGCGCGGTGATCAAGACCCTGCAGGCCGGCTACGAGCTGCAGGGCCGCATCGTCCGCCCGGCCATGGTCGTGGTCGCCGCCAAGGGCCCCGCCGCCCAGCCGGTCGCCGACACGCCGTCGAGCAACCCCTACGCGGCCGAGGGTGATGCGAGCGGCGGGGCGGTGGATACGAAGGCTTAAGCGCAATCTCCGCTGTCATCCCGGACGCCGCAGGCGATCCGGGACCCAGC
>JAUSPV010000258.1 GCA_030652755.1 Caulobacter sp. | reverse complement strand
ACATCCAGGGCCTGCCGACCTGGTACGAGATCCGCGTCAGCGGTCAGGGCTGGATGGGCCGGCGCGGCGGCGTCGATCTGATGGTCGCCATGAACCCGCAGACCTGGGACCGCGACCTGGGCGAGATCGAGGCCGGCGGCTATCTCTTCTACGACTCCACCAAGCCGATGCCGCCGGAGAAATTCCGTGACGACATCACCGTGGTCGGCGTGCCCCTGACCCGGATCTGCAACGCCGCCTATACCGAACCGTCCAAGCGCAAGGTGCTCAAGAACATCATCTACCTGGGCGCCCTGACCTTCCTGCTCGGCATCGAGCGCGATGTGGTCGAGGCGCTGCTGGCCGAGGAGTACGCCTCCAAGCCGGCGCTGATCCCGGCCAACATCGAGGCCCTGTCCCTGGGCTTCAACTACGCCAGCGAGAACCTGAGGCCGCTCGGTCTGCAGCTGAAGCGGGCCGACGCCGTGGGCGACCGCATCTTCGTCGACGGCAATACCGCCGCCTCGCTGGGCGCGGTCTATGGCGGCGCGACGGTCTGCGCCTGGTATCCGATCACGCCGTCGACCTCGCTGGCCGAGGGCTTCATCGACTACTGCAAGAAGCTGCGCCACGATCCGGAGACGGGCGAGGCCCGCTACGCCATCGTCCAGGCCGAGGACGAGATCGCCTCGATCGGCATCGTCGTCGGCGCCGGCTGGAATGGCGCGCGGGCCTTCACCTGCACCTCGGGACCCGGCATCTCGCTGATGCAGGAGTTCATCGGGCTCAGCTACTTCGCCGAAATCCCGGCGGTGATCTTCGACGTCCAGCGCGGCGGGCCATCGACCGGCATGCCGACCCGGACCCAGCAGTCGGACATCCTGTCGGCCGCCTACGCCAGCCACGGCGACACCAAGCATGTGCTGCTGCTGCCGGAAGGCCCGGGCGAGTGTTTCGAGATGGGAGCCCAGGCCTTCGATCTCGCCGACCGCCTGCAGACGATGATCTTCGTCATGCTCGACCTGGACATGGGCATGAACGAGTGGCTGACCGAGCCCTTCACCTGGGACGACAGCAAGAGCCTCGACCGTGGCAAGGTCATGACCGCCGAAATGCTCGACGCCGGCGCCGACTTTGGCCGCTACAAGGACGTCGACGGCGACGGCATTCCGTACCGCACCCTGCCGGCCACCCACCCGTCGAAGGGCGCCTACTTCACCCGCGGCACCTCGCGCGACCCCTACGCCCGCTACAGCGAGGAGGGAGCCGTCTATGTCGACAACATGGAGCGGCTGCTGCGCAAGTTCGACACCGCGCGCTCGCTGGTGCCCGCCCCGATCACGAAGCCCGCGAAGAAGCAGACCGCCTATGGCGTGATCTATTACGGCTCGACCTCGCCGGCGATGGACGAGGCGCTGGCGGCGCTGGAGGCCAGGGGACTGCACCTGGACGCCATGCGCGTGCGGGCCTTCCCCTTCCCGGGCGAGGTGTTCGACTTCATCGCCCATCACGAGCTGGTCTTCGTCGTCGAACAGAACCGCGACGCCCAGCTGCGCACCCTGCTGATCAACGAGGGCGGCGTCGATCCGGCCCGGCTGGTCAAGGTGCTGAACTACGACGGCTCGCCGATCACCGCCCGCTTCATCGGCGGCGAACTGATGCGGGGCATGGGTGCGACCGACATGGTCAACGCCGGGGAGATGGCCAAATGACCTACATCGTCAAACCGCAGTTTCATCACCCGTCGCTGAACAAGAACGCGCTGGGTTTCACCCGCCGGGACTACGAGGGCAAGGTCTCGACCCTGTGCGCCGGCTGCGGCCACGACTCGATCAGCGCCGCCATCGTCCAGGCCTGTTTCGAGATCGACCTGGAGCCGCACCGCCTGGCCAAGCTGTCGGGCATCGGCTGCTCGTCGAAGACGCCGGACTATTTCCTGGGCGCCAGCCACGGCTTCAACACCGTGCACGGGCGGATGCCGTCGGTGCTGACCGGCGCCAACCTGGCCAATCGCGAGCTGATCTACCTGGGCGTCTCCGGCGACGGTGATTCCGCCTCCATCGGCCTTGGCCAGTTCGCCCACGTCATGCGGCGCGGCGTGAACATGACCTACATCGTCGAGAACAACGGCGTGTACGGCCTGACCAAGGGCCAGTTCTCGGCCACCGCCGACAAGGGCAGCAAGTCCAAGAAGGGCGTGGTCAACTCCGACAGCGGCATCGACATGGTCGCCCTGGCCCTGCAGCTGGGCGCCAGCTTCGTCGGCCGCAGCTTCTCGGGCGACAAGGACCAGCTGGTGCCGCTGATCAAGGCGGCCCTGACCCACAAGGGCGCGGCCTTCATCGACGTGCTCAGCCCCTGCATCGCCTTCAACAACCACGCAGGCTCGACCAAGAGCTTCGACTGGGTGCGCGAGCACAACGAGGCGGTGAACCGGCTGGACGTCATGCTCGGCCGCGCGCCGGTCACCGCCGACTACGCGCCGGGCGAGCTGGTGGAGGTGGCCCAGCACGACGGCTCGATCCTGCTGCTGCGCAAGGTGGCGGCCGACTACGATGCGACCGACCGGGTCAAGGCCATGGCCTACCTGCAGGAGCGCAACGCCGTCGGCGAGATCGTCACCGGCCTGCTCTACGTGGATCCGGAGGCTGATGATCTGCACGACGCGCTGAACACGGTGCCGACGCCGCTCAACCGGCTGTCGGACGCGCAGCTGACCCCGGGCTCGGCGGCGCTGGCCAAGGTCAACGCCCGCCTCCGCTGACCCGGTCGATCGCCGCCCGCACCTGATGGCCGGACTCCAGGTCGCAGACCATCACCGCGCCCTGGTCGACGATGACGGCCAGGTTGCGGGCCCCGACGACGGCCACGGTCATGCCATCGGCCGCCCGGACCAGGCAGTTGGACGCGGCCTGCAGGATCACATCGCCCTCGGCGCTGTTGCCGTCGCCGTCCCGGCTGGACGCCGCCAGCACCGCGTCCCAGGCGCCCAGGTCCGACCAGACCAGATCGCCGGTCTCGACAACGGCGCGGTTGGTCTTCTCCAGCACCGCGATGTCGAACGACAGGGCAGGGGCCTCCTCGAAGACGGGGTCGAGCAGGATGGCGCCGGCGACGCGCTGTCGGCGGCGGACAGCTTCCCAGACCACCGCGATCACATCGGGCGCATGGCGGGTCATCTCCTGCAGCAGGATATCGGCCCGCACCGCGAAGACGCCGGCGTTCCACAGGCAACCGCCCGCGATCAGCTGCGCCGCGCGGTCGGCGTCGGGCTTTTCGATGAAGCGGGCCACCCGGCGCGGCGACGGATCGCCGAGCTCGGGAAGCAGGTAGCCGTAGGCCGGCGAGGGACAGCTCGGCCTCAGGCCCAGCAGCGCGATCCAGCCGGCCCGGGCATGGT
The DNA here is from genome assembly GCA_030652755.1 of Caulobacter sp. Classification (GTDB taxonomy): domain Bacteria; phylum Pseudomonadota; class Alphaproteobacteria; order Caulobacterales; family Caulobacteraceae; genus Caulobacter. The sequence continues at coordinate 15,861 of JAUSPV010000258.1, read as the reverse complement.
CGGCCATGGCGCCAACATGGCGGGCGAAGGCGGCGGTGTCCGGAACGAAGTGGTCCGACGGCAGGAACACCAGCACCGCTTCGGGGTCCCGCGCGCCGATGACCAGCGCCGCCGCCGTCATGGCCGGCGCGGTGTCGCGCCCGGCCGGCTCGAGGATCATCAGCGCGTCGCGGCGGGTCAGCGCCTCGCGCACCCGGCGCTCATGCGCTCGGCCGGCGACGATGGTCACCGGTTCCGCCCCGGGCAGGCCCCCCGCGCGCCGCAACGCGCCCTGAAAGGTGGTCTCCTCTCCGACCAGCGGCAGGAAAGGCTTGGGTCTGCTGGGTCTGGACGCGGGCCACAGGCGCTCGCCGGCGCCTCCGCACAGGATCACGGGATGCAGCATTGCCCCTCCGAACGACGCGCCCGCCCGGATCATTACACTGGAAATATATGTTTGGCGAATCCGCTACTATAGGAAGAGTTATCGGCGCTTCAGGCCAGGCTGATGGCGCTGAGCAGGCGGCCGTAGTCGGGCTCGCCCTGTTTGAAGGCCCGGCGGTTGGAGAAGAACAGGTCGGCCTGGGCGCAGGTGTCGTGGCCGATCCATTCGGCGCGCGCCACGCCCACGTCGGCCAGACGCTCCAGCACGAAGCCGGGCAGGTCGAACATCCGCTTGTCCTCCGCCTCTCCCGCCGCGAAGAACCGGGCGGAGCCTGGCAGGGTCGTCTCGAACCGATCCAGAAACTCCAGCCCTACCTCGTAGGAGGCCGGGCCGATACAGGGCCCGATGGCGGCGACCATGCGGGCCGGGTCGGCGCCCAGCGCCACCATCTGCTCGACGGTGGCGGCGACGATGCCCGACAGCGCGCCCTGCCAGCCTGCGTGGCAGGCCGCGACGATCCGGGCTTCAGCGTCGGCGATCAGCACCGGCGCGCAATCGGCCGACAGGGCGCCGCAGATGACGCCGGGCCGGTCGGCGACGACGCCGTCGGCCTCGGGCCGCGCGTCGCCCCAGGGCTCCAGCGCCCGCACCGCGATGGCCGAGTGGATCTGGTAGCAGGTGTTCAGCGCCTCGGCGGGCAGGTCGAACCAGGCCGCCGCGCGGCGCCGGTTCTCGGCCACGTCGGCCGGCTCGTCCCGCGAGCCGCGACCGACGTTGAGGCTGTCGTAGACGCCGGTCGAGACCCCGCCCTGGCGGGTGAAGAAGGCGTGCCTGACGCCCGCGACCTGCGCCAGCAACGCGCTCTGGACGACCTGAAGCGTCATCCCGGCGGCGCCTCGAAGCCCGGCGGGACCAGCTCCGGCGAATGGATGCAGGCGGCCTTGAACAGCTCGCCCATCTGGTCGGGCGCCACCAGCCGGGCCAGCTGGCGGTCGATGACCTCGGCGCGGTCGGGCCGGGCGGCCTTCAGGGAGTCGGCGCGGTGCTGGATGCCCAGCATGCCCAGGAACAGGCCCTGCGGAATGGCGTCGGTCGCCGCCGCCCCGGCCTTGCGCGCCGCGTCGCGGACCACCGGGAAGTCAGCATAGACGGTCAGGTCGGACTCGCCGGGGAAGGCGAGGGGGTCGACCTTTTCGTGCGCCTTCAGCGCCTGCAGCGTGTCGCCGAACTCCGGCTCGCCCCGGCCGTAGTCGATCAGCAGCGCCGCGCCGCCCTCGCGGGCGATCAGGGCGCCCAGCGCCTGGCCCAGGGCCTCCTGCGCATCGGAGACCTCGAGGATCGGGCTGTCCGGCGGCGGGGTGGAGCCATCCTTTGTCGGGGCGAGCCCGAACGCCAGCGCGCCGTCCGGCCCCACGCCGACCAGCCGCTCGACCCAGCCGCCGCCGGCATGGACGAACTGACGGGCGGGCAGGCAGTCGAGCAGCTCGTTGGCGATCAGGATCACCGGCGCGCCGGCGGGGATGTCGTCGATCGAGGCGGCCCAGGTCGGGCTCAGGACCGCGCCCTCCAGCTTCGCCTTCTGCAGGGCGGCCAGCGGCGCGGAGGTCTCGATCATCCACAGGTCGGCGGCGGCCACGAAGTCGGGCGCCAGCCGCACGGCGCGCAGCAGGTCGCTCATCAGCGTCCCGTCGCCGGGGCCCATCTCGACCAGCCGGAAGGTCGCCGGCTTGCCCAGCCGCGTCCAGGTCTCGACCGCCCACAGGCCCAGCAACTCGCCGAACATCTGGCTGATCACCGGCGCGGTGATGAAGTCGCCGCCGTCGCCGATGGCCGGACGCGTGGCGTAGTAGCCGTCCCGCGGGTCGTGCAGGCAGCGGTGCATGTACTGGGCGACGTTGATCGGGCCGTCGGCCTCGATCTCCGCCCGCAGGCGATCCAGCAGACTCATCAGGCGGCGGCCTTCTCCGGCGCGGCCGGAACGACCGGCTCCTTCAGCCCCCGCCAGATCATCCACACGCCGATCAGCAGCATCGGGATCGACAGCAGCATGCCCATGGTCAGGTAGTCGCGCAGGAAGGGCAGCATCTGCACATCCGGCTCGCGCACCCACTCCAGCGACAGGCGGAACGCGCCGTAGCCGGCCAGGAAAAGCCCGGCGACCACGCCCCGGCGTTGGAGCCAGAGCTGCCGGTGGGTGGCGATGCGCAGGATCACGAACAGCAGCAGGCCTTCGAGCAGGGCCTCGTAGATCTGGCTGGGGTGGCGGGCGTAGCCGTCCGGAACGCCGGGAAAGCCGGTGACGCCCCAGGGCATGTCGGTGGGCCGGCCCCAGAGCTCGCCGTTGATGAAGTTGGCGATGCGGCCGAAGAACAGGCCAATCGGCACGGCCGGCGCCACATGGTCGGCGACGCGGAAGATGTCCAGCTTGTTGGCCCGGGCGAACAGCGCCATCGCCAGGCTCACGCCCAGCAGGCCGCCGTGGAAGCTCATGCCGCCTTCCCACACCTTGAAGATGTTCAGCGGCTCCTCCCAGATCATCGACGGGAAGTAGAACAGCACATAGCCCAGCCGCCCGCCGCCGATGACGCCCAGCGTCACCCACAGGATCAGGTCGTCGATCTGCGCGGCGTTGAGCGTCGATTGCCGCCCGCCCCAGAGCCGGACATTGCGGCTGAGCAGGATGGCGTAGCGCCACCCCAGCAGGATGCCGGCCACATAGGCCAAGGCGTACCAGCGGATGGCCAGCGGGCCGATCTGGAAGAGGACGGGGTCGAAGTCGGGAAATTGCACGTCAGCGGTCTCGCCGTCGGAGGGATAGCCATGATTAGCGATGATCCTCTTCGCTTTCACCCCCGCTTTCCCATATTAGAGAGCGAAGGCGCTCGACGGGCGCTCCGAAGGACCGATTGATGCAGACCCAGAACCCGTTTCTCGACGAAGTCGCCAAGCTGACCAACGCCGCCATGGGCCTGGCCCAGGCCGCCGGCGACGAGGCCAAGACCGCCTTTCGCGCCCAGGCCGAGCGCTTCGCCGCCGAAATGGACCTGATCCGTCGCGACGAATTCGACGCCCTCAAGGCCGAGATCACGGCGCTGCGGGCCGAAATCGTCGCGCTGAAGGGCGCCCCGCCGGCCCCCGCGGCCAAACGGCCCAAAAAGGGCGAGTAGGGCTCGCTCCCGACAAGAACCCCCTTACGCGCGCTGCGAAGCAGTCTACGGTCCCTGTTCAAGGACGCCGTTTCTGCTCGCCGGGCGCTTCCCCGCCCGGCCTAGGTCGGAGGGACTTAGAGGCTCAATGGATACGCCCCATCCCGAAGAAGACGACGCCCTGATCGCTCTCGATCCACTGGAAATCGTCGAACATGTTCTCGCCGCCGAGAACCTGACGTTCGATCGCACCGAAGATGGTGATCTCGCGTTCGCCCTGGCCGGCGACTGGAAGGACTACGAGCTGTGGTTCGCCTGGCGGCCGGAAGCCGACTGCCTGCAGCTGTGTCTGTCGATCGGCCGCACCGCGCCCAAGAGCAAGCGCGCCTCGGCCTACGAACTGCTGTCGTTGATCAACCAGCGCTGCTGGCTGGGTCACTTCGAGGTCTGGGCCGAGGACGGCGAGATCGTCTTCCGGCACGCCATGAGCCTGCCGGGCGGTGAACGTCCGACCCTGGCCCAGGCGGCCTCGATGATCGATGCGGCGGTGGAAGCCGCCGACCGCTTCTATCCGGCCTTCGACTTCCTGCTGGCCGGCGCCAAGTCCCCGGACGAGGCGATGGCCGCCTGCATGTTCGAGACGGTCGGACAGGCGTAGGCTTCGGGTCATGGATCCCAGGATCGTCCTGATGGTCGGCGCCGGACGCATGGGCGGCGCCATGATCGAGGGCTGGCGCACGGCCGGGCCTGTTTCGATGGACGAGCTCATTGTCCGCGATCCCCACCCGTCGGCCGAGGCGCGGCGCGCCGCGGAGTACGGCGCGATGCTCGATCCGGCCGACGCCGACCTGGGGCGCGCCGCTACCGTGGTGCTGGCGGTCAAACCGCAGCTGTGGCGACAGGTCGCCGCCGAGATCGAACCCTTCCTGGCGCCCGACGCCATCATTGTCTCCGTCGCGGCCGGAGTCGCCGGCGGTGACATCGCCGCCGCGCTCGGCGGTCGTCTGGTCGCCCGGGTGATGCCGACCACGGCGGTCGCCATCGGCCGCGGCGCCGTGACCATCCATTCGGACTCCGACGAAGCGCGGGCGCGCGCCCATGCGCTGTTCGCCACGCTCGGCAGCGTCGTGGACGTCGAGGACGAGGCGCTGATGCACGCCGCCACCGCCGTCTCCGGCTCGGGCCCGGCCTATCTCTACGCCTTCGTTGAAGCGCTCGAGGCCGCCGGCGTGGAGGCCGGGTTGCCGGCCGCCGAGGCCGCGACCCTGGCCAGGGCGACCGTGTCCGGCGCCGCCGCCCTGATGGAAATGGGCGACGCGGAGCCGGCCGAGCTGCGCCGGCAGGTGACCTCGCCCGGCGGCACGACGGCGGCGGGCCTTGAGGTGCTGACCGGCTCCGGCAATCTGCAGAAGCTGCTGGCGGCAACCGTCGCCGCCGCCGTCCGTCGCTCGAAAGAGCTCGGCTAACCCGGCAGCCGGAATACCGCCCGCAGGCCGCCCAGCGGTGAGCTGTCCAGCGTCAGGTCGCCGCCGTGGCCCCGGGCCACATCGCGGGCGATGGCCAGGCCCAGGCCGACGCCCTTCTCGTTCTGGTTCCGGGACTCGTCGAGCCGGTTGAACGGCTTGAAGGCTTCCTCGAACTGCTCGGGCGGGATGCCGGGCCCGTTGTCGTCGATGATGATCTCGACGCCGCCGGCCGGGGTCGTCTTCACGGCGATGGCGATCCTGTCGGCGTGGGCGGCGGCGTTCATCACCAGGTTGGACAGAGCCCGGCGCATGGCGTTGGGCCGCAGCGACATCTGCAGATGCGGGTCGGCGTCGATCTCCACCCTGGCGCCGGCCCGGGCGGCGTCGCCACCGGCCGCATGAACCAGCTTCCAGAGGGTGACCGGCTGCACCGCCTCGCCGCCCTCGCCGCGCGCAAAGGCCAGGTATTCGTCGATCATGTGCTCCATCTCGGAGAGATCGGACTTCATCGCCTCGATCCGCTTGCTCGGCTCGGCCAGCGCCAGCTCCAGCTTCAGCCGCGTCAGCGGCGTGCGCAGATCGTGGCTGACCGAGGCCAGCATGGCGGTGCGCTGGTCGATGTGGCGCTGGATGCGGTTCTTCATGGCGATGAAGGCCTGCGCCGCCTGCCGGACCTCCTTGGCGCCATAGGGCTTGAAGTCGTCGACGTCGCCGCCCTTGCCGAAGGTGTCGGCCGCGTCGGCCAGCCGTTCGATGGCCCGCACCTGGTTACGGATGAACAGGATGGCGATGGCCGTCAGCAGCAGCGTGGCCAGCGCCATCCAGAAGATGAAGATGTGGCCCTGGGTGGCGTAGGCGCGGTCGCGCGGCGCGATGATCCGCAGCACGCCATCGGGGACCTGGACCCGGATATCGACATAGGCCGGAAAGCGAACGGTGTCGTACCAGTAGGGAACGGTCAGCTTCTCGGACAACGCCTTGTCGAGCGCACGGTCCAGGGCGGTGAAGATCGACGACGGCTGCCGGGGCGGCAGCGCGCGCTCGTCCGACAGCACGATCGACAGCGACATCGACTTCTCCGCCCGCTCGGCGATCCTGGCCAGGACCTCGGGACGGGGGTCGTTCTGGTAGCTCTCCACCGCCCAGGCGATGTCGCCCGCCAGCCCGTCGGCGAGGCGGCTGGTCACGGTCTGCCAGTGGGCGTCGAAGAAAATCCAGGTCACCACCAGCTGCATCAGCGCGATCGGCAGCACGATGATCAGCAGGCTGCGGCCGAACAGCGAGGTCGGCAGCCACCGCTTGATCTGGCGGGGGATGTAGATCCTGAGCGCCCGAACCCGCATCAGTCGGGGGCCAGGCGATAGCCGACGCCGCGGACGGTCTGCAGGTAGCGCGGCGTCTTGGGATCGTCCTCGATCTTGCGGCGCAGGCGGGTGACCTGGACATCGACGGCGCGACCGGTGACGTCGGCGGTGTCCCGGGCCAGCTCCAGCCGGTCGACCGGCGCGTTGGCCGAGCGGGCAAGGCGCCGCATCAGTTCGATCTCGGCCTCGGTCAGCCGGATCACCGCGCCGTCGCGGGTCAGCTCCCCCCGGTCGATGTCGAACGAGCAGGCGCCCAGCCCGATGACGGTCGGGCCCGTGTCGCGAGGTCCGGCGCGGCGCAGGATGGCCTCGATACGCAGCAGCAACTCGCGCGGCTCGAACGGCTTGGCCAGGTAGTCATCGACCCCGAGGCTCAGGCCCTCGATCCGGTCGCCGGCCTCGCCGCGGGCGGTCAGCATCAGGATGGGCGTGCGCCCCGGCGCGTCACCGCGCGCGCGCAGCCGCCTGGCGAACGAGAAGCCGTCCTCGCCGGGCATCATCACGTCCAGCACCATCAGGTCGAAGTCGAGCGTGTCGATCAGGCGCGAGGCCGAGGCCGCGTCCGACGCGCCGGTGACGCGAAAGCCCGATCGCGCCAGATACTCCTTGAGCAGCTCGCGGATGCGGTCGTCGTCGTCGACCACCAGCAGGTGACGGTCCGATCCGGTCAACTCAGATCTCCTCGCGGCGCAGGCCCACGCCTGTTCGCGGCCCCGCCAGGGCGGCGAGAATGCGCCGGGCGCCCGCCACGCCGTCAAGCCCGCCCGTGCGGTAGGCCCGGCCGAGCAGGGCGCGGAGCCGTTCGGTGACGCGCGCCTCGAACGCCACGCCGGCCGGGGTCAGCCTCGCCGGTCGCCGCCGCGCGTCCAGGTCGCCGGTCTCGACCTCGGCGAGCTCGAGCCTGAGCAGGTCGCCCAGGGTGCGGCTGGCGGCCTGTTTGGAGAGGCCGGTCAGCCGGCTGAGGTCGCGGGCGCCGACGCCGGGCCGCCGCCGCAACAGGAACGCGGCCCGCCAATGGGGTCGTCCCAGGCCCTTGGCCTCTGCCTCGAGCGCGGCGTCGACGGCGGCCCACAGGCTCGCCTCGGCGAGGAGCAACAGCTCGAGCCCGGAATCGAGCTCCTCGTCTCTCAGGATCAGGCGCGGATCGGCCGGGGCGGTCATCTTTTCAGGCCATTCTGTTTGACGAAATGACGCCTAGAGAGTCTAAGGTCGCCGCTTCCTTGAAAGGAGGAATACTCGAAATGTCTCTCGTTCCCTTCGACGATCGCGATGGTTGGATCTGGCTGGATGGCCGGTTCGTGCCCTGGCGCGAGGCGAAGGTGCACGTACTCACCCACGGCCTCCACTACGCCTCGTCGGTGTTCGAGGGCGAGCGGATGTACGGCGGAGAGATCTTCGAGCTCACGGCCCATACCGAGCGGCTGTTCAAGTCGGCTGAAATCCTCGACTTCAAGATTCCGTACACGGTGTCGGAGATCGACGAGGCCTGCAAGGCGACCTGCGCGAAGAACGGGCTCAAGGATTGTTACGTTCGTCCGATCGCTTGGCGCGGTTCGGAGATGATCGGGGTCTCGGCCCAGCACAGCAAGATCCACGTCGCCATCGCGGTGTGGGACTGGCCCAGCTACTTCGACCCCGAACAGAAGAAGAAGGGCATCCGCCTCGCCTGGGCAAAGTACGATCGGCCCTCGCCGACGACGGCCCCGGTCGCCGCCAAGGCCGCCGGCCTCTACATGATCTGCACCATCTCCAAACATGCCGCGGAGAAGGACGGCTATTCCGACGCGATGATGCTCGATTACCGCGGCTATGTGGCAGAGGCGACGGGCGCCAACGTGTTCTTCGTGAAGGGCGGCGTGATTCACACCCCGACGCCGGACTGCTTCCTCAACGGCATCACCCGCCAGACGGTAATGCGCCTCGCCCGCGAACGCGGCTACCAGCTTGTCGAACGGCACATCAAGCCGGAGGAGATGGAGGGCTTCGAGGAGTGCTTCATCGTCGGCACGGCGGCGGAGGTCACGCCGGTGGCGGAGGTGGGCCAGTACCGCTTCACCCCAGGCAAGATCTCACTGACCTTGATGGATGACTACGCGCGGCTCGTGCGGCGGGAAGTCGTACCGGCCTGACCCCGCCGTCATGGCCCGACCTGTTCGGGCCAGTCATGCGTGGTGAGCCAGACGAAGAGGGCGCGGCCGGTCGGCTGCGCCCTCTTTCGTAGGTCCGGTGTTCATGGCCGGCCCGAACAGGTCGGACCCTGACGCGAGCAAGGCTGTCAGACGGCGGCGAGCTTGGCTTCGAGTTCGCCCAGGCGGCGGCGAGTGACCTGCAGATCCTCGCCGTACTTCTGCGGATCGATCGCGGCCAGCTTGCCGGCGATATCGAAGCTCTCGCGATAGAGATCGAGCGCGCGCACGCGATGGCCGCGGTCCTCGCGGGCATCGCCGAGGCGTTCGAGCGCCAGCGACAGCGCGCGGCGGGCCTCCGCGCTGCTGTCGTCGCGGGCCAGCTGGCGGCGGATTTCCAGGGCTTCCTCGTAGGCCTCGACGGCCCCTTCCAGGCGGCCCTCGTCCTGGGCGGCGTCGCCGACCCCGGTCAGCACGCCGGCCAGCATGGCGAGGCGAACCGGATCGGTCGGCGCCTGGGCCGCCAGGCCGCGCGCGCTGGCCAGCGCCAGCTCGTAGGCCTCGGCCGCCTCGTCGCCGGCCCCCTGGGACCGCGCGAAGTCGCCCAGGTCCCGGGCGGCCAGAAGACGCTCCTCGTCATTGGTCGCGGATGTGGGAAGCCGCCGCGCGAGGGCGGCGGCCGTGGGCCATTGTTCCTCGCGGACCAGGGTTCGGAGACGGTCGCGAAGGTCCGCGAAGGTCTCGTCAGCCACCGCCTCGACGCGTGGAGGCGGCGAGGCCGTCGGCGGCGGAGCCTGCGGGGCGAAGGCCGTCGGACCTTCGCTCACGGGCTCCCCGTCCGCCGCCGACGGTTCCGGCTCGGCGTCGAAGTCGACCGGCGGCGCGGCCTGGCGCTTGCCGCCGCCCCCGCCGCCGCCGCGGGGCAGCACCGAGGACAGCAGGCCGACGATCCCCAACGCCGCCGCACCCCAGCCGATAAACGACCGGTGTCCCTCGAACATGCCCAACTGGATCGTCGGCGGTTCGACGCCGCCGATGGCCCCCGGAGCGATGAGGGCCCAGCCGACGCCCGCGAACAGGATCCCCGCAAGCAGACTCAAAATGCGCGCCGCCATGATCACCCCCGTCTTCTTCACCCCGAACAGGAGGGAGTGCGGCAGCGAAACGGCGGGGGGTCAAAACGCCACAACTGGCAGGGGAGCCCCTTGGCCAGATGCGCTCGATCCTTAGGCAGTAAGGGGTTGCGGCGCCTCTAGATCAGCCACGCATCCGGCCGGGGATAGGGTTCGTCCTGCACCAGATAGATGATCCCGGCCGCGCAGCGGACGTAGAACCAGACGCCGACAAGGCCCGCGCCGCCCCAGCCGATGACCATCAGCGGGATGCCGATCGGCGACAGGATGAGGGTCGCCGTCAACACCAGACCGACCAGCCCGACCACGAGGCCGATGAGGAACCACCAGATCGTCTTCCAGAAGGTCTGGATCAGGAAGCGGTAATGGGTGTCCATGCGCGGACCGGCGGTGGCGCGGTTGGCGTAGGCGATGACCAGGCCGATGATCACGGTGATCAGCATCGACATCGCGCCGAAGACATAGAGCCCGTAGACGACGGCGGGCAGGATCCGGTCCTCATGTGTCTTGGCGGCGGGAACGGTCTCGGTCATCGGGTGTCTCCGGTCTGGCGGATCATGGTCGCCTCAAACGCGCCGGGACGCAAACCGGCTCCGTCAGGGGGTCAGCGAGCGGGGCAGGTCGCGCGGGTCCAGGGCCGGCGGCGGCGGCTTCAGCCACGGCGTCACGGTGAAGATCATGATCAGCGCGAACAGCAGGCGGGCGGCCAGGCTCACGCCCAGGCCGGCGGTGTCGGACAGCAGCGAGAAGACCAGCAGGGCCGCGACGCCGGCTCCGAGCAGCCCGACGGTCCAGGTCACGCCGCCGAGGGCGGACTGTCCGGCGGCGGCGATCCGCGCGGCCGGCGCCACATCGGCGAGGCGCGCGGCCAGCGCCCGGACGAACAGGCCAAAGCTGTCGGTGCGGTCCTCGAACCGCCCCGGGCCGCTCCAGCTGTGCGAGACGAGGGTCACCCGGCCGCGCGGGAAGACCAGCCAGGCCGCGCAGCGTCCGCCGGGGCCCGGCGGAGCGAGCGTGAGGGTTCGCGCGGAAGCCAGGGCCCAGCGCCGCTCGCGCTTGCCGGTGGTTTCGATCAGGGTGTCGCCGTCCAGTCGCCACGTCGTCTCTGGCCGCAGGGGCGCGAGCCGCGCCGCATGGACCAGCGCGCTCAGGTTCGAACCGCCGTGATCTCGACCCCGGCCGCCTCGGCGTCGGGCGCCAGGGCCAGGGGCTTCTCGACCCGGACCCGGGCGCGGGTCACGCGTGGATCGGCCAGGCAGAGCTCGGCCAGCCGCTCGGCGAAGACCTCGACCAGCTCGATGTGACCCGAGGCGCCCAGGGCGCGGGCGTCGTTGCGGATGGTCTCATAGTTCAGGGTGTCGGCCAGGTGCCGCGCGCCGGCGGCGGCGACGTCGAGCTCGACATCGATGACCAGCGGCTGGGTCTTGCCCCGCTCGTGGCTGTAGACGCCGACCTCGGCCTCGACCTTCAGGCCGCGCACGAACACCTTGGTGATCACGACCCGGGCGTTGGGGGCTGTGTCCAAGGGCGGATCCTGCAGGGGGGAAACGGCCACGCGCGCCCTCTCTAGAAGTCGACGATGTCCGGCGTCCGCCAGGCGAGATGCTGGCCGCTGTCCACGGCGATCATCTGACCGGTGACCGCGCGGGCGTCAATGAGGTAGCGCAGCGCCGCGGCGATGTCCTCGCCGGTGACGCGGCGGCCCAGCGGCGTGCCGTCGGCCTCGGCCTCGAAGCTGCCGGGCGCCTGGTGGGTGGAGCCGAAGGTCGGGCCGGGGCCGATGGCGTTGACCCGGATGCGCGGCGCCAGGGCCTGGGCCATGGTCTGGGTCGCGTACCAGAGCGCCGCCTTCGACAGGCTGTAGCTGAAATACTGCGGCGTCGGCCGCCAGACCCGCTGGTCGATGATGTTGACGATCAGCCCGGCCCGGTCGGCCTGCAGCGCCGCCACGAAGGCCTGGGCCAGCATGACCGGCGCCCGGACGTTCGTCGCCATATGGGCGTCGAGGTCGACGGCCGTGGTCGTCTCCAGCCGGTCGTCGAGAAACAGGGAGGCGTTGTTGACCAGCAGGGTCACGGGGCCCAGCGCCTCGGCCCGCGCGATCAGGGTCCCGGCGTCGGCCGCCGTCAGATCGCCGGCCAGAACCAGCGCCTTGCGGCCTTCGGCCCGGACCAGGGCCGCGGTCTGTTCGGCGTCGTCGGGCGAGGCGCGATGATGGACCGCCACGTCGAAGCCGGCGCGCGCCGCCTCGACGGCCAGGGATCGCCCGATGCGCCGCGCCGCGGCGGTGACGAAGGCGACGCCGTTCACCGGGGAAGGTCCGGGTGGCGTGTCAGGGTCAGTCGACCTTGCCGAACTCGAAGAAGTTCAGGGCGCCGAAGACGAGGACGAAGAGGAAGATGACGCCGACGGCGATCATGGGGGAACTCCGCGAAAGAATGTTCGTCCGGCTTTAGCCCCGCGCCTCGCGCGCCGCAAGCGGGCGCCCTAGGCTGCGGCGATGTCGCTGCTCCGCCGCCTCTATCGTTTGCTCACGCCGGCCTACCGGATCGCCATGCGACAGGTCCGCGGTCTGACGGTCGGCGTGCGGGTCATGGTCTTCGACGATCAGGGCCGCGTCCTGCTGATCGAGCATAGCTACACGCACGGCTGGCACCTGCCGGGCGGCGGCGTCGAACGCGGCGAGTCGGCCGAAACCGCCGCAGCCCGCGAGCTGGAGGAGGAGGCCGGGGTGCGGCCGGACGGGCGGATGGCTCTGGTCTCGATCCACGACAACGCCCGCACCTTTCGCGGCGACCATGTCGTGCTCTACCGCCTCGACCGCTGGACCGCGACGCCGGCGACCTCCCGGGGCGAGATCCTGCGCCGCGACTGGTTCCACACCGACGCCTTGCCGGCCGGGACGACCGAGGCGACCCGCCGCCGCATCGCCCAGGTGCTGGACGGAACGCCGCCGGAGCTGTTCTGGTAGCGCCAACGAGAACAGGACGGACGGAGGACGACATGGCGGCGCTCATCGCGGTGGAGGCGTTCACGAAGATCGCCGTGGGCATCGACAGGCCTGAGGACGTGGTGGTCGGCAAGGACGGCCGGGTCTTCGCCTCCGACCACCAGTGCGCGGTGGCCGAGATCCATCCGTCCGGCGCCTTCGTGCGGATGGGTCCCAGGGGCGGCGCCCCCAACGGCATCAACATGGACCTGCAGGGCCGCATCCTGATCGCCAACTTCGGCATCTATGACCGGGAGGACGGGCCGCTGGAGCGCTTCGACCCGCTGACCGGCGCCCACGAGACCCTGCTGGCCGAGGTCGGCGGCAAGCGGCTGACGTCCGCCAACTATCCGGTGCTCGACCGGGCCGGTAACATCTGGTGCGCCAACTCGACCCATGCCGAAACCTGGCCCCAGGCGCTGGACGGCCGCGCCGACGGCTTCATCTTCGTGCTGCGCCCGGACGGCTCGGCGGACATCGTGGCCGACGGTCTGAAGTTTCCCAATGGCATGGCCCTGTCGGCCGACGAGCGCTGGCTCTACTGCGCCCAGACCAGCGGCGCGGACGTGCTGCGGTTCGAGGTTCTGCCCGGCGGCAAGCTCGGCCCGGGCGAGCGCTACGGCCCGGTGCTCGGCCGACTGGTCGACGCCGCCCAGGTCCAGGCCGAGGCCGACGCGGCGCATCATCCCGAGGACCTGGGCTACACCGACGGCGTCGGCATGGACGCCGAGGGCAACCTCTGGGTCTGCCTGCCGGCCGCCAACAAGGTGGTGGCGATCACGCCGTCCGGCGCGGTGGAGGTGGTCTGCCACGATCCCTCGGGCGAGGTGATCAACCACCCCACCAATGTCACCTGGGGCGGGCCGGACCTGAAGGACCTCTATATCGGATCGATCCGCGCCAACTACGTCCTCAAGGCCCGCAGCCCGGTCGCGGGGCAGCCGCACGTGCATCAGCTTTGAAGGGCGATGCATCAAGTTTTGAGTTCGCCCCTTCCCGAGGTGAACCGCGATAACTAAACTGGCGTTTGAAGAGGTCCTCAGAACGGGCCCGCCTCGACGCCCAAGGGAGATGGTGATGCGCGACTACACGAAGTTCTACATTGATGGTCAGTGGGTCGATCCCATCACGCCCCGGACGCTCGATGTGATCAATCCGGCCAACGAAGAGGTCTGCGGCAAGATCTCGATGGGCACGGCCGCCGACGTCGACAAGGCCGCCAAGGCCGCCCGCAAGGCGTTTGCCACCTACTCGCAGACCTCGATCGAGGAACGCGCCGACCTGCTCGAGCGCATCATCGTCGAGTACCAGAAGCGCTACGGCGACATGGCCGACGCCATCACCGAGGAAATGGGCGCCCCCGCCTCGCTGGCGCAGCGCGCCCAGGCGGCCATGGGTCTGGCCCACACCCAGACGGCCCTGGCCGTTCTGAAGAGCTTCAAGTTCGTCGAGGACCGCGGCCCGACCCGCCTGGTCAAGGAACCGATCGGCGTCTGCGGCATGATCACGCCCTGGAACTGGCCGGTGAACCAGATCGCCTGCAAGGTCGCCCCGGCCCTCGCCGTGGGCTGCACCATGGTGCTGAAGCCCTCGGAAGTCGCGCCGTTCTCGGGCTACATCTGGGCCGAGATCATGCATGCCGCCGGCGTGCCGGCCGGCGTGTTCAACCTGGTCAACGGCGACGGCCCGGAAGTGGGCGCGGCGATCTCCAGCCATCCGGAGATCGACATGGTCTCCTTCACCGGCTCGACCCGCGCCGGCATCGAGGTGGCCCGCAACGCCGCCCCGACCGTCAAGCGCGTGGCCCAGGAGCTGGGCGGCAAGAGCCCCAACATCATCCTCGATGACGCCGACTTCCAGTCGGCCGTCACCGGCGGCGTCCGCTCGGTGATGATGAACTCCGGCCAGTCCTGCAACGCCCCGACCCGCATGCTGGTCCCCGGCAAGCGCATGGACGAGGTGATCGCGATCGCCAAGGCCGCCGCCGACTCCACCACGGTCGGCGATCCCAAGGGCAACGCCCAGATGGGTCCGGTCGTGTCCGAGGTGCAGTTCAACAAGATCCAGAAGCTGATCCAGGCCGGCATCGACGAGGGCGCGACTCTGGTCTCCGGCGGCGTCGGCCGTCCGGACGGCATCGACAAGGGCTACTTCGTCAAGCCGACCGTCTTCGCCAACGTCACCAACGACATGACCATCGCCAAGGAAGAGATCTTCGGCCCGGTCGTCTCGATCATCGGCTACGACACCGTCGATGAAGCCGTCCACGTCGGCAACGACACCGAGTACGGCCTCGCGGCCTACGTCTCGGGCACGGACGTCAACAAGATCCGCGAAGTGGCCTCCAGGCTGCGCGCCGGTCAGGTCAGCATCAACGGCGGCGGCGGGGACCTGATGGCTCCCTTCGGCGGCTACAAGATGAGCGGCAACGGCCGCGAGTGGGGCGACTACGGCTTCCACGAGTTCCTGGAAACCAAGGCCATGCTCGGCTACGCCCCGCCGCAAGCGGCGGAGTAGGCATTGCGTGGTTCGACACGCGCTCTTCGAGCGCTGCTCACCATGACGTATCTCTACACGTCATCCTGAGCAGGCCCGCAGGGCCGTGTCGAAGGACGCACCGACCAACAGCGAAGAGCCGCCGGAGCGATCCGGCGGCTCTTTTGCTTTCCGGGGCCTTGGTGCACCCTGTCCTCACCAGCGCCCGCCAGAGGCGCGGACAGGGAGGAACGACCCATGACCAGCATGGCCGACATCCGTTCGGTGGCAGACATCCCGCGCCTGCAGGCCCGCCTGCGGCCCGACGCCGAGGCGATCTGGTTCGAGGGGCGGACGACGACGTTCGCGGAGCTGGACGCCGCCGCCAGCCGCTGCGCTAACGCCCTGCTGGCCCAGGGCCTGAAGCCCGGCGACCGGGTCGGGGTGCTGGCCAGGAACACCGACGACTTCTTCCCGCTGTGGCTCGGCTGCGTGAAGGCGCGGGTGACCCTGGCGCCGGTCAACTGGCGGCTGGCCCCCCCGGAGGTCGCCTTCATCCTCAAGGACGCGGGCGCGAAGATGCTGTTCGTCGGCGAGGACTTCGGCGGCGTGGTCGACATGATCATGAGCGACCTGCCGGACGTCCACGGCCTGGTGCAGTTCGAGCCCGGCCACCCGCGCTGGCCGGCCTTCCGCGACTGGATCGGCGCGCACCCCGCGACCGACCCGATGCTGCCGGTCGACATGGAAGACGACGTCATCCAACTCTACACCAGCGGCACCACCGGCCTGCCCAAG
>JAUSPV010000254.1 GCA_030652755.1 Caulobacter sp. | reverse complement strand
CGCCTCGGACCACACGCGCGGATCGTCGATCTCCTCGGCCGTGGCGCCGGCGTAGGGGTCGGCCGTGGTGTTGCGGATGCAGTTGCCGCTGGTCTGGATGGCGTGCAGGTCGACATCGGCCAGTTGGTCCAGGATGTCCGGCGCCTGGCCCAGCTTGATCCAGTTGAACTGGATGTTCTGGCGCGTGGTGAAGTGGCCGTAGCCCTTGTCGTAGGTGCGGGCGATGTGCGCCAGGCGGCGCATCTGGCGACTGTCCAGCGAGCCGTAGGGGATCGCGACCCGCAGCATGTAGGCGTGCAGCTGCAGATACAGGCCGTTCATCAGCCGCAGCGGCTTGAACTGGTCCTCGGTCAGCGCGCCGGCCAGCCGGCGGCCGACCTGTTCGCGGAACTCATTGGCCCGGTCGGCCAGGAATTCCTTGTCGATGGCGTCGTAGCGATACATGGGCGGCTACTTCCTGCGGATCAGGTCGACACGGCCGGTCGAGCGGGCCGCGCCGGCGGCGGCGCGAATGGCGTCAACCGAAGCGCCGCCCTCGGCCTGCTTGCCGTGGGTGGGTTCGTTGGTGGGACCGAGCGCGCGCAGGCGCTCGCGATAGCTGACCGGGGCCCAGCCGCCGGGCGCCTCGACGATATCGATCAGATAGGGTTCGACGATCACCGTCGACTGGCCCTTGGCCGTCTCGACGGCGGCCGGGCCGGCCACGTCGTCATCGGCGAAGATCTGGGCCTCGGCGAAGCGCTCGATCCACTGTCCGGACTTCCAGAACACGACCTCGCCGTCGATCAGGCGGTTGGCGGTGATGGCTTTCATGATGATCTCCTTCCTCCCCGCATCGCGGGGAGGGGGACCGCTCGGAGAGCGGTGGAGGGGTCTGCGCGGGCGGGAGCGTCGCGATCCTGAATTCCGGTCTGTCCGGCCAGCGCCGGCGCTACCCCACCACCATGCTCCGCATGGTCCCCCTCCCCGCGAGCGGGGAGGACTGACGGCAATGCCAGCGCCATCGCCTCGCCGACGATCAGCAGGGCGGGGCCGGACAGGCCCTGCGCCGTCTCGGCGAGCCGCGCCAGCGTGGTCGGATGGCGCTGCTCATCCCCGCGCGAGGCGTTCACGACGATCAGGGCCGGGGTCGCGCCGTCGCGGCCGGCGGCCATCAGGCGCGCGCCGATCAGGCCGGCGGTGGTCAGGCCCATGTAGATGACGACCGTCTGGTTGGGGTTGGCCAGCGCGGTCCAGTCGAGGTCCGGGTCACCGTGCGCGGCGTGGCCGGTGACGAAGGTCACGGCCTGGGCCAGGCCGCGATGGGTCAGCGGCGCTCCGGCGCTCGCCGAGGCGGCCAGGGCGGCGGTCACGCCGGGCACGACCTCGCAGGTCACCCCGGCGGCGCGGCATTCTTCCAGTTCTTCTCCGCCCCGGCCGAAGATGAAGGGGTCGCCGCCCT
>JAUSPV010000236.1 GCA_030652755.1 Caulobacter sp. | reverse complement strand
GAGCAGCCGCGAAGCGGCGTGTCGAAGGACGCAAGGCCGTTGACGTCCCTCGCGTAAGGGCGGCTCCTCTCGGGCAAACGAGGGAGACGCTTCCATGGCCTACGAATTCATCACGGTCGACCGCGAGGGGCCGGTCACCATCTTCACCCTGAACCGGCCGGAGGTGATGAACGCCCTCCATTCGCCGATGCATTTCGAGCTGGACGAGGCGTTCAACGCCTTCGCCGCCGACCCGGACCAGTGGGTCGGCATCGTCACCGGGGCCGGAGAGCGGGCCTTTTCGGCCGGCAACGACCTCAAGCACCAGGCCATGGGCGGCAAGATGGGCAGCCCGCCGTCGGGCTTCGCCGGCCTCACCAGCCGCTTTGACCTCGACAAGCCGCTGATCGCGGCGGTCAACGGCGTGGCCATGGGCGGCGGCTTCGAGATCGCGCTGGCCTGCGACCTGATCATCGCCGCCGAGGGCGCGGTGTTCGCGCTGCCCGAGCCGAAGGTGGGCCTTGCCGCCCTGGCCGGCGGCCTGCACCGCCTGCCGCGCCAGATCGGTCTGAAGCAGGCGATGGGCATGATTCTCACCGCCCGCCGCGTCAGCGCCGCCGAGGGCAAGGAACTGGGCTTCGTCAACGCCGTGGTCCCGGCCGCCGACCTGATGACCGAGGCCAAGAAGTGGGCCGGTCTGATCGGCGAATGCAGCCCGATGTCGATTCGCGCCTCAAAACAGGCGGTGCTGCAGGGCCTGGAGATGCCGCTCGCCGACGCCATCGGCGGCCAGTTCAAGATGCCGGCCGTCGCCGCCCTCTTCCAGTCCGAGGACTTCCGTGAAGGCCCGATGGCCTTCGCGCAGAAGCGGGCGCCGGAGTGGAAGGGTCGGTAACGCAATCCTCCCCGGAGCGCAGCGAGGGGGAGGGGGACCGCGCGAAGCGTGGTGGAGGGGAGTCGGTGCACGGACTCATTCCACGGCGCTGAAGAGTCACCACGCGGCATCTCCCCTCCACCGCCGTTCCGGCGGTCCCCCTCCCCAGCAAGCTGGGGAGGAT
>JAUSPV010000233.1 GCA_030652755.1 Caulobacter sp. | reverse complement strand
CCAGCAGAACGCCGCCATGGTCGAGGAATCGACCGCCGCCTCCCACTCCATGCGCCAGGAAGCCGAACAGCTCGGCTCGATGATCCGCCGCTTCCGGATCGCCGACGACGCCGGACAGGACGGCTACGCCGACCGCTACTCGAACGTCGCCTGATCGCGACCGAACAGCCAATCGTCGAGGGCCGGCCACCACCCGTGGTCGGCCCTTAACGCGTCCGGCGAACCCCGCTAGGTTCGCCGGCGATGAACGCCCCCTCCGCCCCGATCGCCCCGACTCCTGACGCCGCCGGGGCCACGCCGGTCATGGCGCAGTACTTCGAGGCCAAGTCGCGCCAGCCCGATGCGCTGGTCTTCTTCCGCATGGGCGACTTCTACGAGCTGTTCTTCGACGACGCCGTCCGCGCGGCCGCGGCGCTGGGCATCGCCCAGACCCATCGCGGGACCCACAACGGCCAGCCGATCCCGATGGCCGGCGTGCCGGTGCACGCCGCCGAGGCCTATCTGGCCAAGCTGATCCGCGCCGGCTTCAAGGTCGCGGTCTGCGAACAGATCGAAAGCCCGGCCGAAGCCCGCAAGCGCGGCTCCAAGTCGATCGTCGCCCGCGACGTCGTCCGTATCGTCACGCCCGGCACCCTCACCGAGGAAGGCCTGCTCGACGCCCGAGGGGCCAACCGGCTGGCGGCCATCGCGCTGCGCGGCGGGCAGGCGGCGGTGGCCAGCGTCGAGCTGTCCACCGGCGAGGTCGAGAGCCTGCTGATCGCGCCCTCCGGCCTGGCGGCCGCGCTGGCGGCGCTGCAGCCGTCCGAGATCCTTGTCCCCGACCGGTTGTTCGCCGACGAGACCGTAAACCAGGCGCTGAAGGGGGCCGGCGGGCTGGTCCAGCCGGTGGCCCAGGCCCTGGCCGAGCCTGCCGCGTCCGAGGCCCGGCTCAAGCGGCTGTACGGCGTCGACACCCTGGACGGCTTCGGCGGGCTGGCCGGGGCGGAGATCTCGGCGCTGGGCCTGATCGCCGCCCATCTGGAGATGACCCAGGCCGGCAAGCTGCCGGCCCTGTCGCCGCCCCGCCGCGCGGGCGAGGCCGACGTCATGGCCATCGACCCGGCCACCCGCACCTCGCTCGAGATCGAGAAGACCCTGTCGGGCCAGCGCGACGGCTCGCTGCTCGGCTGCATCGACCGCTGCGTCACCGCCGCCGGATCGCGGCTGCTGGCGGCGCGGCTGGCCCGGCCGCTGCTTGATCCGGCGGCCATCAACGTCCGGCTCGACGCCGTGCAGTGGATGGTCGAGCGCCGGCAGCTGCGCGAGCGGCTGCGTGAGAGCCTGCGTCGCTCCGGCGACCTGGCGCGCGCGCTGTCCCGACTGGCGCTCGGTCGCGGCGGTCCGCGCGACCTGGGCGTGCTGCGCGACGGGTTGAAGACCGGCGAGGCGCTGTCGGCCCTGCTGTCCAACGAAGGGGCGCAGCTGACCGCGCCGCCGTTCGAAATCGACCAGGCGCTGGCGGCCGTGAACCCGTCGCTGTCGGTCGACCTGTCCGGCCTGCTGGCGGCGCTGGAGGCCGGCCTCGGCCCCGACCTGCCGGCCCAGGCCCGCGACGGCGGCTTCGTCGCCGCCGGCGTCCGGCCCGAGCTCGACCAGGCCCGCGGCCTGCGCGACGACAGCCGGCGGGTGATCATCGCGCTGGAGAGTCGGCTGGCGGCCGAAAGCGGCGTGCCGCTGAAGATCAAGCACAACGCGGTGCTCGGCTATTTCGTGGAGACCACGGCGAACAAGGCCGACCCGCTGTTCCAGCCGCCGCTGAACGCCACCTTCATCCACCGCCAGACCCTCGCCAACCAGGTGCGCTTCACCACGGTGGAGCTGGCCGACCTCGACGCCCGCATCGCCCAGGCCGGGGAGCGGGCGCTGGCCATCGAGATGGCGACCTTCGAAGCCTGGCGCGAGGCCGCCTGCGCGCTGGCGCCCGCCATCCAGGCGGCGGCCCGGGCCCTGGCCACGCTGGACGTTGACGCCGCCCTGGCCGAATGGGCCGAGGACCAGCAGGCAGTCCGGCCGACGGTCGACAAGTCCTTCTGTTTCGAGGCCATCGGGGCCCGTCACCCGGTCGTCGAGGCCGCGGTCAGGCGGGCCGGCGATCCCTTCACCCCCAATGACTGCCGGCTGGACGGCTCGGGCGAGACCGGCGCGCGGCTGTCGATCGTCACCGGGCCGAACATGGCCGGCAAGTCGACCTTCCTGCGCCAGAACGCCATCCTGGCGGTGATGGCCCAGGCCGGCTGCTTCGTGCCGGCGCGCTCGCTGAAGATGGGCGTGGTCGACCGGTTGTTCAGCCGCGTGGGCGCCGGCGACGATCTGGCGCGCGGTCGCTCGACTTTCATGGCCGAGATGGTCGAGACCGCCGCCATCCTCACCCAGGCGACACCGCGCAGCTTCGTGATCCTCGACGAGATCGGCCGGGGCACCGCCACCTGGGACGGCCTGGCGATCGCCTGGGCCTGCGCCGAGGCGCTGCACGCCACCA
Organism: Caulobacter sp.; assembly: GCA_030652755.1. Lineage (GTDB taxonomy): Bacteria > Pseudomonadota > Alphaproteobacteria > Caulobacterales > Caulobacteraceae > Caulobacter. The sequence continues at coordinate 7,212 of JAUSPV010000233.1, read as the reverse complement.
ACCGCAGCCGGGCGTTGTTCGCGACCCACTACCACGAGCTGGCGGCGCTGGAGCACAAGCTCAGCTACGTTTCCAACCTCAGCCTGCGGGCCAAGGAGTGGAACGGCGACCTGGTCTTCCTGCACGAGGCGGGACCGGGCGCCGCCGACCGCAGCTACGGCGTCCAGGTGGCCAAGCTGGCCGGGGTGCCGCCCGCCGTCGTCGCCCGCGCCCGTCAGGTGCTGGAGCGGCTGGAGAGCGAGGCGGAATCGCCGGCGCGGCTGGAAGGCCTGCCGCTGTTCGCCGCCTCCGCCCCGACGCCGGCCAAGTCCGGCCCCAGCCCGGTGGAGGAAGCCCTGCGCACCCTCGACCCCGACGGCATGAGCCCCCGCGAGGCGATGGACGCGCTCTATCGACTGAGGGGGTTGTTGTAGGGCAGTCGGACCTGAGTCCGCTCAGCAGACTCGGGATATCCCGGGCGCCGTGCAGGACGCGCAGAATGCGGGGCGGGACGGTATCGGGCCGGTACACGACCACGTACCGGTATCGAGCCAGAGTCCAGAACCGGATCGGTGGGTCAGCCAGTTCGGGACGTTCGTCGCCCATCTCAGGAAAGCGGCCGAGATTTATGGCGACCTCGTTCGTCGCCGCCATAAAGGCCCGGGCCACACGCGGATTGTCTCCGGCCATCTCGCTGGCGGCGAGCGCAATGTCGCGTGCGGCTGACGGGGAGGGGACCGCTTTCACTCGCCCTTGACCTTGAACTTCCGTTCGACCTCGGCGACGGCGGCCTCCGCAGCCACCAGGGCGTCGTCCATCGTTAGCCAGCCGTCCCGATCAGCCTCGTCCTCCGCCGCCTTCAGCATCGCCATGAACGCCTTCTTCCGGTCCTCCGCGTCCTGAAGCATCCGCAGCGCGGAGCGGACGACCTCGCTGACGTTGTTGTAGCGGCCCTCTTCCACGCACTGGCGGGCGAAGCGTTCGAGTTCGGGGGTCAGATGCACGTTGGTGGCCATGGCCGCCTCATATGTCAAAGCTTGACATATTCTACCATCAAGCCCGCTGTGCACAAGATAGGCGCCGTCGCCCGGCGACGCGGCGAACCATTGCACCACCGCTTGCTGCGGCGCACATACGGACCATCATGGTCGCACGCCTCCGCCCCACCCGCCTTGAACATGTCGTCGACGGCCACGCCTTGCGGGCCCGGTTGACGGCCGCCGCCCACGACGCCGCCGGCAACGAGCCCGAGCAGCGGCGGCTGGCGCTGGAGATCCTCAAGGCCGCGCTGTTCCGCGGCCGGATGATCGCCAAGGAGCGGCTGGAGAACGGGGCCGGCGGGGTCGAGACGGCCCGGCTGCTGTGCGGCGTCACCGATGAGGTGATCACCGCCCTGTACGACTTCACCACCGTCCACATGTTCCGGGCCCGCAACCCCACCGAGGGCGAGCGGCTCTGCCTGCTGGCGGTGGGCGGTTACGGCCGGGGCGTGCTGTCGCCCTACTCCGACATCGATCTGCTGTTCCTGCGGCCCTACAAGCAGACCGCGCACGCCGAGAGCGTGATCGAATTCATGCTCTATGCGCTGTGGGACCTGGGCTTCAAGGTCGGCCACGCCTCGCGCACCGTCGAGGAATGCGTGCGGCTGTCGCGCGAGGACTTCACCATCCGCACCTCGCTGCTGGAGGCCCGCCAGCTGACCGGCGACGCGGCGCTGGCCGCCGACCTGAAAAAGCGGTTCCGCAACGACGTGGTCAAGGGCACGGGGGCGGAGTTCGTCGCCGCCAAGCTGAAGGAGCGCGACGACCGCCACGGCCGCGCCGACGCCAGCCGCTACATGGTCGAGCCCAACGTCAAGGAGGGCAAGGGCGGCCTTCGCGACCTGCACAGCCTGATGTGGATCGCCGAGTACCTGCACCCGGTGGAAAAGCCCGAGGACGTCTTCACCCTGGGCTATTTCGACCGGCGCGAGGTGCGGGCCTTCGTGCGCGCCTTCGACTTCCTGCACGCGGTGCGCGCCCATCTTCACTTCGCCACCGGCCGCCCCGAGGAGCGGCTGACCTTCGACCTGCAGCCGGAGATCGCCCGGCGGATGGGCTATGGCGACCGCGCCGACAATCCGGCCGTCGAGCGGTTCATGCGCCGCTACTTCCTGATCGCCCGCGAGGTCGGGTCCCTGACGCGGACCTTCTCGGCCAAGCTGGAGACCGAACATGTGAAGGCCCATCCCAAGGGCCTGTCGCGATTCCTGCCCGGCCAGGGCGGGCCCAAGCGCAAGCCGCTGGATGTGCCCGGTTTCATCGAGGAGGGCGGCCGCCTGACCATCGACGGGCCGCAGATCTTCGAGAAGGATCCGGTCGACCTGATCCGCATCTTCCGCATCGCCGACCAGCGCAATCTCGACCTGCACCCCGACGCCTTCACGGCGGTGACGCGCAGCCTGGCGCTGATCACGCCCAAGGTGCGGCGCGACCCGGAGGCGGCGAAGGCCTTCCTCGACGTGCTGGCGCGCGGCAAGCGCACCTACCGCACCCTGACGCTGATGAACGAGTCCGGCGTGCTGGGCCGATATCTGCCGGAGTTCGGCCGGATCGTCGCCCAGATGCAGTTCAACATGTATCACTCCTATACTGTCGACGAGCACACCCTGCGCGCCGTTGGGGTGATCGCCGACATCGCCGATGGCCGTCTGGTCGAGGACCATCCGCTGTCGGTGTCGATCATGCCGCTGATCGACGACCGCGAAGCGCTGTTCCTGGCCATGCTGCTGCACGACACCGGCAAGGGCGGGGTCGGCGGCCAGGAGAAGGCCGGGGCTCGGGCCGCGCGCTCGGCCTGTGAGCGGCTGGGCGTCGAACGCAGCAAGATCGAACTGATCGCCTGGCTGGTCGAGCATCACCTGGTGATGAGCGACTACGCCCAGAAGCGCGACGTCACCGACCCGGCCACCGTCGCCGCCTTCGCCGGCATCGTCGAGAACCCCGAGCGGCTGCGCCTGCTGCTGGTCCTGACCGTCGCCGATATCCGCGCCGTGGGTCCGGGGGTCTGGAACGGCTGGAAGGGCCAGCTGATGCGCGAGCTCTACGCCTCGACCGAGGCGGTGTTCCGTGGCGGCCGGGGCTCTGACCCCGCGGCCAGCGCGCGCCGCCACCAGAGCGCCGTCGCCGCCGAGGCCCGCAAGACCCTGATCGAGCGCGACCCGGTGTCCAAGGGGTGGGCCGGCTCGATGGAGGACGCCTACTTCACCGCCTTCACCACGGACGAACTGACCGCCCACGCCGAGCTGGCCCGCCGCGCCCAGATTCAGGGCGGGGCGGCGGCCGAAACCCGCGTGCGGCCCGACCGCAACGCCGCCGAGATCGTCGTCGCCGCCAAGGACCGGCGCGGCCTGTTCGCCGACCTGGCCCTGGCCATCTCCGGCCTGGGCGGCAACGTGGTCGGGGCGCGGGTGTTCACCTCCGCCCAGGGCCAGGCGCTGGACGTCTTCCACGTGCAGGACATCACCGGCGCGCCGATCGGGGCCGACAATCCCCGCATCCTGCGCCGGCTGGCCGACGCGATGGAGGCCGCGGGCAAGGGCGAGCCGCCGACCTTCGAACCGCGCAAGCCCCAGGAGCTGGGCCGCGCCGCCGCCTTTTCGATCACCCCGACGGTGATGCTCGACAACGAAGCCTCGGAAGACGCCACCGTGGTCGAGGCGTCGGGCCGCGACCGCCCCGGCCTGCTCGAGGCCCTGGCCCGCGCCGTCGCCGACGCCGGCCTGTCCATCGTCAGCGCCCATATCGACGGCTATGGCGAGCGGGCCGTCGACGCCTTCTATGTCCAGACCCCGGGCGGCGGAAAGCTGACCGATGCGCGCGCCGCCAACGGCCTGAAGGCGGCGCTGATGGAGGCGCTGGAGGATGAGGACGCGGCGCCCTCGCGCGGCGGCCGACCGAAGCTGGAACGGGCGCGGGCCAGCGTCGCGCGGTAGGCTCCTCCCTCCCCCTTGTGGCGAGGGACAGCCCTGCGGAGCAGGGCAGGGTGGGGCAAGTGATGGCCGCGTTCAGCGCCGACCATGGATCGCGACTTGCCCCGCCCGTCACGTCTCGCCTTCGGCTCGCCGCGCCACCCTCCCCACAAGGGGGAGGGAGTGCGCAGTAGCCATCTCCCTTCAGCGCAACCGCCTGACGCCGCCTTGACCACCCCCGCGACCCGTCGCACAAGCGGGCGGTGAGCGCTGACAAGCCGTCCAGACCCGTGAAGACTCCGAAGGGCGGCCTGATCCGCTCGTCGATGGTGTTTTCCAGCCTGACGCTGGTCAGCCGGTTCATGGGCCTGGCGCGCGACCTGTTCATCACCGCCCGGCTGGGGGCCAGCGCGACGCCGGCCGCCGACGCCTTCAACACCGCCCAGTCCTTCCCCAACCTGTTCCGGCGCATCTTCGCCGAGGGCGCCTTCACCGCGGCCTTTGTCCCGGCCTACTCGAAGGTGCTGGCCAGGGAAGGGCAGGAGGCCGCCGACCGGCTGGCGACCGACGCCCTGGCCACGCTGGCGGCGGCCACCCTGCTCCTGACCGTCATCCTGCAGCTGGCCATGCCGTGGCTGATGATCGTCATCAATCCGGGCTTCATCGACCAGCCCGAGAAGTTCAAGCTGGCGGTGGTGCTGACCCAGATCAGCATGCCCTACCTGCCCTGCATGGCGATCGTGGCGCTGCTGTCAGGCGTGCTCAACGCCGGCGGCCGGTTCGCCCTGTCGGCGGCGGCGCCGACCATCCTCAACGCCGGCATCCTGATCGCGGTCATTCCCCCCAACGACGCCGTCAGCTCGGCCTATGCCGCGACCTGGGGCGTGTTCGGCGCGGGCATCGTCCAGGCCGGCCTGCTGTGGTGGGGCGTCTGGCGCGTCGGGGCGAAGATCCGGCCGACCATCCCCCGGTTGACGCCGGAAATCCGCGCCCTGATCGCCACGGCCATTCCCGGCGCCATCGCCGCCAGCGTCACCCAGGTCAACATCTTCATCTCCGGTATCATCGCCAGCCAGGTGAACGGCGCCCGGACCTGGCTGTCGGTCGCCGACCGCTTCTACCAGCTGCCTCTGGGGCTGGTCGGGGTGGCCATCGGGGTCGCCCTGCTGCCGACCCTGTCGCGGGCCATCAGCCTGGACGACAAGGTCGAGGCGCAGCGCACCACCGACCAGGCCATCGTCTTCGCCATGGCCCTGACCCTGCCGGCGGCGGCGGCGCTGCTCGCCGTGCCGCACTATCTGATCGACGGCCTGTTCCAGCGCGGCGAGTTCACCGCCTACGACGCCCAGGAGACCGCCAAGGCCCTGTTCCACTACGGCTGGGGCACGCCGGCCTTCGTGCTGGCGCGGGTGCTGTCGCCGGTGTTCTTCGCCCGCTCCGATACGAAGGCGCCGATGCGGTTCGCCATCATCTCGATGGTGGTCAACATCGTGCTCGGCATCACCCTGTTCCAGATCATCGGCTTCGAGGGCATCGCGGCCGCCACCGCCTTCGCCTCCTGGCTCAATGTCGGCCAGATGGTCTGGGCGCTGCGCAAGCGCGGAGACTGGACGCCCTCGCCGGTCGCGGCCGGCAAGCTGGTGCGCATCCTGCTGGCCAGCACGGCGATGGGTCTGGCCCTGTTCGCCGCCCAGTTCTACCGCGCCGAGCTCGAGGGTCTGATCGGCGGTTTCCGCCTGCCGGGGCTGGGGCCCAAGGAGATCGTGGTCCTGCTGCTCTGCCTGGCCGGCGCGGCCATCTATCCGCCGCTGCTGCTGGCCTCTGGCGGGGTGACGCTTCCCGAGATCAAGGCCGCGCTGCGCCGCCGCCCCGGCGTGACAGCGCCGCCGCCGACCGACGTCCTGTAGGGCTCGCGGACTTGTCCTGATCCCGGCGGCGCCGTATCGAGCCTGCATGGTCCTGCCGGCTTCCCTCACGCGCCGATGGCGCGGCGCCTGACGCCCACCCGCCAAGCTGCGCGGCGCCCGTCGCCGCGCCTGTACGACCCGCATTCCGAAAAGACCGATCCATGACCGACCAAGCCCCCGTCCCCTACGCCGGTCCCGTCCGCGTGCTGTCCGGCGTCCAGCCGTCCGGCGCCCTGCACCTGGGCAACTATCTGGGCGCGCTGGTGAAGTTCGCCCGCCTGCAGCATGAGATGGACACCTTCATCTTCGTGGCCGACATGCACGCCATCACCGTCTGGCAGGACCCGGCCCTGCTGGCCGACCAGACCCGCGAGATCGCCGCCGCCTACCTGGCCTCGGGCCTCGATCCGGCCAAGGCGACCATCTTCCCGCAGTCGGCGGTGCGCGAGCACGCCGAGCTGGCCTGGATCTTCAACTGCGTCGCCCGTCTCGGCTGGCTCGACCGGATGACCCAGTTCAAGGAGAAGAGCGGCAAGCACAAGGAGCGCAGCTCGGTCGGCCTCTACACCTACCCGGTGCTGCAGGCGGCCGACATCCTGGTCTACAAGGCCACCCATGTGCCGGTCGGCGAGGACCAGAAGCAGCATCTGGAGCTGACCCGCGATATCGCCGGCAAGTTCAACCACGACTTCGACCGGCCGGGTTTCTTCCCGCTGCCCGACCCGCTGATCCAGGGCCCGGGCGCGCGGATCATGAGCCTGCGCGACGGGACGGCGAAGATGAGCAAGTCCGACCCGTCGGACAACTCGCGTATCAACCTGACCGACGACGCCGACGCCATCGCCCAGAAGATCCGCAAGGCCAAGACCGACCCCGAGCCGCTGCCGGAAAACCTCGAGGACCTGGCCGCCCGGCCGGAAGCCGACAACCTGGTCGGCATCTACGGCGCGCTGGCCGAGATGACCAAGGCCCAGGTGATCGCCGAGTTCGGCGGCAAGGGGTTCGGAACCTTCAAGCCGGCCCTGGCCGACCTGGCGGTGGCCAAGCTCGGCCCCGTCGGCGAGGCCATGCGCCGCTTCCTCGGCGACAGGGCCGAGATCGACCGCATCCTGGCGGCCGGGGCGGAGAAGGCGCGGGAAGCCGCCGCCCCGACCGTTGCCGAGGTGCGCGAGATCGTCGGGTTCTGGAAGGGCTGAGGGCGCTCACCTGCCCCGCCCGCCGTCATGACCCGCCCCGGATCGAGTCCGGGGTCGGGCCAGGGATGAACGCTGCCTGTGCAGTGCGTCCTTCGACACGCCGCTGCGCGGCTGCTCAGGATGACGTGTTCTGAGGGCCAACCACCCACGTCATGCTGAGCAGCGCCGCAGGCGCGTGTCG
>JAUSPV010000230.1 GCA_030652755.1 Caulobacter sp. | reverse complement strand
GGTTACACCGACTTCCCGACCCGGGCCGAAGAGCGCGCGGCCAGCTGAAAGCGTGGGGACAGGTTAAGATGTCCCTTGGGACACCTTAACCTGTCCCCGCTCCCCATCCCAAAGGAGACGCCCATGTCCCGCATGCCGCTCGTCGAACCCGAAGCCCTGCCGTCGTACCTGAAGGCGATCCACGACGCGACGCCGGAGGACAACTGGCTGGGCCGCCACTTCGCCCGCGCCTTCGGGCCGGCGCCGGACCTGGTCGAGGCCTACCAGGGCTTCTACTACCCCTGGCACACCGGCGGGGCCGGCCAGCTGGAGCCGCGGCTCAAGGAGCTGATCCGGCTGCGGATCGCCACCCTGAACGGCTGCGTGCTGTGCAAGACCGTGCGCATGGCGCCGGAGGTGGTCAGCGAGAGCGAGGCCGCCGCCGGGGTCGACGACGCCGACGCCGCCGAGTTCACACCGCGAGAGCGGGCGGCGATCCACTTCGCCGAGAAGATGGCCGTCGACCACCACAACATCGGCGACGAGGACGTGGCCAACATGCGCCGCCACTTCAGCGACGCGGAGTTCCTGGAGCTGGCGATGATGGCCGGGCAGTACATCGGCTTTGGCCGGGTGCTGGCCATGCTGCAGCTGGAGGTGGCCAGCTGCCCGATCTGACGGCGGCGGCGACGAATCGGCGGCTGCGATCGGCCCTTGGGCCGACGGTGGTGCGGGTGGTCGGACTCGAACCGACACTCCTCTCGGAAGGGGTTTTTGAGACCCCCGCGTCTACCATTCCACCACACCCGCACGGCGCGGTTCCCCGGCGGGCCGGGGAGCGAGGGCGGCAATCTAGTCATGCGCCGGCCAAGGTCAACGCGGCGCGGGCGCCGCGGGAGGGATTGGCGCGTCGCGGCCTATTGGCATAGGCTATGCCAACTGATGGCGGCCGCCAGAGTCGCCGCATCCTCGCGTCCCAGGAGCTGTTGATGGAAGCCCTCCCGCTGATCGGCGCGCCCGGCTCGCCCTACACCCGCAAGATGGTGGCGGTGCTGCGGTACCGCCGGATTCCCTACCGCTACATCTACAACGGGCGCGAGCCGGCCGACTGGCCGAAGTCGAAGGTCCGGCTGCTGCCGACCTTCTTCCTGAAGGACGCCGACGGCGCGCTGCAGGCGGTCACCGACTCAACGCCGCTGATCCGGCGCTTCGAGGGCCAGTTCGAGGGCCGCTCGATCCGGCCGCCCTCGCCCGCCCTGGCCTTCCTCGACTCGCTGCTGGAGGACTACGGCGACGAGTGGCTGACCAAGGCGATGTTCCACTATCGCTGGGCCTACCGGCAGGACATCGACCACGCCGCGGGCGTGCTGCCGTCCTGCGGCCCGGTTCCCCTGAGCGACGAGACCCTGGCGGCGATGGGCAAGGCCTTTTCCGAACGCCAGATCAGCCGGCTGCGCTATGTGGGCTCAAACGCGGTCACCGGCCCGGTGATCGAGGACAGCTATGTCCGCTTCGTCGACCTCCTGGAGACCCACCTCAAGCAGCACCGCTTCCTGCTTGGCGACCGGCCCGGCGCCGGCGACTTCGGCGTCTTCGGCCAGCTGACCCAGCTGGCCCATATGGATCCGACGCCCTCCACCCTGACCGAGAAACGCGCGCCGCGGGTCTATGCCTGGGTGTGGACGACGGACGACCTGGGCGGCGTCGAGGTCGCCGAGGACGGCTGGTTCGATCCGGCCGCCCTGCCGGGCACCCTGCTGGCCATCCTGGCGGAGACCGGCCGCGTCTACGCGCCCCTGCTGCTGGCCAACGCGGCGGCCGTGGCCAGCGGCGCGGACAGCGTCGAGACCACCATCGACGGCAAGCCCTGGAGCCAGCAGCCCTTCGCCTACCAGGCCAAATGCCTGGCCTGGCTGCGCGAGGAGTACGCGGCGCTTGGGGCGGGTGACCGGAAGCTGGTCGATGGGGCTCTGGCGGGAACCGGCTGGGCCGGGGTGTTCGGTTAAGGGGCGCGACGACGCCAACCTTCCTTTTCCCGCGTCATGGCCCGGCTCGTCCGGGCCATGATGGCGAGTTTGAAACGGGGAGAGGAACCCTACCCCTCGCCCGACAACCGCGCCGCGGCGCCTTCGAGCCGCTGCAGCAGCCGCTTGAGCTGGGCGACCTCCGCCGGCGCCAGGCCGGCCAGCAGGGCGGCCTCATAGGCCAGGGCGAGCGGGGCGATCTCGGCGTGCAGGCGGCGGCCGGTCTCGGTCAGGGCCAGGGTATGGGAGCGGCCGTCGGACGGACTGGCCGTGCGCGCCACCAGGTGGCGGGTGAGCATGGCCTGGGCGGCGCGGCTGACGGTGACCTTGTCCATGGCCGTACGGGCGACGATGGCCTGGGGCGACAGCGGCCCCTCGGCCAGCACCGCCATCAACCGCCACTGCGGGATCGACAGGCCGAAGCGGTCCTCGTAGGCCCGGGCAATCAGCCGCGACACGCCGTTCGACGCCACCGACAGCCGGAACGGCAGGTAGTCGTCGAGCGCCAGCCCGTCGGCCTTGCCGCCGTCCCGGGCCGGCAGCGGCGTCACGTTCGAGGCCATGCCCTTGGGTCTCCTGGTCATTTGCCGGGGACCACGACCTCCTGCTCGATGGCCCCGAAGATGGAGTGACGTTTCGCGTCGCGCATCTCAATGCGGACCTTGTCGCCGTGACGCAGGAAAGGCGTTTTCGCCTCTCCGGCGAGCAGCGTCTCCACCGTGCGCACCTCGGCGATGCAGCTGTAGCCCAAGCCGCCCTGGTCGATGGGTTTGCCCGGACCGCCGTCGGCGTCGCGATTGGACACCGTGCCCGAGCCGATGATGGTCCCCGCCGACAGGGCCCGGGTCTTCGCCGCATGGGCGATCAGGGTCCCGAAATCGAAGGTCATGTCGGCGCCGGCGTCGGCCTCGCCGAACGGCTTGCCGTTCAGCTCGACCTCCAGCGCGCCGTGCAGCTTGCCGTCCTTCCAGCGGTCGCCCAGCGCATCCGGCGTCACCGCGACCGGCGAGAAGGCGCTGGCCGGCTTGGACTGGAAAAAGCCGAAGTTCTTGGCCAGCTCGCCCGGGATCAGGTTGCGCAGCGAGACGTCGTTGACCAGCATCACCAGCCGCACGGCGGCCAGGCCCTCCTCGCGGCTGGCGCCCAGCGGCACGTCGCCGGTGATCACCGCCACCTCGCCCTCCAGGTCGCAGCCCCAGGCCTCGTCCTTCAGCGGGATCGGGTCGCGCGGCGCGAGGAAGCCGTCGGAACCGCCCTGGTACATCAGCGGATCGGTCCAGAAGCTGGCCGGCATATCGGCGGCGCGCGCCTTCCGCACCAGGGCCACGTGGTTCACGTAAGCCGAGCCGTCGGCCCACTGATAGGCGCGCGGCAGCGGCGAATGGGCGCCATGCTCATGGAAGCGCTCGCGCGGCACGGCGCCGTGGTCGAGGCTTGTCGCGAGCCCGCGCAGCAGGGGTTCGCACCGGTCCCAGTCGTCGAGCGCCGCCTGCAGGGTGGGGGCGATGACGTCGGCGGGCGTGTACCACGCCAGGTCGGAGGAGACGACGACGAGGCGGCCGTCACGGCCGCCCTTGAGGGACGCTAGCTTCATCAGTGCGCTTTTTTCTCTTCAAAGAGGGCGACGAGCGCCGGGTCGGGCTTCTTGGGGGAGGTCAGGTCGTCGTGAGCGGCGCGCAGCTCGGCCATCCGGGACGGCTTGTCGCTCCACCAGGCCTCGAACTCCCGCACGGCCTTGCGGGCGAGCTGGAGCTGCTCCTCGAGGGTCGGGGGCTTTTCATCATCGCCGTGGTCGTCATGGCCGTGGCCGTCGTCGTGGCCGCCGTGGCCAGGCTTCTCGCCGCCGATATTGAGGGTGATGCTGTGGCCGTGGACCGTCTCGGCCACCGTGGTGGTCGCGCCGGCCGAGTGTTCGGCCGCGACGGGATGGGCCTCGTGCTTGCCGTGGCCGCCATGACCACCGTGGCCGTGATCGTCCTTCTTCTTTTTCTCGTCCTTCTTCTCGTCCTTTTCGCCCATGCCCTCGCCCAGCTTCTTGAGCTGTTTGCCCAAGCCGCCGCCGGCCAGCAGGACGCCGCCGAGATGGCTGCGGATCACGCGCCGCAGGACATCGGCGCCGCGCAGGACCCCGAACTCGTCCTGCCGCACCGCGTAGCGCGCCGCCGCCAGGATGTAGCCATAGGTCTCGGCCAGCTGGGCCTCGTCCGCCTTGCCGCGCCGGCCGCCGCCTGTGCGCATCGCGCCGATGAGCAGCAGCGCCAGCACGCCGGCGATGATCCAGCCGAACACGCCGAGCGGCGTCAGCATGCCCGGCACGGCCTCCGGCCCCCACGGAAATTCGCTATGTTCGACCATACCCAGTCCCCCTCGAGCGGGCGGCCATTCTAGCCGCCCCGGCGGATGGTCCGGCTGACCCGGGCCCCCGCGTCGTAACGCGACGGCCCGCCGAACACCGCAATCTCGACCAGAATGTCCCCGCCTTCGCCCTCCGACCAGAGGTAGTTGCGTTCGACCTGCACATTTCGCCCGGCAGGCGAAATCCCGTCGAAGGTGTCGCCCCAGGGCGTGACCTTCGAGGCGTCGCGCCAGGACAGGGTCACGGCGCGGGTAAGCTCATCCTCGGCCATGGCCAGCAGATCGGGATCGACGTTGCTCATCCGCGCGCCTTCCAGCTGTCGACATAGGCGGCGTTCTCGACCGCCGCGGCGCCCTCGCCCACTTCCAGCGGGTCGCGGGTGTCGATCATCACCGCGTATTCGTCGGTGGCCGCCCTGGTCTGGACCAGCATGTTCTTCAGCGCCTTGGGGTGGGGCCCGTGGGTGAAGCCGGAGGGGTGGAAGGTCATCATCCCGGCGTCGATCCCGTCGCGGCTGAAGAAGTCCCCGGCGTGATAGAACAGCACCTCGTCGTAGTCGTCGTTGTTGTGGAAGAACGGGATCTTGATCGCGCCCGGATCGGTCTCGAACGGCCTCGGCGCGAAGGTGCAGACCACGAACCGGTCGGCCAGGAAGGTGGTGTGGACGCTGGGCGGCAGGTGGTAGCGGTGGCTGTTCAGCGGCCGGAAGTCCTTCACGTTGATCCGCGCGGGGGCCAGCTCGCCGTGCCAGCCGACGGCGTCCAGCGGGTTCCAGGGATAGGTGGCCACCGAGACCTGGCCGCGCTTCTTGATGTGGACCGCCGTCTCGCCGTCCTGCGCCTGATGGGCGCGGAAGGCCTCGTCCATCACCGGCGTGTCCATCATCGCCGGGTCGAACAGCGCGTGCGGGCCGAGCAGGCCCTTGTCCGGCAGGGTGAAGTGGCCGTTGGTCGCCTGGATGGTCAGGATCGCCGTCGGCGCTGACGGGCTCAGCCGCCACATCGTCCCGCGCGGCAGGTAGAGGTAGTCGCCGGCGACGTAAGGCATGCGGCCGAAGTCGCAGAAGAGGTCGCCCTCCCCCGCATGCACGAACAGCAGCTGGTCGCCATCGGCGTTGCGGGCCAGGGCCGGCATCGGGGCCGACAGCTTCCAGAAGCGCATCTCGCAGGCGGCGTTGTGCAACACGACCGGCGCGTTCCACGGCGACGGCGCGGCCTCGTTGAGGCCGTTCAGGTCAAAGGCGCGCGGGCGCAGCGGCCCCTCGAAGCTGGTCCAGCCGGTCGGCGGACGACGGTGGTAGAGGAAGGCGGCCGGGCCGAAGAAGCCCTCCTTCGACATCTCCCGCTCATAGGTCCCCTCGGGCAGGTCGGCGTGCGCCTGACGGCTGTGCAGGCCCTGCGCGCCACGGACGGGGATCCAGTTTCGGTTGGCCATGGCTACTGCTCGTCCTTGTAGATGGAGACCACCGTCGGCTGACCTTCGGCGGCGCGGGCGCGGTACATGCCCGAAGTGTTGAAGCTCCAGGCCATCTGGCCGTCAGGCGTCAGGGCGACCACGCCGCCATCGCCCCCCAGCGCCGTCAGCCGCGCCTGGATCACTTCGTCGGCCGCCCGTTGCAGGGTCATGCCCTTGTACTGCACCAGGGCGCAGATCTCGCGGGCCACCGTCAGGCGGATGAAGTATTCGCCCGAGCCGGTCGCCGACACGGCGCAGGACTGGTTGGAGGCGTAGGTGCCGGCCCCGATGATCGGCGCGTCGCCGACCCTGCCCCAGCGCTTGGCGGTCATGCCGCCGGTCGAGGTCCCCGCCGCGACGTTGCCGGCGCTGTCCAGGGCCGCCACGCCGACCGTGCCGAACTTGCGGTCGTCGGGGATGGGCTGGAAGGCCTGCGGCGGAGGCGCTCCAGCCGGACGGACCGGGACCGGCAGGCCCTGATTGGCCAGTTCCTTTACCAGACCCTGCCAGCGCCGCTCGGTGAAGAAGTACGACGGATCGACCTGCTCCAGGCCGACCGAGGCGGCGAAGGCGTCGGCGCCCGCGCCGATCATCATCACATGGCGGGACTTCTCCATCACCGCGCGGGCCAGGCTGATCGGGTGACGGGTGCGGGTGACGCCGGCAACCGAGCCGGCCATGAGGCTCTTGCCGTCCATGACGGCGGCGTCCAGCTCGTTGCGTCCCTCGGCGGTGAACACCGCGCCCCGGCCGGCGTTGAACAGCGGGTCGTCCTCGAGATCACGGATCACCGCCTCGATGGCGTCCATGGCGCTGCCGCCCTTGTCCAGGACCGCCGAGCCGGTGGCGGCCGCCTTGGCCATGGCCGCGCGATAGGCCGCTTCGGTCTCGGGGGTCAGGTCCTTGCGCTCGATGACGCCGGCGCCGCCGTGGATGACCAGGGCCCATTTGGGTTCGGCGAGGGCCGGGGTGGCCAGCAGGGCGAGGCCCGACGCCACAATCATTACGAGTGATTTCAGTTGCGCTCGCGCCATGTTCGCCCTATGTTCGCATTATGACCGACGGGCCCGACAACATTGTGCTCCAGTACCTGCGCCATATCTCGACGCAGGTGGACCGGCTTGTCGAGGAGGTCTCCGAGATCAAGGTCCGGCTGACCAATGTCGAAGAGAACCTCGTGGTTCTGAACCGCCGCATGGACCGCTTCGAGACGCGCCTCGACAGGATCGAGATGCGCCTCGGTCTCGCGGAAGCCTAGTCCGCCTTCACCACGCCCCGGCGGATCTGGTCGAGCTCGATCGACTCGAACAGCGCCTTGAAGTTACCCTCGCCGAAGCCCTCGTTTCCCTTGCGCTGGATGATCTCGAAGAAGATCGGGCCGACCTGGTTCTCGGTGAAAATCTGCAGCAGCAGGCCCTGGCCCTCGGTCGGAGCGCCGTCGAGCAGGATGTTCTGCGCCTTCAGGCGGGCGGTGTCCTCGCCGTGATCCTTCACCCGCCCGTCGAGCAGTTCGTAGTAGCTGTCGGGCGTGGTCTGGAACTTCACGCCGCGGGCGCGCAGCGTCTCCACGGTCTTGAAGATGTCGTCCGTGCCGAAGGCCAGATGCTGGATGCCCTCGCCCTTGTAGTCGCGCAGGAACTCCTCGATCTGCGACTGCTCGTCCTGGCTCTCGTTCAGCGGGATGCGGATCTTGCCGTCCGGGCTGGTCATAGCCTTGGAGAACAGGCCGGTGACCTTGCCCTCGATGTCGAAGTAGCGGATTTCGCGGAAGTTGAAGATGCGCTCGTAGAAGTCCGCCCACCGGGCCATGCCGCCGCGCTGAACGTTGTGGGTCAGGTGGTCAAGGTAGGTCAGGCCGACGCTGTTGGCCGCCTCGGCCGCTTCCGCGCCCGGGATCGGCTGGAAATCGACGTCATAGATCTCCTGCGCCCCGTAGCGGTCGACCAGGTACAGGTTGGCCCCGCCGATGCCCTCGATCGCCGGGATGTTCAGCTCCATCGGACCGACCGGCCCGGTCACCGGCTTGGCGCCCCGCTCGACGGCCAGCTTGAACGCCTTGGCGGCGTCCCGGACGCGAAAGGCCATGGCGTTG
The DNA here is from genome assembly GCA_030652755.1 of Caulobacter sp. Lineage (GTDB taxonomy): Bacteria > Pseudomonadota > Alphaproteobacteria > Caulobacterales > Caulobacteraceae > Caulobacter. The sequence goes on along the minus strand of JAUSPV010000230.1, from coordinate 9,449 downwards.
GCGGAGGGGCCGTGGACCTCGCGGAACTGCGCCGGTTGACCCTCGGGCTCCATGTTCAGGATGAAGTTGATGTCGCCCTGCCGGAAGCGCAGCACGTTCTTGGAGCGGTGCCTGGCCACGGCCGTGAAGCCCATCGACTCGAACAGCGCCTTCAGCGCCTCCGGCTCGGGCGAGGTGAACTCGACGAACTCGAAACCGTCGGTGCCGAGCGGGTTGTCGAACAGGTCGGCGTTGGGTTGGGCGTTCATGGCGGTCTCCGGCATTTTCGGCGGCGGTCGGGGCGGGCTCAAGCTAGTAACATATGAAACTATCTGCGCCCTGTGACAAGGCTCGACCAAGGGTGGCGCAATCCCTAAAAGGCGGCCATGACCCAGCCGGAACACTATCGCGACGACCCGGATCGCAGCTTCGTGAACCTCGTCGCCATGATGTCGCGTGACGCGGGCCCTGACGGCCTGTCGATCGGCGAAATCCTCGACCGACTGGACGAGCGGGCGTTCGGGATCATCATCCTGATCCTGGCCATCCCCTGCCTGGTCCCGGCGCTGTACGGCGTGCCGCAGATCGTCGGCATTCCGATCATCCTGCTGGCCGGGCAGATGCTGCTGGGCCGGCACGAGCCCTGGCTGCCGGCCAGCTGGCTGCGCCGCCGGATCTCCCGCGAGTGGCTCGGCCGCATGGCTGACTTCGCCGACAAGCGCATGCGCTGGGTCGAGCGCCTGTCGAAGCCGCGCCTGAGGCTGCTGGCCTCCGGCCTCGGCGAGCGACTGGCGGCGGTGATGATGATCCTGGCGACCCTGACCATCATCCTGCCGATGACCAACTCGGTTCCTTCGCTGGGCCTGGCCTTGATGGCCGCCGGACTGATCCAGCGCGACGGCCTGTTCGTCCTCGTCGGCGAGGCGGTCGCCCTGGGCTGGATCACGGCGCTGGCGGCGGTCGCTCTCGGCCTGGCCTTCGGCGCCACCTGGGCGATCAGTCTGTTCGACAGGGTCGGGGGCCAGGCGGTCCTGGACTGGTTCGGCGCGCTGTTTGGCGGCTGATGACCCCCATGGACGTCGCCGCTCAATTCGCCAGAATGAGGCCATGACCCGACTTCTCGACGCAGTCCTGACCCGCTGGCGGCTGACGGCCTTCCTCTCGTCGGCGCTGATGCTGGCCATCGCCCACGGCTTCGAGCGGATCGGCGGCCTGCCGCCCTGCTACCTCTGCCTCAAGCAGCGCGAGGTCTACTGGGTCGCCATGACCGTCGCCCTGGTCGGGATGATCGTCGTGCGCACCGGCCCTGGCGCTGGCCTGAAGCGCCTCTTCAACGCCGCGCTCGGCCTCATCTTCCTGGTCGGAGCCGGCGTCGCCGCCTGGCACGCGGGCGCGGAATGGGGCTGGTGGCCCGGTCCCTCGGTCTGCGCCGGCGGCGGGACCGGCGGCGTCAGCGCCGCGGACATGATGGCCGCCCTCAACGGCGAGGAACGCATCGCGCCGCCGTCCTGCGACAAGGCGCTCTGGAGTCTCCTCGGCCTGTCGATGGCGGGCTGGAACGTCCTCATCTCGCTGGCGCTGGCCGCAATGAGCGTCTTCGCAACCCGAAAGGCCTACGGATGAGCGTCGCCATTCCCTCCCGCCCCGGTCGCGGCGCGGTCAAGGCGCGGCTGGCGGAGATCCTGCGCGTCGACCATGCCGGCGAGCTGGGCGCGGTCCACATCTATCGCGGCCAGCAGGCGGTGCTTGGCAAGGTCCGCGGGCTTGAACGCACGGCCGCGCAGCTTGAGGAGATGGAGGGCCACGAGGCGGTCCACCTCGCCCGCTTCGACGCCCTGCTGAACGAGCACCGCGTCCGCCCCACCCTGATGGCGCCGCTGTGGCGCGCAGCCGGCTTCATGCTGGGCGCCGGCACCGCCCTGATGGGGGAGAAGGCCGCGCACGCCTGCACCGAGGCGGTCGAGACGGTGATCGAGGAACACTACGCCGCCCAGGTCGCCGAACTGGCCGACCGGGATCCCGAGCTCGCCGCCGAACTGTCGAAGTTCCGCGACGAGGAGCTGGCGCACCGCGACATCGCCATCGAGGAAGGCGCCCGGCAGGCGCCGGCCTATCCGCTGCTGGCCGCCGTCATCCAGGCCGGCTGCAAGGCGGCGATCCGGATCAGCGAGAAGATCTAGGAACCTTCGGCGTTCGCCGTGGGTTGGCGTTGGGAAGGAGACCCCATGTCCAACCCCGACGAGTTCCCCGACACCGATCCGGCCCCGGCCTTTGATCCGACGCCCCCGGCCACCGATCCCGACCTGCCGACCGGTCCGGACATCGCGCCGCCGACCGATCCGGAAGCGCCGCCGACCGTCGCCTGACCTCGGGTCTACCGAAGCGCCATCTGGCTCCAGATGGCGCGCAGGGCCCTCAGCTGCTTTTCGGTGGACTCGCGCAAGTCGTGGCGGGCGTTGAGTTTGACCCCGACGCGATTGCCGCGCCGCCAGATCACCTCGGCGTCCCAGGCGATGCCTTCCTTGATCTGCACCAGATGCATCTCAGCCGGCACCAGGTGCGGCGTCGGCGTCTCGATCATGGCGCCGTCGGCGCTGAGATTGCGGATGACGCAATCGAGGGTCTGGGTCGCGTCCTGGTTGGCGACCTTGCCCGCCAGCAGGGCGCGATTGCGATGGCCGCCGCGACGTTCGATGGGCTTGAGGGACGATGAACCAGTCATGTCCCGACGGTACGGCCCGAACATTGACATCCGGTATCCGCAGCCAGCCGTCCGGCCCGTCGAGATCCCCGGTACGCGTGGAACGGTCCTCAGGCGCGCCCGTTTGGAGAGGTTCAGCCAAGGGGAGACCGCCATGACCAAGCCCGACGCCGGCCGCACCGCCGTGCGGCTCAGCCGCGATCGCCACGCCCTCGCCTGCCTCGCCGGCATGAGCGCCAGCCTGGTCCTGATGGTCCTGACCCTGTGGCTGGCCTGACCCGTCAGGCCTCCAGCTCGATGTCCCAGTACAGGTAGTCCAGCCAACTCTCGTGCAGAAAGCCCGGCGGGAAGCGGCGGCCATGGTCCTGCAGTTCGTGCATCGACGGGCGGCGCGGATGGCGGTGCGGGAGCATATGCGCCTCGCGCGGGGTGCGCCCGCCCTTGGCCAGGTTGCAGGGCGCGCAGGCGGTGACGATGTTCTCCCAGGTCGTGCGCCCGCCGCGCGAGCGGGGAATGACGTGGTCGAAGGTCAGGTCCTGGCCCGAGCCGCAATACTGGCAGGCGAAGCTGTCGCGCAGGAACAGGTTGAACCGCGTGAAGGCTGGAGGCCGGTCCTGCGAGACGTAGGACTTCAGCGAGACGACGCTGGGCAGCCGCATCTCGAACGAAGGGCTGTGGATCATCTTGTCGTAGGAGGACACGACCTCGACGCGCTCGAGGAACACCGCCTTGATCACCTCCTGCCATGGCCAGAGGGACAGCGGATAGTAGCTCAGCGGGCGATAGTCCGCGTTGAGCACCAGGGCCGGCCAGCCCGACGGCGGCGCCTTAAGCACCTGCATCGGACGCCTCCCGGAGGAGTTCTGAAATCAAGTACGCGACCGACCTGAAGACCTGCCTCGCTTTCCGCGTCTCATCGGGGATCGCCAGCATCCTCGAACGCGACTCGCAGGATAGACCCGGATCGGCGACAGCACCAAGACAGGGAACGCGCGGGGACGGCTGAAAGTTAGACTCACGGCTGTCGCCGGCCCCACCGCGGCGGTGGCTGGCGCCATCCGTTCAGCGACATCGACCTCGTTGGCGATGGTGAAATGAAAAGGGGCGCCGAAGCGCCCCGAAGTCTCGGCATGGCCGCCTGCCCGTTGACTGGGCAGGCGGTTGGATCGAGCGAGGAACCCGGCCTAGCCGCCGACGAAGACCACCGCGCCGGTCAGGGCCGCGCCCAGAGCCAGCAGGAAGACCGCGGCGGAACGGTCGAGAAGACGTTCGAAGGTGACGAGCTTGGAAACCGACATGACACACATCCTTTGAGTTATGGACCCGTTTGCCGGGCCCTCCGTTATGTCCCCTCGGGGAGGAGGGGCCGTCCGATCTGGACAATGCTTAGATACCACCTATCTGAACGGCGTCAAGATCAATCTTTACGTCGTTCGGATTCAGTTTTAGAGTGAACGCCATGAGAGAAGCTGCAGCCGTCGAACCCCGGCCCTATCACCACGGCGATCTGCGCCGGGCGCTCGTCGAGGCCGCCCGCCGGATCCTTGAGAGCGAGGGCCCCACGGCCTTGTCTCTGCGCGCCGTGGCGCGGGAGGCCGGCGTCAGTCCGGCGGCGCCCTATCACCACTTCAAGGACAAGGGCGAGCTGCTGGATGCGGTGGCCCACGTGGGCTGGGACATGCTCGGCGAGTCCATGAACGGCGCCAAGGAACGGGCCGCCGACCTGGGCGCGTTGATGACCGAGATCGGCGTCTCCTATGTGCAGTTCTCGCAGCAGCACCCGGCGCTCTATCGCGTGATGTACGACTGCTCGCGCGACAAGGACGAGTTGCCCGAGGGCATGCAGGACAACGAGGACAGCGCCTACTGCCTGGTGCGCGAAACCTTCCGAAAGGTGGCCGGACCCGAGGTCCCGATCGTCGACATCGAGCTGGCGACCATCGCCGCCTGGTGCGCCGCCCACGGCCTCGCCGAGATGAGCACCTTCAAACAGTTCGACGGTCTGAAGATCGGCCTGGGCGGCGAGGAAGCCTTCCTTCGCGGCGTGCTCGGCCATCTGGGCATGTTCCAGGCGAGCAAGTCGATCAAGGTCTGATCCAGGGGGAACGGCGGCGGGCGCGGGCCGTTAGGTCTGGCGAACCGCAACCCCGAAGGCAGACCCATGCAGATCTCCGAAGTGATGACCGCCAATCCGAAGGTCGCCAAACCCTCCGACACCGTCGCCGACGTAGCGCGCCGCATGAACGACATCGACATCGGGGCCATTCCCGTCGTCGAGGACGACCGCATCCTGGGCATTATCACCGATCGCGACATCGTGCTGCGCGTCGTCGGCGAGCAACGCAGCTTCGACACGCGCGTCGACGAAGTGATGACCACCGAGGTCCAGACCTGCCGCGAGGATGCGTCCATCGCCGACGTCATCTTCCAGATGACCGACAAGCAGGTGCGCCGCATCCTGATCGTCGACGGCGACGACCGCCTGACCGGCATCGTCTCGCTGGGCGACGTCGCCCAGGAAGCCTCGGCCCGCAAGGCCGGCGCCATTCTGGAGGACATCTCCGAGGCGCCCGCCAACAACTGACGCGTCGAGGCTGATGCAAAGGCGCGCTCGCCGGTCTAGAGAAGGCCGGTGAGCGCATCCTTCATCACCCGTTTCGCCCCCTCCCCCACGGGACACCTTCATCGCGGCCACGCCTTCTCGGCGCTGACCGCCTTCGAGGCCGCCCGGGCCGTGAACGGCCGCTTCATCCTGCGCATCGAGGATATCGACGCGACGCGCTGCAAGCCCGAGTACGAGGCGGCGCTGCTCGAGGACCTCGCCTGGCTGGGCCTCAAGTGGGAAGAGCCTGTCCGGCGCCAGTCGCAACATCTGGCCGACTACGAGGCCGCGATCGAATCGCTGCGGGCCCGGAACCTAGTCTATCGCTGTTTCCGCACCCGCAAGGACATCGCCGAAGCCGCCGTCAGCGCGCCCCATGGGCCCGTGGAGGCGTTCCGCGGCGGGCCGCTGCACGCCAATGAGGAAGAGCGCTTCCTGTCCGAGGGCCGCCCCTTCGCCTGGCGCCTGTCGCTCGACGAAGCGCGCGAGGCGGTCGGCGCCTTCCAGAAGCTCAGCTTCCGCGAATGGGGCGAGGGTCCCAAGGGCGAGCGCGGCCGTATCGTCGCCCGGCCCGAACTGGCCGGCGACGTGGTGCTGGCTCGCAAGGACGTCGGCGTCGCCTACCACCTCGCCGTCGTGGTCGATGACGCCAAACAGAAGATCACCCACGTCATCCGCGGCAACGACCTGTTCGAGGCCACCCATCCCCAGCGCCTGCTGCAGGCGCTGCTGGGGCTGCCGACGCCGGCCTACCGCCACCATCCGCTGCTGACCGACGCGCAGGGCCGCCGCTTCGCCAAGCGCGACAAGGCCCAGACCCTGCGCGAGATCCGCGCCTCGGGGGTGACGGCCCAGGCCCTCCGCGCCGAACTCGGCTTCCCGGGATGAGCGAGGGCGCCGCGCCGACCGGCGGCCACCGCGCCCTGCCCTTTATCGCCCTGGTCCTCGGGGCCTGCGCCATCGGCTTCGCGCCGATCTTCGTGCGGATGACCGACACGGGGCCGGCCGCCGCCGGATTCTGGCGGCTGTTCCTGGCCCTGCCGGTGCTGGCGCTGATGGCTCTGCGCGACGGCAAAGGCGCAATGACGCCGCCCGGGCGGATGATGCTGCTGGCCGGGCTGTTCTTCGCGCTGGACCTTTCGTTCTGGCACTATGGCGTGAAGCTGACCTCGGTGGCCAACGCAACGGTGCTGACCAACCTGTCGCCGGTGGTGGTCACCACGGTGGCGTGGTTCCTGTTCAGGGAACGACCGGCGCGGATCTTCATCGCCGGTCTGACGGTGGCCCTCATAGGGGCCGGGATCATGGCCGGCGGCGCCGACGCCAGCCAGGCGATCAACGCGCCGCTGGGGGACGCGCTCTCGCTGGCCACCGCCCTGTGGTACGCCTTCTACTTCATCGCCATGCGCTCCGCCCGACAGGGGGCCGGCGCGTCGCGGGCCATGTTCTGGTCGACGGCGGTCTCGACCCCCATCCTGCTCGGCGTCGCCCTGGCGTTCGGCGAGCAGATCATGCCGGGCAGCGGCGCCGGCTGGCTGGCCTGCGTCGGCCTGGCCGTCGTCCACATCGCCGGCCAGGGCTCGATCGCCTGGGCGCTGGGCCGACTACCCGCCTCGACCGCCTCGGTGGTGGTGCTGGCCCAGCCGGTCGTCGCCGCGGTGGCGGGATGGATCCTGTTCTCCGAGATCCTGACCCCGCTGCAGATGGTGGGCGGGGTGCTGACCCTGGCCGGCGTGGTGATCGCCCAGCGGGCGCCGGTTCAACGGGCCCAGTAGCGGTACTGATACGCCGTCGTGAACCCGAGCTTCCCGTAAAGCGCCACGGCGGTCTCGTTCTTGACCTCGACCTGCAGGTAGCTGCGCGTCGCGCCCTGCCCGGCCGCGACGTCCAGCAGCGCCGAGACGACGCGCGCGGCCAGACCCTGACGTCGGAAGTCCGGCGAGGTCCGCATCACCGAGACGCCGGCCCAGTCGCCGTCCACCGCCACCGCGCCGACCGCCACAGCCCGTCCATCAGCCTCGATCCTGGCGAACCGAACCGGCTGGGCGATCCGGCGCAGGGTGGCCAGCCGTTCCTCGGCATCGGCCATGTCGCGGTACAGGGTCTCGAACAGCACGCTCTGGAACATCTCGCGCGGCGCGTCCTCGAGCAGCACGCCGTCATTCGCGCCGCCGACCGGACCGGTCATCACCCTGGTTTCGGTGTTGGGCGAAAAGCCGTTGGCGCGCAGGAAGGCCTCGACGTCGCCGGGATGGGGCGCGCCGTCGACGGTCTTGAACTTCGTCGGCAGGCCGAAACCGCCGTACCAGGACTCGACCCAGGCCAACGCCTCGTCCAGCGGACGGTCCGGCGCCTCCAGCGCCCAGCAGGTGTTGGCCCGCCCTGTGAAGCCCGTCGAGGCGTTCAGCCGCCAGCCACCCAGCCGGGCGGTCCGCAGCGCCGGCCAGGCCCGGGCGGAGACGTCTTCCAGAGCAAGAAGGTCGGCCGGGCTCATTCCGCGAGCAGCCGCTCGATCAGTTCCCGCGCTTCCTTGCCGTTCCAGTCGGCGTCGCCGGCCAGGCGGGCCCGTTCGACGCCGGTCTTGTCGTAGACGATGGTGGTCGGGAAGCCCGCCGCGCGGGGCTCGAGCCCGAAGGCCAGCTTGTAGCCGGGGTCTCGGTAGAGCTTGAGCGGACTGTTCTGCTTGATGAAAGCCACCGCCAGGTTCAGGTCCTCGTCGCGGTCGACGCTGACCGGGGCCACGACCAGCGGCTGGGTCTGGTAGGCGGCCTGCAGCGCCGCCAGGGTCGGCATCTCGATCTTGCAGGGCCCGCACCAGGTGGCCCACAGGTTCACCACCAGCACCTTGCCCTTGAAGTCGGCGACGGAGACGGTTTTACCGTCCGGATCGAGGAAGGTCTGGGCCGGCGCCGCGCGTCCCGGGATCGACACCTCGAGCTTCTCCAGCTCACCGCGCCTCAGGTCGCGCAGATCGGCCGACTCCTTGGGTTTGAACGAACTGGCGACGATGACGTATAGAACCGCCGCCGCGCCGATCAGGGCGAGGCCCCGGATGGCCCATTTCAACAGGTCGGGCCCGGGTTTGGCCGGCTGGACTTCGCTCATATGACTGACAATCCCTCCGAGACGACCAAGCCCTCCGGAGAGGGCCAGGCCATGTGGGGCGGACGGTTCTCGGCGCGCCCCAGCGATCTGATGCAGGCGATCAACGTCTCGATCGGCTTCGACAAGCGCCTCTGGGCGCAGGACATCGCCGGCTCGAAGGCCCACGCCGCCATGCTGGCGAAGGCCGGGGTCATATCTAGCGAGGATGAGGCGCAAATCCAGCGCGGACTGGACGCCATCCACGGCGAGATCGAAGCCGGATCCTTCCCGTTCCGCGAGGAGTTCGAGGACATCCACATGAATGTGGAGGCCCGGCTGCGCGAACTGATCGGTCCGGTGGCCGGCCGGCTGCACACGGCCCGCTCGCGCAACGACCAGGTCGCCCTCGACTTCCGCCTCTGGGTCCGCGATGCGACCGAGCGGTCGGCGGCCCAGATCAACGGCCTGATCGCCGCCCTGCTGGACAAGGCCGAGGCAAACGCCGACGCCCTGATGCCGGGCTTCACCCACCTGCAGCCGGCCCAGCCGGTGACTTTCGGCCACCATCTGATGGCCTATGTCGAGATGTTCGGCCGCGACGCCTCGCGCTTTCGCGACGCCCGCAACCGCATGAACGAGTGCCCGCTGGGCGCCGCCGCCCTGGCCGGCAGCCCCTTCCCGATCGACCGCGAGATGACGGCCAAGGCCCTCGGCTTCGACCGCCCCACGGCCAATTCGCTGGACAGCGTCTCGTCCCGCGACTTCGCGCTGGAGGCCCTGTCGGCGGCGACCATCTGCGCCACCCACCTCTCGCGCCTGGCCGAGGAGATCGTGCTGTGGATGACGCCGCAGTTCGGCTTCATCAGGCTGAGCGACGCCTTCACCACCGGCAGCTCGATCATGCCGCAGAAGAAGAACCCGGACGCCGCCGAGCTGATCCGCGCCAAGGTCGGGCGGATCCTCGGCTCGCTGACCACCCTGACCGTGGTCATGAAGGGCCTGCCGCTGGCCTATTCCAAGGACATGCAGGAGGACAAGGTCCCGACGTTCGAGGCCTTCGACGCGCTGGAGCTGGCGCTGCTG
>JAUSPV010000227.1 GCA_030652755.1 Caulobacter sp. | reverse complement strand
GAGCAGCGCCGCAGGCGCGTGTCGAAGCACGCAAGGCCTCAGACAACCTGCCCGGCCGCCCAGCCCGACGACCATGCCCACTGGAAGTTATAGCCGCCCAGCCAGCCGGTTACGTCGACAACCTCACCGATGAAATAGAGGCCGGGAATGGCCTGCGCCTCCATCGTCGTGGAACTGAGGTCGCGGGTGTCGACGCCGCCCAGCGTGACCTCGGCGGTGCGATAGCCCTCCGAACCGACCGGCTTCATCGTCCACTGGTTCACAGCCGTGTCGATGGCGCGCAGCACCTTGTCGGGCGTGTCGGCGAGGTTCTCGCGCGCGCCGGCCTCGTGGCATAGAAGGCGGGCGAGGCCGATCGGCAGGACGCCGGTCAGGGCGTTGTGCGCCGACTGGCGCGGGCTGACCAGCTTGGCAGCCTTGAGGATATCGAAGATGTCGGCGCCGGGAGCCATGGAGACGGTGATCGGCTGTCCCTCCCGCCAGTAGGACGAGATCTGCAGGATCGCCGGTCCCGAGAGGCCCCGGTGGGTGAACAGCATGGCCTCGGCGAACTTCGTCTTGCCGCAGGCGACAACCGCGTCGACCGAGACGCCGGCCAGCGGCTTGATCCGTTCCAGCGCCCCGACCTCGAAGGTCAGCGGCACCAGGGCGGGTCGCGTCTCGGTCAGCCGGACGTCGAACTGGCGGGCGATCTCGTAGCCCCAGCCCGTGGCGCCCATCTTCGGGATCGACTTGCCGCCGCTGGCCACGACCAGGGCTGCGGGACGCACCACCGCGCCGTCGGACAGGGCGACCTCGAAACCGTCATCGATCTTCGTCACCCGGTCCACCGCCGTGGACAGGCGCAACTCGACGCCGGCCTCGGCCATCTCGCCGGTCAGCATGTCGATGATCTCGCGGGCCGAGCCGTCGCAGAACAGCTGACCCAGCGTCTTTTCGTGCCAGGCGATGCCGTGGGCGTCGACCTTGGCGATGAAGTCGTGCTGGGTGTAGCGCTTCAGCGCCGAGATGCAGAAGCGCGGGTTCTGCGACAGGAAGGCCTGAGGCCGGGTGTCCAGGTTGGTGAAGTTGCACCGCCCGCCGCCGGAGATGCGGATCTTCTCGCCCGGAGCCTTGGCATGGTCGATGATCAGCACCTTGCGGCCGCGCCGACCGGCCTCGATGGCGCACATCATGCCGGCCGCGCCGGCCCCGACGATCAGGACATCAAAATCGGTCAAGTCAGTCCACGCACCGGCCGGCGGTGGCCTTGCCGTCGATGATCTCGGTCGAGCAGCCGCAGACATCGTTGTCCGCCTCGCAGACCCCCGCGACGACCGCGCCGGCGTCCGGCATGGCGCCGTCGGCGGCGATGCACCGGCCGCGGCACTGCTGGCTGTCGGTGCAGGCCTTGCCCGCGTCGGCGTAGTCGAAGATGCAGGCCGGCTTCTGCATGCGGCAGATCGGCTTCACCTTGCCGCCGTTGGCGGTGCAGGCGGCGATATCGACCGACGGCCCGGTCGACGGCCCCTCGCCCATCGGCGCGCAGGCCGCCAGGGCCAGCAAGGTCAGGGCGGCGAATATGGCGCGCATGTCAGGACTCCTGGGCGGTCGTCACGGTTCGCTGGGCCAGCAGCTTGAGGATCGCCTCCGCCGCCGCCTCGGACGGGTCCGGGCCGCCGCGGCCCATCTTCGCCAGCGCCTCGTTCTGCGCCTGTGTCTGGCGGGCGCGCAAGGCCGGATCGTCGAGACGCTCGGCCACCGCCGCGGCCAGTCGCTCGCCGGTGCACTGGTCCTGGACGAACTCGGGGGCGACGAACGCCTTGGCGGCGATGTTGAACAGGGTGATCCACGGCGACTTGAAGACCAGCTTCAGGACCGAATAGGTCATCGATCCGATCCGGTAGCCCACGACCATCGGGGCGCCGGCCAGCGCCAGTTCGGTGGTCACCGTGCCGCTGCAGGCGAGGGCCACCGTCGCGGCGACGAAGGCGTCGTCCTTGAGCTGCTCGTCCGTGATGACATGCGCGCGGTATGGCCAGCCGGCGACCTGCGCCGCCACGGCCTCGGCGACCGTCGTGGCGGCCGGGATGACGATGTGGAGGCGGGGCCGCTGGTCCTTCAGCCGCTTCACCGCGTCCTCGAAGGCCGGCAGGACAAGCTTGATCTCCGCGGGGCGGCTTCCGGGCAGGACCAGCAGGATGTCCTCGCCGTCCGCCGCGCCGATGGCCTGTCGCAGCCTGGCGGGATCGGCCTTGCTGAAGTCCTTGGCCAGCGCCGGATTGCCGACAAACGTGGTGTCGAGGCCCTCGGCCTCGAACCAGGGCGCGTCGAAGCTGTGAATCGACAGCAGGTGATCCACCGACGCCGCCAGAGTCTTCGCCCGGCCCGGCCGCGTGGCCCAGACCTGCGGCCCGACGTACTTGACCAGCGGCAAGGCCGGGAACGCCTTGCGGAGCGCGTGCGCGACGCGGAGCGTGAAGCCCCAGCTGTCGATGAGCACCGCTACGTCGGGCGTCTCGCGCACCGCCAGGGCCGCGGTCTCGGCCACCCGGCGTCGGATGCGCGGATAGGCCGGGATGGCCTCGAAGATGCCCAGGATCGACAGGTCGGCGATGTCGAAGGGGCTCTGGACGCCCTCTGCGGCCATGCGGGAGCCGCCGACGCCGACGAAACGCACATTGCCGCCCAAGCGGCTCCTGAGGGCCTTGGCCAGCCCCGCGCCCAGGCTGTCGCCCGAGGCCTCCGCCGCCACCAGCATGACGGTCAGCGGCCGGGTCATTCGACGCGAGCCTCCACGCCCAGGATGAACAGGCCCAGGGCGTCGGCCTCGGCGACGGTCTCCTCACGGTCGACGACCAGCAACCGGCCGGCCTCGCCGACAATGCCCGCCAGGCCGGCACGCGCCGCGCCCCGGACCGTGGCCACGCCGATCGTCGGCAGGTCCACCCGGACCTCCTGGATCGGCTTGGGGACCTTGGCCAGCACGCCGCGCTGATGCTCCGGCCGACCGCGAACCGCTTCCGGCAATTCATGGACCCGGCGCAGCATGCGGTCGGTGCCTTCCTGCGCCTCCACGGCCAGCACGAGGCCGTCGCAGACGACCGCGCCCTGCCCCACGTCCAGCCGGCCGATGGCGCGGGCGACGGTCAGGGCGCGCTCGATGTCGTCGCGGTGTTCGGCCCGCGGCTCGTGGCGGCCCAGCAGGCCGAGCGACAGGGTCAGGCTGCCGGCCGCCTCATGGGCGCCTTCGATCTCGAAACCCTCCTTGCGGAACTCCTCGAGGACCCGGCGAAGCATGGCGTCATCGCCCTGGCGCGCCGCCGCGATGACGCCCGGCAGGGCGGCCATGCCACGCATGTCGGGCTTGAGCTTGCCGAAGTCGGGGCGGGCGACCGTGCCGGCGAAACAGACCGTCTCGCAGCCCTCGCGGCGCAGGGCCTTGAAACACTTGCCCAGCTCCGCCAGGCCGATTTCCTCGGACGGATGACCGGCCGTGCCGTCATCGGCGAAGCCGCGCAGACGAATCACGAAATAGGGTCGCCCCCCCGCCTCGCAGCGTCGCGCGATCTCGGCGGGAAGGCCTCCGCCGCCGGCGATGAGCCCCAGCTTTCGCATGGTCACGCCTCGCGGTGCGGCAGGCACAGCGGCCGCGAGGCGTCCACGCGGATGAAGTCGATGACCTCCATGATCTCCGGCACATGGGCATAGCCGTCGGCCACGTCATCGAGCCGCTCCTGGAAGGTGCCTTCGTCGGCGAACAGGAGGCGGTAGGCGGCCCGGAGCACGGCGATCTGCTCGCGCGTGAAGCCCCGGCGCTTGAGGCCGATCAGGTTCAGTCCCTCGAGGTGCGCGTGATTGCCCCAGACCGAGCCGTAGGGGATGACGTCCTTGGTCACGATGCCGCCGCCGCCGACAAAGGCGTAGCGGCCGATGCGGGTGAACTGGTGGACCGCGGCCAGCCCGCCCAGGAATACGAAGTCGCTGACCGAGACATGGCCGCCGACGGCGACGCTGGGGGCCATGGTGACCTTGTCGCCGATGATGCAGTCATGGCCGATATGAGTGCTGACCATGAACAGGCCGTCGTCGCCGACCGTCGTCACGCCCCTGCCCCCGGCCGTGCCCGCGTGGACCGTCACATGCTCGCGAAAGACATTGCGGGCGCCGATGACCACGCGCGTGGGCTCGCCCCGGTGGGCGCTGTGCTGCGGCGCGCCGCCCAGGCAGGCGAACGGGTGCAGGACGCAGTCCTCGCCGACTTCGGTGACGCCCTCGACGATGGCGTGGGACAGCAGCTTCACGCCCCTGGCGAGGGTGACGTCCGGTCCGACCATGCAGAACGGGCCGACCTCGACGCTGTCGTCGAGCCGGGCGGCGGGGTCGACGATGGCGGTGGGATGGATCCTGGCCACTAGCGATTGTCGCCCTTCATGGCCGCGAACTCGCATTCGGCGACGAGCTTGTCGTTGACGAACGCCTTGCCGGCGAACTTGAACACGTCGCCGCGGGCGCGGGTCACCACCACCGGCATGCGCAGGGTGTCGCCCGGCCGAACCGGGCGACGGAAGCGGGCGCCGTCCACCGACATGAAGAAGATCGCCGTCCGGGTGATGTCCACGTCCAGGGTCTTGGACATCATCAGCGCGCCGGTCTGGGCGATGGCCTCGACGATCATTACCCCCGGCATCACCGGATTGCCCGGAAAGTGGCCCTGGAAGAAGGGCTCGTTGAAGGTGACGTTCTTGATGCCGACAATCGAGGTGTTCTCGACATAGTCCTCGGCGCGGTCGACCATCAGGAACGGGTAGCGGTGCGGCAGGCGCTGCAGGACCTCGTCGAAGGTGATGGCGATGCCGGTCGCGGCTTCCTGGCTCATGCCTTGTCCTCCTTGGTCGGACGGGTGCTTCTGGCGAGCCAGGCGGTCTGCCGCAGCCAGGCCTTCATCGGTTGGGCGGGGAAACCGCCCCAGGTCTCGCCGGCCGGGATGTGGCGGAAGACCCCCGATCCCGCGCCCAGACGGGCGCCGGCGCCGATATCGACGTGATCGGCGATGCCGACGCGGCCGCCCATGGCCACCCCGTCCCCCACGGTCACGGTGCCCGACAGGCCGGTGTAGGCCGCCAGGACGCAGTTGCGACCGATGCGGGTGTTGTGTCCAACATGGGTCAGGTTGTCGAGTTTGCTGTTTTCGCCGACGACGGTGTCTTCCCACGCGCCCCGGTCGACACAGCAGTTGGCGCCCAGCGTCACCCCGTCCTGGATGATCACGCGGCCCAGCTGCGGCACATCGATGACGCCGGCGTCTCCGCCCGTGGCTCCGAAGCCGGCCTCGCCGACCCGCGCTCCGGCGTAGATCTGGACCCGGTCGCCGACCAGGGCGAACAGCACGCTGGCGCTCGCGCCGATGATGCAGTCGCGGCCGATGGCCACGCCGGGGCCGACGACCGCGTTCGGGTCGATCCGCGTGCCCCGGCCGATCCGGGCGTCCGGGCCGATTACCACGCCGGGCGCGATCTGGACGTCTTCCTCGATGAGGGCCGTTGGATGGATGGCCGGCGCGCCGGGATCGTAGCCGCGCGGACTGTGCAGCAGGGCCGCCGCGCCGGCCCAGGCGGCATGCGGCCGCGCCGCGACAACGGCCGTGCAGCCCGCCGGGACATCGTCGAGGAAGGCGGCAGACACAAATACCGCGCCGGCGCGGGTTTCTCGCAGGACCGGCAGGTACTTGCGGTCGCCCAGAAAGGCGATGTCGTCCGGGCCGGCCCGGTCAAGCGGCGCGGCGCCGGTCACAGGCAGATCGGCCCGCCCCCCTGGCGCGACCTCTCCGCCAACGGCGGCGATGAGGTCGGCCAGCGGCAGCGGGCCTTTGTTCAGATAGAATCGCGGGTCAGGCATGTCGTCCTCGCACGAACCCGCGATATCCCGAGTCGCGGGTTAGGGTCTCGCGGCGGGGGTCGGAGCGGCCGGCGCCGGGGCGTCGAGGCGCTCGCGGTTGAAGGTCAGGGTCTTGATCTTGGCGTTCAGACCCGTAACCACCTGGTCGGTGATGTCCATCTGCGGATTGCCGGTCACCACCGATCCGGTGAGCAGAACCGCGCAGCTCCGCGCCTGGTAGGTCGCGATGACCACCGGGCTCATTTCCTGCTCGATGCGGTCCAGCGCCTTGCCGCGCGTGGCCTGCAGCTCACGCTGGCGCAGGTCCAGCTTGCGGGCCAGGGCGTTGCGCCGGATCGTCAGCTGCGACGCGCGCTGTTCGGCGGCGTCCGGGGTCATGGTCGCGCGAGCGCGATCAAAGCCCTGGATATCCGTGGTCAGGGCCTTCTCTTCGTTGGTGAGCTCGACCTCGACTTCCTTGGCGATGACATTGATCCGGGCGGCGACGGCCTTGCCAACGTCCGAAGACGCCAGGGCGCGCTCGAAGTTGTAGAAGCAGACGCCCGGCACCGCGGCGCCGTGACGGATCGGCGCGGCGGCGGCGGGCGGCGTCTGAGCCGAGGCCGAGGACGCGAAAACGGCGAAGGCGGTCGCGAATGCGCCCGCGACCGCGGTGGTCTTCTTGAATGTCATGAGAGTCCTAGAACCTTGTGGAGGTTGAGAAGCGGAACGTTTCCGTCTTGTCGTAGTCTTCTTTGGCCAGAATTTGGCTGAAGTCGAAACGAATCGGTCCCATCGGGGACCGCCAGAAGACCGAAAGGCCCGCCGACGCGCGAAGACTGAGGTCATCGCGGACGCAAAGTTCGGTTCCGTTTCCGCAGTTGGCGGCGATGGCGCCGTTGACATCGACCTTGTCGACATCGTCCAGCATGCCCACCGTTCCGAAGTCCGTGAACAGCGCGGCCTTGATGCCGTACTGCTCGGGCAGGAAGGTCGGGATGGTCAGCTCAACCGTGCCGATGGCGTAGGCCTTGCCGCCCAGGGCGTCTTCGCGGTCGGTCTCGCGCGGGCCGATGCCGGCGACCTCGAAGCCGCGGAAGCTGTTGCCGCCCTTGTAGAAGCGGTCGTTGATGCGGACGCTGTCGCCGCCCCATCCGTCGATATAGCCGGCCGTGCCGCTGACGCTGAGGACGAAGTCCTTGTTGAAGCCGTGATACCAGCCGCCGGAAACCTCGCTCCGCAGGTAATTCACATCGCCGCCGACGCCAGCCAGGTCCTGGCTGAGATCGACGAAGAAGCCGCGCGTCGGCTTCTGCGCATCATTGCGGCGGTCGACGCGGACGCCGAACCCGACCAGGGAGGTGATGTACGCGCCGCGCTGCGAGCAAAGCGCCGGCGACAGAACCAGCGCGCCCGGATCGCAGAGGTAATCGTCGATGATGACCTCGTCCGACCGCAGCGTGTAGCGCAGGGACATCGACGCATTCTGGGTCAGCGGGAAGCCGAGCCGGACGCCGCCGCCGAGCGAGGCGGTGTCGAAGGAGGTCTGGCTGCTGAAGTTGTAGCGGTAGGAATACAGATCCACGCCCGCGCGCAGGTCGCGGCCCAGGAAGCGGGGCTCGGTGAACGAGAAGTCGATCTGCTGACGCAGCGAACCGACCGAAATCCGGCCACGCACGTTCTGGCCGCGGCCGCGGAAGTTACGCTCGCTGATGCCCAGGTCGATGACCAGCTGGTCGATCGAGCTGTAGCCGGCGCTGAAGGACAGTTCCCCGGTGGGCTGTTCCTCGACCTGAACACGCAGCGCGGTGCGGTCGGGCTGGCCGCTCGGGATCTCCTCGATCGTCACGTCCTTGAAGAAGCCAAGGTAGCGGATCTGGTTGCGGGACCGGTCGACCAGCACGCGGTTGTAGGCGTCACCCTCCGACAGGTTCAGCTCGCGCCGGATCACGTAATCCAGGGTGCGCGTGTTGCCGACGATGTCGATGCGGTCGATGTAGACACGCGGCCCTTCGCGGACCTGGAACGACACATCGACCGTGCGCGCCTCGCGGTTGGCGACGTAACGCGGCCGAACGTCCACGAAGGCGAAGCCGGCGGCGCCGGCGGCGAAGGTCAGCGCATCCGTCGCCTGCTCGATCGCCTCGTCCTGGTAGAGCTCACCCTGCCGGACAGGCAGGAGCTGGGACAGGACGGCCCCGTCGAGCTTCTTGAGCTCGGTGTCGACCGTCAGCTTGCCGAACTTGTACTGCTCGCCCTCGTCCACCGTGAAGGTGATGACGAAGCCGTTCTTGTTGGGAGCCAGTTCGGCGATCGCCGAGACCACGCGGAAATCGTAGTAGCCCTTGTTGCGGTAGAACTTCCGCAGCTGTTCCTTGTCGTACTCGATCCGGTCGGGATCGTAGTTGGCGTTGTTCGACAGGAATTTGTACCAGTGGCTCTCCTCGGTGACGATGACGTCCGCCAGGTCGCCGTCGGAGAACTCGCTGTTGCCCAGGAAGTTGAGCGACAGCACGCCGCTCTTGGGGCCTTCGTCGATCTTGAAGATCAGGTCGATCCGCTTTTGCGGCAGTTCGACGATCTGCGGCGTCACCGTAACGCCGATCCGACCCGAGCGGCGATAGAGCTCGATGATCCGCTGGACGTCGCCCTGGACCTTGGCGCGGGTGAAGATGCCGCGCGGACGGATGGTGACCTCGTCCTTGAGCTTGTCTTCCTTGAGGCCCTGGTTCCCCTCGAAGATCACGCGGTTGATGATCGGGTTCTCGACCACGCGGACCAGCAGGTCGCCGTTGGGCTGAAGATCGATCTTCACATCCGAGAACAGGTCGGTGCGGAACAGGGTCTTCAGCGCCACGTCGATGCGCGAGGGATCGACCGTGTCGCCGGGCGCGATCGGCAGATAGGACAGAACCGTCCCCGCCTCGATCCGCTCGTTGCCCTGAACCATGATGCGTTGAACGACGCCCGATTGCACCTGCGCCACCGCCGTGGCGGGCACGGCGAACGGCGCCATCCCGGCAAGGAGAGCGAAACCGGAAACGATCGCGGCGCTACGCGCGCGGGAATTCTTCATCATATCTGCCATCGGCGGTCGGCGGGCGCTCATGAGAACAGACCACCGAGGAAATTGAACACGTTGTAGCGCTGCAGGTCGTTCCAGACCGCGAACAGCATGAATCCCAACAGCAAGGCAAGACCAAGGCGATATCCTACCGCCTGTACGCTTGCCGCCAGTGGCCGTCGCGCCACGGCTTCATAGGCGTAAAACATCAGGTGTCCACCATCCAGAACCGGGATCGGCAGAAGATTCAGGAAGCCGATGCTGACCGAGAGAATCGCCGACAGCCCCAGAAGCGCGACAAAGCTGCCCAGCAGGCCGCGGGCGGGATCCGGCGCGCCCTCGGCGCCGAGCTTGGCGACCTCGTCGGACGCCTTGGCGATGCCGATGAACCCGCCCAGCTGGTCGGCGGGCACCTGCCCCCGGATCAGCCGTCCCAGATAGTAGACGGTGGTTTCCAGCACGTTCCAGGTCTGCCTGGCCCCGCCGACCACCGCCTCGACCGGTCCGTAGCGAACGTGCTCGAACTCCTGGGGAGAGCCCATGCCCAGGCGGCCCACCTTCTGCCGGCCGCCCACACGGTCGGTGCGCTCGACCATCTCGGGTCGCGCGACCAGCTCCATGGGGCGGTTGTCACGAAGAATGGAGAAGGTGATCGGCACGTCGGCCCGAACGGCGACGTACTGGGCGATGTCGACGAAGCTGTCGACCGCCCGGCCATCGACCGACTGAACGAAGTCGCCGGGCTGGAAGCCCGCGACGGCGGCGGGGCTGCCGGCCTCGACCGTCGAGATCCGCGGCGGCAGCCGGGTCTCGCCGAACACGCCCAGCAGCAGCGCGAACAGCAGGATCGCGAGCACGAAATTGGCGATCGGCCCGGCGGCGGTGATGATCGCCCGCTGCCACACCGGCTTGAAATGGAAGAACTTCTGAACCGCCGATGGATGGTTGTGGGCGAGGATCTTCTGCTTCATCGCCTCCAGGTCGGCGTCGTCGGGCACCGTGCTGGCGGCGTTGTCGTCGCCGGCGAAGCGGACATAGCCGCCCAGCGGGATCCAGCCGATCCGCCACTCGACGCCCCGCTTGTCGCGCCATTTGACGATGGGGCGGCCAAAGCCGATCGAGAAGCATTCGATCACGGTGCCGAAGGCCCGCGCCGCCCAGTAGTGTCCCAGTTCGTGCACCGTGACGACGAGCGTCAGGACGAACAGGAACGGCAAGATCCACGACACAAGGTCAGGCATCGGCGCAGATTACTCCCTAACGATCACCGGAGACGCTGACGGCGGGAAAGCGCATCGACCGCCACGCGGCGAGCGCTCGCATCGACCATCATCGCCACTTCCAGCGCATCGCCCCCCGTGCTGGCGGCCAGGTCACCCGTACCATTCATGCGGTCGAGTGTTTCCGAAACCAGCGGGACAATATCGAGAAAGCCGATCTTGCGGTCAAGGAAGGCGGCGACCGCTATCTCATTGGCCGCGTTCATGGCCGCCGGCGCGGTCCCCCCGGCGCGGAGCGCGGCGCGGGCCAGGTCGATGGTCGGAAAGCGCGCGGCGTCCGGCGCCTCGAACGTCAGCTGCCCGATCTTCGGCAGGTCGAGCGGCTCGGCCGGCCACGGCAGGCGGTCCGGCCAGGCCCAGGCGCAGGCGATCGGCGCCTTCATGTCCGGGGGGCCCATCTGCGCCAGGGTCGAGCCGTCGGAATATTCGACCATGCTGTGGATCACCGACTGGGGGTGGATGACGACATCGATCCGCTCGGCCGGCGTGGCGAAGAGGTAGGAGGCCTCCACCATCTCGAGGCCCTTGTTCATCATCGTCGCCGAATCGACCGAAATCTTGGCGCCCATGCTCCAGTTGGGGTGGGCGATGGCCTGCTCCGGCGTGGCATGCGCCATCTGGGCCATGGTCCAGGTGCGGAACGGCCCGCCCGACGCGGTCAGGATCAGGCGCGCGACCCGATGCAGACAGTCGGGCTGCAGCACCTGGAAGATGGCGGAATGCTCGGAATCGACCGGGATGACGCCGCCGCCGGCCGCCTTCGCCGCCTCCAGCAGCGCCGGCCCGCAGCAAACCAGGCTTTCCTTGTTGGCCAGGGCGATGATCGAGCCTCTGAGCGCGGCGGCCATGGTCGGCGCCAGGCCCGCCGCCCCGACAATGGCCGACATCACCCACTGGGCGCCCATGTCCGCCGCCTCGCGGACGGCGGCGTCGCCGGCGGCGGCCTCGATGCCTGATCCGGCCAGCCGGTCACGCAGGTCGGCGAGCAGGCTCTCGTCCTGGATCACCGCAACCCGGGGACGCCAGGCCAGCGCCTGCTCGGCGAGCCGCTCGACATTGCGGCCGGCGGTCAGGGCGAAGATGTCGACCGGCGCGCCCGACTTGGCGAACAGGTCCAGGGTCGAGACCCCGATCGAGCCGGTGGAGCCCAGGATGGTGACGGTACGCGCGGTCAACGAATCCAGCCCCAATGGTCGACCACCCGGGCCGCGGCGATGACGATGGTGGCGAACAGCAGGCCGTCGACCCGGTCGAGCAGGCCGCCGTGGCCCGGAATCAGGTCGCCGGAGTCCTTCACCCCGAACCGGCGCTTGAGCATCGATTCCCACAGGTCGCCCGCCATGGTGGCCAGACCGCCCAGCAGACCCACGAGGGCGGCGGCGTACCATTCGATGTCCAGCGGGGTCAGGGCCGTGAACAGCACCGCAGCCCCCACGGCGCCGGCCAGCCCCCCGAAGAACCCCGACCAGGTCTTGTTGGGCGAGAAGCGCGGCCACAGCTTGGGGCCCTTCACGACGCTGCCGACCAGGAAGGCGAAGATGTCGGCGGCCCAGGTGACCACGAACAGCAGCAGCATCCAGGCCACGCCCTGCGACATCGACCAGCTGAAGGTCTCGCCCGACGGGTTGCGCAGCCAGACCAGGGCGATGCAGGCTGGCGCGATGTAGACCACGCCGTAGGCGGCGTCGGCGGCCCGCTCGACCTTGTGGCGGGTGATGAAGGCGGCGATCAGCGCGCCGCCGATCATCAGGGCCCAGGCGCTGCGATACCAGCCGACCTGGGCGGCGAAGACGGCCGCCAGGACCGCGACGGTGATGGTCACCGCGATCTCGGCCGGCGCCTCCGGCGTGCTCATCTTGCCCCATTCGACCGCCATCAGCCCGATGGCGATGGCGATCATCAGCAGGAAGGGGCCGCCGCCGTACCAGATCGCGCCCAGCACGGCCGGAATCAGCAGCGTGGCCGAAGCGGCGCGGACGGCCAGGTTGGTCCAGTCGAAGCGCCTATCCGGTGGCGAGGACGTCATCGGACGCTGCTCCGCCGTAACGCCGCTCACGGGCCGCATACTCGGCGATGGCGGATTTCAGGTGTTCGGGTCCGTAGTCCGGCCAGAAGACGTCCTGGAACACCAGTTCGGCGTAGGCGCACTCCCACAGCAGGAAGTTGGACAGCCGGCGCTCGCCGCTGGTGCGGACGATGAGATCGGGGGCCGGGGCTCCGGTGGTCGACAGGTAGGTCTCGAACAGCGTCTCGTCGAGATCGGCGGCCCGCGCCCTGCCCTGCTCCACCGCCTCGGCGAACTTGCGGGCCGCGTCGACCAGATCGCTCTGACCGCCGTAGTTGAAGGCGACCTGCAGCAGGAAACGGGTGTTGCCCGCGGTGCGGCGCTCGGCCCGCTCGATGATCTCGAGGATATCGGGCTTGAGACCGGTGCGACGGCCGAGGATCCGGACGCGCACCCCCTCGCGGGACAGCCGGTCCAGGTCGCTTTCGACATAGGTCTTGAGCAGGTTCATCAACTCGGAGACCTCGGAGACCGGCCGACGCCAGTTCTCCGTGGAGAAGCCGAACACCGTCAGGATGCCGACGCCCTGGTCGGGCGCGCTCTCGACCACGCGCCGAAGCGCCTTCACGCCTTCGCGGTGACCGAAGGTGCGGGGCAGACCGCGTTTTTTGGCCCAGCGCCCGTTGCCATCCATGATGATGGCGACATGCAGAGGCCCGTCCTTCGGCGTCATCGCCACTCCCCTCGACCAGCCGGGACCTGTCCCGACCCCGGCCGGATCAAACCTGCATGATCTCTTGTTCTTTGGTTTTCAAGGTCTCGTCGATGCGCTTGACCGCCTCGTCCGTGAACTTCTGAATCTCGGTTTCCATCCGCTTCAGCTCGTCCTGGGTGATGACCGCGTCCTTCTCGGCCTTCTTCAGGTCGTCGTTGGCGTCGCGACGGACGTTGCGGACGGCGATCTTCTGGCTTTCCGCGTACTTGCCGGCGACCTTGACCAGATCCTTGCGGCGCTCCTCGGTCAGCGGCGGGATCGGAATGCGCAGGTTCTGCCCCTCGACGACCGGGTTCAGACCCAGGCCCGAGTTGCGGATCGCCTTCTCCACCGAGACCACCAGGGCGCGGTCCCAGATGCTGACGCTGATCGAGCGCGGCTCCGGGACGCTGACGGACCCAACCTGGGTCAGCGGGGTGGTCGAGCCGTAGGCGTCGACCATGATCTGGTCGAGCAGGCTGGCGGACGCCCGCCCGGTGCGCAGCGACGCGAACTCGTCCTTCAGGGCGGCGACGGCCTTGTCCATCCGCCCCTTGTAGGTCGCCAGCACCGGCTTTTCGGTCGAGGCCATGTGCAGATTCCTTCTTCTTATTCGTCTTCGATGACGGTGTGGACGCCTTCGCCCTTGATCACCTTCATCAGATTGCCGCGCTCCCGGATCGAGAACACGATGATCGGAATGCCGTTCTCGCGCATCAGGCTGATGGCCGAAGCGTCCATGACCTTCAGATCCCGGGCCAGCACGTCGTGATAGGTCAGGCGGTCGTAGCGGGTCGCCGAGGCGTCCTTCTTGGGGTCGGCGGTATAGACGCCGTCGACGCTGGTGCCCTTGAGCAGCGCGTCGCACTTCATCTCGGCCGCGCGCAGGGCGGCCCCGCTATCGGTGGTGAAGAACGGGTTGCCTGTGCCGGCGGCGAAGATCACCACCCGCCCCTTCTCGAGGTGACGCTCGGCGCGGCGGCGGATCAGCGGCTCGCAGACGGTCGGCATCGGGATGGCCGACTGCACGCGGGTGGAAACGCCGATGTGCTCGAGCGCGTCCTGCATGGCCAGCGCGTTCATCACCGTGGCCAGCATGCCCATGTAGTCGGCGTTCGCCCGGTCCATGCCCTTGGCGGCCCCGGCCAGGCCGCGGAA
>JAUSPV010000225.1 GCA_030652755.1 Caulobacter sp. | reverse complement strand
GCGCGCTGCGTCCTTCGACACGCCGCTTCGCGGCTGCTCAGGATGACGTAGTCGGAAGGCTACCCATCCACGTCATGCTGAGCAGCGGCCGCAGGCCGCGTGTCGAAGCACGCAGTGACTAGGCCCGCTTCTTCGCCGGCGCCTTCTTCACGGGCGCGGCCTTCTTCGCCGCCGCCTTCCCGCCCAGGCTCTTGCGCAGCGCGTCCATCAGATCGACGACGTTGGTCGTCTCCGGCTCGGCCGCCTTGACCTTGTGGCCCTTGCCCTTCTGCTTCTCGGCGATCAGGTCGCGCAGCGCGTCCTCGTAGCGGTCGTTGAATTCGCTCGGCTCGAACGGGCCTTCCTGCTGGTCGATGATCTTCTCGGCGATGGCGATCATCGCCGCGTCCGGCTTCTGGTCGGGGATGTCGCCGAAGATGTCGGCGGCGTCGCGCACCTCGTCGTGGCTGCGCAGGCTCCAGGCCATCAGGCCGTTGTCGCGCGGCTCCAGGGCCAGCAGACGTTCGCGCTGGTGCATCACGACGCGGCCCAGCGCGATCTTGCCGGTCCGGCTCATCGCCTCGCGGATGACGGTGTAGGCCTCAAGCGCCAGCTTGCCGTCCGGCGCCAGGAAGTAGGGATTGTCCCAGTAGAGCCGGTCGATATCGGCGGCGTCGACGAAACGTTCGATGTCGATGGTCTTGGTGCTCTCCAGCCGGACCGAGGCGATCTCGTCGGGCGTCACCACGACATAGGAGTCCTTCTCGTACTCGAAGCCCTTCACCAGATCGGCGCGTTCGACGGGGCCGAGGTCGGGATCGGTCGGCACCATGCGGATCCGATTATGCGTGTCCTTGTGCAGCATGTTGAAACGGACATCGCCGGCCGGGCTGGTGGCGGTGTAGAGAGCGACCGGACAGGTCACCAGAGACAGTCGAAGGTGTCCCTGCCAGGTCGGGCGCGGCGCCATGGTGTTCTCCCTGATTCGATTTCAGGGCCTGAACGCGCTGTGGTCATCGGGAGTTGCCGGGTGAGCGAAACGGTCGTCGACGCGCGGGGGCATCATTGTCCCATTCCCACCCTGCGCCTGCGCAAGGCGCTGGAGGCGGCGGGCCCCGGCGCACGGGTGCGGCTGCTGGCCGATGACCCGATGGCGCGGATCGACGTGCCGCACTTCGTGCAGGAAAAGGGCTACCTGCTGCTGGAGAAGGCCGAGGTCAGCGGATGGCTGGTTTTCGTCGTAGCGAGACCGGAATGATCTTCCGGGTGTGCAGCGCGATCTCCATCTCGGTCGCCAGCGCCCCGCCGAAGAACAGCGCGTTCACGTTCCAGCTCAGCCAGATCAGGAACACCACCACCGTGGCCACCGAGCCATAGGTCGCGCCCAGATGGGCGATCTGCTCGACGTAGAAGGCGCACAGCCACGAGAAGCACAGGCCCAGCACCGCCGAGGCGACGCCGCCGGCCAGCGACGCCCGCCAGGCCACCGGCTCCCGCGCCATGGCGAAGCGGTAGATCATGGTCATGGCCAGCACCAGGCCGATGCTCGTCCAGGTCCATTCGTTGAACAGCCAGCTGAGGCCCGCCAAGGGCTTGAAATCCAGCGCCGCGGACATGACCCGGATCCCGAGGAAGCCGAACGAGACCACGCCCATCAGCACCAGGGCGGCGATCAGCACGACCAGGGCCATGACGTTGAAGCTGATGAACCCGCGCTGATTCTCCTCGTCGTGGATGAACGACAGGCCGGCGAGCAGGGCCTTGAACCCCCGGTGGGCGGCGTAGCCCCCGATGATCAGGGCGATGATGCTCTGGGTGCTGACGGCACCTGAGGGCGCATGGGCCAGCCGCTCGAGCTCGCTGCGGAAGATGCCCCGGGCGTCGGCTGGCAGCATGCCGGCCAGCACTTCGGCCTGCCGCGCCACCTCGTCCGGCGCCGAGAGCATGCCGTAGAGGCCGATGGCGATGACCAGCAGCGGGAATACGGCCAGCATGATCCAGAAGGAGACGCCGCCGACGTACAGCATGACGTCACGGCCCCACAGGCGCTGCAGCGCCTTGCCGAGGACGTCGAGCGTCGCCCGCGCCCAGTGGACGGGGTCCAGATCGATCTGGGGGGAATGACCCTGCGGGTCGGCGTCTGACATGGCGCGGAAACTGCCCTCCCCGGTCCCCCGGCGCAATGTCAAAGGCGCGCCCCGCTTCGCGGGACGCGCCTGACAGGATGACCTTGCCTTCGTCCTGGGTAGCCGGCCGCCACAACGAGGGACGGGAGAGCGTGGCGGCCGTCTACGGAGCCACAATCGAATCCGCTACCTGAACGGTGGCTGAACGAAGTTGGGGACATGCACTTCAGTGCGTGTCCCCTGCCGCTGCAAGCTGATGGGGACACGCACTGAAGTGCATGTCCCCGGCGCGATCAGAGCGCGCCCTTCTCCTTCAGCGTGGCGACTTCGGCGGCGGTGAAGCCCCAGTCGGTCAGGGCCTCGTCGTTGTGGGCCCCGATCTTTGGCGGCGGGCCCTGGATGGCGCCCGGCGTGGCCGAGAAGCGCGGGGCCGGGGCCGGCTGGACCACGCCCTCGATGGTCACGAAGGTCTCGCGGGCGACGTTGTGGGCGTGTTTGGGCGCCTCCTCGAGATCGAGGACCGGCGCGAAACAGATGTCGGTGGCGTCCATGATCGCGCACCACTCGGCCTGGGTCTTGGTCCGCAGCACGTCCTGGAGCTTGGCCTTCAGCGACGGCCAGGCGGAGCGGTCCATCTGGTTGGCGAACTCCGGGTCGGTGATGCCGGTCTTCTCCAGCAGCAGGGCGTAGAACTGCGGCTCGATCGAGCCGATCGAGATCCACTTGCCGTCGGCGCACTGGTAGGTGTCGTAGAAGTGCGCCCCGCCGTCGAGCAGATTGCTTTGACGCTCGTCCTTCCACATGCCCGCGCCCTTGAACCCGTAGAACATGGCCATCAGCGAGGCGGCGCCGTCGCTCATCGCGCAGTCGATGACCTGGCCCTTGCCGGTCTCGCGGGCGCTGATGATGCCGGCCATGAGACCGAACGCCAGATAGAGGGCGCCGCCCCCGAAGTCGCCGACCAGGTTCAGCGGCGGGACCGGCTTGTCCTCGGTGCCGATGGCGTGCAGCGCGCCGGTGATGGCGATGTAGTTCATGTCGTGGCCGGCGGCCTTGGCGTAGGGCCCGGTCTGGCCCCAGCCGGTCATGCGGCCGAACACCAGCTTGGGGTTGCGCTTGAGCACCACGTCCGGGCCCAGGCCCAGGCGCTCCATCACGCCGGGGCGGAAGCCCTCGATCAGGCCGTCGGCGCTTTCCAGCAGCTTGAGCACCGCCTCGATGGCGTCCGGCGACTTCAGGTCCAGCGCCACCGAACGGCGGCCGCGGCTGGTGACGTCGGCCGGCGAGGCGCGGCCGGCGCCCTTGCGGTCGACCCGCACCACGTCGGCGCCCAGGTCCGACAACAGCATGCCGCAGAACGGCCCCGGCCCGATGCCGGCGAACTCGACGATCTTCAGACCCGAAAGCGGACCACTAGCCATGACGTTTCTCCCGTTTGGGAGTGAGTTAGAAGCGCTGACGCATGGTCAGGCAAGCGGGCGGTCTTCAAGGCTGTGGAAGATGCGGGCGATCACGACCGTCTGATCTCGAACGCGGTAGCGGATGATATAGCCGCCCGCGCCGAACGGGATGATCAGTTCCCGAACATCACCGGCGACAGGCCGACCACGATGAGGCATCTCGCGAAAGCGACAGGACTGCTTCTTCGAGAACGTCAGCAAAGCGATCACCCGCGGGGCTGTCGCCCAGAAACGCGGAGAGCCGCGGGAAGTCGTCCTTGACTGCGTCGAGGACCTCGATGCGGAAGATCACGCCCGTCGGGCCCGCCGCTCCGCGATCTCTCTACGCAGGTGCGCGAAGGCTTCCTCAACGGACACTGACTCACCTGTGCGGTCGTCCTCGGCCAGCCGGCGCAGGTCCTCCGCCGCGTCCCAATTGGAAAGCGCATTCGCGAGCACGGCTTCGGCATAGTCATGGGGCGACACGCCAAGACAGCGAGCGGCGCCTTCCAGCCGCGCCAGCGTCGCATCATCGAGGTTGAGGGTCACGGATCCGTCGGCCATGCCAGGAGGGTAACGCAACAGTCGCGCCCCGAATAGACCCCCTATGGTTGTTCTTAAAGCGTCTGCCCGTCGTCGATGGAGATCGTCGTGCCGGTGATGAAGTGGGCGCGGCGGCCGGCCAGCATGAGCAGGGCCTCGTCCAGCACGTCCTCGTCCATCAGGCGGCGGCGCGGGAAGCCCTTGATCTGCTTCTGGCCGCCCTCGGTCTGGAACCAGTCGCTGTTGATCTCGGTCTCGATGTAGCCGGGGCAGATGGCGTTGACCGCGATCCGCGGCCGCGCCCACTCGCGGGCCAGGCCCTTGGTCAGCGAGGCGCAGGCGGCCTTGGACGCGCAGTAGACGGTCAGGCCCGGCAGCTGGTTGAAGGCGGCGATCGAGGCGATGTTGATGATCCGGGCCTCGCCGGCCTCGGCCACGCCGCTGGCGATCATCCGTTTGGCCGCCTCGACGGCGCCGAAATAGACGGCGCGGACGTTGACGGCCATGGTCTGGTCGAAGGTCTCGACGGTCATGTCCATGGCCATGCCCTCGCCGCCGACCCCGGCGTTGTTGATCATGATCGAGATCGGGCCGAGCGCCGCCTCCGCCTCATCAAGGGCCGGGCCGATAGCGGGGGTGTCGGCGACGTCGAGCGCGATGGCCACCGCCTTGCCGCCGGCGGCGTTGAGCTCGGCGACCAGGGCCTCGAGCCGGTCCGTCCGCCGGGCCATCACCGCCACGCTGGCGCCGGCCTGCGACAGCACCCGCGCGAATCGCGCGCCAAGCCCGCTGGAGGCGCCCGTAACCACGGCCACCCGGCCGGCGAGAGGTTTGTCGTTCATCGTCCTGATCCCGTTCGATATCCGCGTCGTTGTCACGCTATCCCCAGCGGCGGCCTCTGCTATGTTGCGCCTGACGAATCCTGACGCGGCATCCAGCAGCCGACGGGGGCCGGCGGCGTCATGGGCGGGAGTTCCAACGGGTTGTCAATTCAGGCCCGAATATTGATCGTGGCGCGCGACGACGCGCTTGCCGGTCCCCTGGCCGAAGGGCTGGACCGACTCGGCTGGCGGACGATCACCGCGCGCGGCCCCTACGCGGCCATGGCGGCGCTGGGCGATCTGGCCATCGAGGCGGCCATCGTCGACGTCGCCAGCGGCGGCCATGACGCGCTGCAACTCGCCCGCCGCCTGAAGGCCGCCTGCGCCCCGCGCCGGTTGCCGGTCATCGCCATCGGCGATCCCGACCCGCAGCTGGACAGCTACGCCTTCGACCTGACCCTCGCCCCGCCGCTGCATCCAGCCCAGGCCGTGCTGCGGCTGGAGTCGCTGGTCCGCATGGCCGTGGCCGAGGAGGAATTCGAGCTGCGGCTGGAAACCTTCGCCGAGCGCGGCCGCCGGCTGGACCTGCCCGAGCCCAACCCCGAGCCCTATCGCGTGCTGGCGGTCGGCGAGCCCGCGCCGCAGTTCCTGGCGCTGAGCAACGCCCTGACACGCAGCGGCGCGGACGTGGTCGGCGCCTTCACCGCCTTCACCGCCTTCGACTACCTGCACGAGCGGGCCTTCGACTCGGTGGTGCTCTGGGCCGGCGACAATAGCGCCGAGGCCCTGTCGATCGCGGCGGGCATGCGCCGCAACACCCGGCTCTACCACATCCCCGCCCTGCTCTATCTGCGGGCCGAGAGCTACGTCACCACCTCCGAGGCCTTCCATCGCGGCGTGTCCGACGTCGCCTCGCCCGAGACGGCCGAGACCGAGACGGCTAAGCGGGTCATCGAACTGGCCCGCAGTTACCGCCGCCAGACGGCCATCCGCCGGGCGCTGGAGAAGGCGCGCAGCAGCGGGCTGATGGACGCCGCCACGGGCCTGTTCACCCGCGACCTGTTCGCCAGCCATCTGGTGCGGCTGGCCCACGCTTCGCGCATCCGCAACCGCCCGATGAGCGTCTGCGTGCTTCGGGTGGCCGACCGGGCGGAGGTTCACGGCGCCCGCGCCGGCGGCTGGCTGGATCGCGCCATCCCGCAGATCGGCTCGATGATCGGCCGACTGGTCCGCGCCGAGGACACGGCCGCCCGGCTGGGTCCGGAGGTCTTCGCCCTGGCCCTGCCCGCCACGCCGCAGAGCGCCGGACGGTCGGCCGCCGAACGCATCGCCGCCGTCATCGCCTGCACGGCGTTTGAATCCGGCGAGGGCAAGGCGCCCTTCACCGTCGACTTCGACATCGGCGTCGCCCAGATCGAGCCGGGCGAGAACGCCGCCGTGGCGCTGGAGCGCGCCGCCGCCCGCGCCCAGCAGCGTGAAGCCAGCTAACCGCGCAAGGAGAGCCCCATGCAGATCGACTTCATCGCCGACGTCGTCTGTCCCTGGTGCTACCTCGGCTGGCGGCGGCTCAACGCGGCCCTGGCCATGCGGCCCGACATAGAGGCGACGGTGGTCTGGCGGCCCTACCAGCTGGATCCGACGCTTCCGGAAGAGGGTGTCGACCGCAAGGCCTACATGGCCGCAAAATTCCCCGACGCCTCCCGCCGCGCCGAGATCACCAGGGTGCTCGACGACAACGCGGCCCAGGACGGCATCACCTGGGACCTGACCGCCATCAAGGTCTCGCCCAACACCAACGCCGCCCACCGCCTGATCCGCTGGGCCCAGACGGCCGGCGCCCAGGAGCCGGTGCTGGAGGGCGTGCTGGCCGCCTACTTCAGCGAGGGCAAGGACATCGGCGACCCGGTGGTGCTGGCCGACATCGCCGGCGCGGCGGGCATGGACCGTCTGCTGGTCCTGCAGCTGCTGTCGGAAGGCGCCGACAAGGACACGATCACCCGCGAGCACCAGCTGGCCCACCAGGCCGGCGTCTCCGGCGTGCCGTTCATGATCTTCGACGGCAAGCTGGCCGTCTCCGGCGCCGAACCGCCCGAGCGGCTGGTCAAGGCGCTCGACAAGGCCGTGGAGATGGCGGCCTGAGCGCCTCTTGCCGTGACGGCGCGTAAGGGTGCTAGCCTGCGGAAAACAACGGGAGGCGACCATGAAACTCGAAGGCGGATGCTACTGCGGCGCGGTGCGCTATGTGGCCGAGGGCGAGCCGATGATGCAGGCCCAGTGCCACTGCCGTGAATGCCAGCACATCACCGGCGGCTCGCCGAACGTGTTCATGGCCATGCCGATCCCGGGCTTCAAATACACCAAGGGCCAGCCGAAGAGCTTCAGCCGCAAGGACCTGCCTAACCCGGTCGCCCGCGAGTTCTGCCCCGAGTGCGGTTCGCACATCGTCACCCGTTCGCCCGGATTCCCGGCGGTGATCCTCAAGGTCGGCTCGCTGGACGATCCGTCGGTGTTCGCCCCGCAGCTGGCGATCTACACGGTCGACAAGCAGCCCTTCCACTGCATCCCCGAAGGCATCCCGCAGTTCGAGCGGCTGCCGGGGTAGCCCCTACCCCGCCAGCGTCGCGCTGATCGGCAGCTTGCGGATCGGTTTGCCGGTCAGGGCGAACAGGGCGTTGACCAGGGCGGGGGTGGCCGGCGGCACCGGCGGCTCGCCGACCCCGCCGATGGTCTCGCCGTTCTCGATGAACACCGTCTCCACCGCGTGCGGCGACTCGTGCATACGCAGGATGCGGTAGCTGTCGAAGTTGGTGTTGGTCGCCCGGCCGCCGCTGATCTCGATGCCCTCGAACAGAGCCGTCGACAGGCCCTGGATCATGCCGCCCTCGACCTGGTTGCGGGCCCCGTCGGGGGTGACGACGCGGGCGCAGTCGAGCACGCAGATGGCCTTGTGGATCTTCACCACGCCGCCGTCCTCGAGCGAGATCTCAACCACCTGGGCGCAGAGGCTGCCGTAGCTTTCGACATAGGCAAAGCCCCGGGCGTGGCCCGTCTTGAGCGGCTTGCCCCAGTCGCCGGCCTTCGCCGCCTCGTCGATGACCTTCAGCGCCCGGGGATCGTGGGCCAGCAGCTCGCGGCGCAGGGCGACCGGGTCCTTCTTCAGGAAGGCCGCCAGCTCGTCGACGAAGGCCTCCATGAAGTAGCCGTTCTGGGTCGCGCCCACCGCGCGCCAGGGCGCCATCGGCACAGCCTGGTCGACGCGGACCCAGTCGACGCGATAGGCGCCGGTCCGATAGCGGGTGTCGGTCAGGGTCTGCACCGAGGAACCGTCGAGCTCACCCTGTTTCAGGCCGCCCGGCGCGAAGCTGTCGCGCATCGAGGGGCCGGCGGTGCGGATGTGCAGGGCGACGACCTTGCCGCTGGCGTCGACGCCGGCCTTCAGCCGCGCGACCTGGGCCGGGCGATACCAGCCCTGGCCGATCTCGTCCTCGCGCCGCCAGAAGAACTGCACCGGCTTCTTGACCGCCAGCGCCGTGACCACAGCGGCCGGCGTGCCGTCGTCGCCCAGCCGCCGGCCATAGCCGCCGCCGAGCATCAGGGTGTGCAGCTTGACCTTCGAGGGATCGATGCCGGCGGTCCTGGCGGCGGTATTGCGGTTACGGTCCTGGGTCTGGAACGGGCCCCAGATCTCCAGCCCGCCGTCGGCCGTCGGCTCGACCGTGATCGACCACGGCTCCATCGGGGCGTGGGCGAGGTAGGGGGCCTCGTAGTCGGCCTCGAAGGTGCGGGCCGCGCCGGCCAGCGCCGCCGCCGTATCGCCCTCGACCTTGCCGACGATGGCCTCCGCGTCCTTGCCCAGGCCCATGTGCATGGCCGCCGAGATGGCGTCCGAGGAGAGACCGTCGATCGCGGTGGATTTCCAGCGCACCTTCAGTTGCGCCGCGCCCTTCATGGCCGACCACTGGCTCTTGGCCACCACGGCCGCGCCGCCGGGGATCTTCACCACCTGCTCGACGCCCTTGACCGCCAGGGTCGCCTTGTCGTCCCAGCTGTCGGCGTCCCCGCCGAACACCGGCGACAGCACGGCGCAGGCGTAGACCATGCCGGGCCGCGTGAAGTCCTGCGAGAACACGGGCTCGCCGCGCACCTTGGCCGGCACATCCACGCGCGGCGTCGCCTTGCCGACGTAGCGGTAGCTGGCGGGGTCCTTAGGCGTTCCTTCGACCACCGGCTTGCCGGCCGCCAGGCTCGCCGCCTCGCCCAGAGTCACCGCCAGCGGCTTGCCGGCGCGCAGGAAGCGGCCGTCGTCGAGTGTGACCTCCGTCGCCGGGACGCCGGCCTTGCCGGCCGCCGCGGCGATCAGGCTGGCGCGGGCGTTGGCCCCGACGCCGCGCAGCGCGCCCCACCAGGCGCGCACACCGGCCGAGCCGCCCGAGCCCATCGCCCCGCCGCGCCGGAACGGGTCCGACGGCAGGGCGGTGTCGACGCTGACCCAGCTGAGCGGCACGCCGATCTCGTCGGCGATGATGGCGGCATGGGCGGTGTGGGTCCCCTGCCCCATCTCCGTGGTCGGCGACAGCAGGGCGATCCTGCCGTCAGACCCGATGGTCAGGTAGGCGGTCCAGGGCGCGGCGGGTGCGCCGGTCTGCTGCGCCTTGGCCGGAACCGCGAAGCTGAGGGTGAAGGCGCCGGTGGTGGCGAGGAAGGCGCGGCGGTCGATCATCGGCTTGTTCATCGTCTCGCCCCTCACGCCTTCGCCGCCGCCTTGATGGCGGCGCGGATGCGCGGGTAGGTCCCGCAGCGGCAGATATTCCCGGCCATGGCCGCGTCGATGTCGGCGTCGCTGGGCGCGGCGTTCTCGGTCAGCAGGGCGGCGGCGCTCATGATCTGGCCCGGCTGGCAGAAGCCGCACTGCGGCACCTGGCCGTCGACCCAGGCCTTCTGGACCGCATGCTGACCGTCGAAGCTCTCGATGGTGGTGATGCTCTGGCCGTCGAGGTCGCCGATGGCGATCACGCAGGACCGCACCGCCTGGCCGCCGACATGCACCGTGCAGGCCCCGCACTGGGCGATTCCGCAGCCGTACTTGGCGCCCTTGAGGTCGAATTCCTCGCGCAGCACCCAGAGCAGCGGCGTGTCCGGCTCGGACGTCACCGTCACCGACTTGCCGTTCAGCGTGATCGTGGTCATGCGCCCTCTCCCGTGGCCTCGCCGAACAAGGCTATGCGCTGGGAGGTAGATGCGCCATCGGGCGAAGATGACAAGTTCGTAAGGGTGGAGTGGCGCCGTGCGTGCTTCGCGACGCGGCTCCGAGAGGCGCTAAAGCGTTCTGACCGGGACCGGTTCAGCCTTGCCGGCAACACGAGCGAAGTCGCGGTCAAAAGTGACCATGGCTTCACAGCTACCAGCCTCGGCCAGGTGGAGGGCGTCGGCGAACTCAAGGCGCCCGGTCCACTCCAGAGCGCGAGCGAGAACCTCGGGGTTCTGAAGGGTCACAGTCGATCGGCCGGCCATGAGCCTGAAGCTCCAGGCAATCTGCTCGGGTCTGTAGCCGCGGGCCTTGCGGAGCACCCAGGCCGTTTCCAGCAGGACAGTCGTCGATATCCAGACCGGCGTGTCCTCGAACAGGTCCCTGGCCTTGGCCGACTGGACCGGATCGTCACCGGCCAGGTAGCGAACAACGACGTTAGTATCGACTGCGAGCATCCCGCTCCCGCACTTCCTCGGTGATTGCCGCGTCCATCTCTTCGAGCGAGATGGGCGGACCATCCCACTTCAGGCAGCCGTAGACCTCTTCGTTGGTTGTCGGCGGGAACAGCGGTTCCGGCTTCAGGAGCACGCCCTCCGGCGTCTCCTCGACCGTCAGCTTGGTCCCCGGCTTCCAGCCGCGCTGGTCACGCACCGCCTTGGGCAGGATGACCTGGCCCTTGGTGGACAGCACGGTTGTCTGCTTCGGTACGGTGGTCATGGGAACACCTCGGTAAGACGCACGTAAGATGCGCCTTGCCGACCCCGGAGACAAGCCCCTACCCCTTCGCCAGCTTCACCAGCTGCGTCAGAATCTTCTCCGCCGCGTCCAGGCGGGCGTTCGACGTGTCCCACTCGCCCTTCACAACCACCTTCTCGTCGGGGCGGATCTTCCAGAGGATCTGGTTCGCGGCGATGAACTGCAGCAGGGCGCCCGGGTTGGCGAAGCTGTTGTCGCGGAAGGTCAGCACCGCGCCCTTGGGGCCGACGTCGATCTTGGCGACGTTGGTCTCGCGGCACAGGCCCTTGATGGCCACGACCTTGAGCAGGCTGTCGGTCTCGGGCGGCAGCGGACCGAAGCGGTCGATCAGCTCGGCGGCCAGGGCCTCGCGGTCCTGCGCCTTCTCGGCCTCCGACAGGCGGCGGTACATCGACAGGCGCACGTTGAGGTCGGGGACGTAGTCCTCCGGGATCAGCACGGCCGCGCCGGTGTTGATCAGCGGCGACCAGCCCCGGTCGCTGTGCAGCGCCTCGGCGCCCTGGCGCTGGCGCAGCTCGGCGACGGCGTCCTCCAGCATCTGCTGGTAGAGCTCGACGCCGATCTCCT
Organism: Caulobacter sp.; assembly: GCA_030652755.1. Taxonomy (GTDB): domain Bacteria; phylum Pseudomonadota; class Alphaproteobacteria; order Caulobacterales; family Caulobacteraceae; genus Caulobacter. The sequence continues at coordinate 6,871 of JAUSPV010000225.1, read as the reverse complement.
TGATGTGGCCGCTCTGTTCGTCGCCGAGCAGGTTCCCGCCGCCGCGCTGGTCGAGGTCGTGGCTGGCCAGCTGGAAGCCGGCGCCCAGGCTGTCGAGCGACTGCAGCACCTTCAGCCGCTTCTCGGCCGACAGGGTCAGCTGCTTGTCGACCGGCGTGGTCAGATAGGCATAGGCCCGGGCCTTGGACCGGCCGACGCGGCCGCGGATCTGGTACAGCTGGGCCAGGCCGAACATGTCCGCCCGGTGCACCACCAGGGTGTTGGCCGAGGGGATGTCCAACCCGCTCTCGACGATCGTCGTGGCGAGCAGCACGTCGTACTGACCCTCGTAGAAGGCGGTCATCACCTCCTCGAGCTGGGTCGGCGCCATCTGGCCGTGGCCGACGACGAACTTCACCTCGGGGACCTGGGTGCGCAGGAACCGCTCGAGGTCCGGCAAGTCCTTGATGCGGGGCGCCACGAAATAGGTCTGGCCGCCGCGATACTTCTCGCGCAGCAGCGCCTCGCGCAGGGTGACCGGGTCCCAGGGCGTGATGTAGGTGCGCACCGCCAGCCGGTCGACCGGCGGGGTGGCGATGATCGACATCTCGCGGATGCCCGACAGCGACATCTGCAGCGTGCGCGGGATCGGCGTCGCGGTCAGGGTCAGCATGTGCACGTCGGCGCGAAGCTCCTTGAGCTTCTCCTTGTGCTTGACCCCGAAGTGCTGCTCCTCGTCGACGATGACCAGGCCCAGGTCCTTGAAGCTGACCTGCTTGCCGAGGATGGCGTGGGTGCCGACCACGATCTCCAGCTCGCCGTTGGCCAGGCCCTCGCGGGTCTCGGCCGCTTCCTTCGCCGGCACCATGCGCGACAGGCGCCGCACCTTGATCGGCCAACCCTGGAAGCGCTCGGTGAAGGTCTTGTAGTGCTGGCGGGCCAGCAGGGTCGTCGGGCAGACGATGGCCACCTGCTTGCCGCTCATGGCCATGACGAAGGCGGCCCGCAGCGCCACCTCGGTCTTGCCGAAGCCCACGTCGCCGCAGATCAGCCGGTCCATCGGCTTGCCCGAGGCCAGGTCGGCCAGCACGTCGTGGATGGCGCTGAGCTGGTCGTCCGTTTCCTCGTAGGGGAAGCGGGCGCAGAACTCGTCGAACAGGCCGGACGGCGGATCGGTCTCCTCGACCGACTTCAGCTGGCGGGCGGCGGCGATCTGGATCAGGCCCTCCGCCATCTGGCGCAGGCGCTCTTTCGCCTTGGCCTTGCGGCTCTGCCAGCCGGCGCCGCCCAGCTTGTCGAGCTGCACATTCTCGCCGTCGGCGCCGTAGCGGGTGAGCAGGTCGATGTTCTCGACCGGCAGATAGAGCTTGGCCTCGCCGCCGTAGAGCAGGTCCAGGCAGTCGTGCGGCGCGCCCTGCACGTCGAGGGTCTTGAGGCCCTCGTAGCGGCCGATGCCGTGGTCGATGTGCACGACCAGGTCGCCCGGCGTCAGGGCGCTGGCCTCGGCCAGGAAGTTGGCGGCGCGGCGCTTCTTGCGCGGCCGCGCCAGCCGGTCGCCGAGGATGTCGGTCTCGGAGATGACCACCAGGTTGTCGGTCTCGAACCCGGCTTCCAGCGGCAGCACCACGCGCTGCGGGAACTTCGGATCGTTGGCCTTGGCCGCCTGCCAGTAGGGCGCGAACGGCACGCGGCCCAGGCCATGGTCGGCCATCATGCTGCCGAGCCGCTCGGAGGAGCCCTCCGACCAGGAGGCCAGCAGCACCCGGCGGCCGGCGGCGGTCATGGCCTTGGCGTGTTCGGCGGTCGCCTCGAACAGGTTGACGCTGTCCTGGGCCCGCTCGGCGGCGAAGGAGCGGCCGAGCTTGGCCCCCATGTCGACGACGCCGGCCCCGTCGCGCTGGAACGGCGTGAACCAGCGGTTCGGCCGCTCGGCGATCCGCATCGCGATCTCGTCGCCGGTCAGATACAGCGCCTCGGGCGCCAGCGGGCGATAGGCGGCCTTGCGGTCGGCGGTGGCCCGGGCGTCGTAGGCGTCGGCGATCATCGCCAGGCGCTCGTTTTCCGACTCCTGGACAAGGTGATCGACCCCGACCAGCGCGTCGTCGGGCAGATAGTCGAACAGCGTCTCCATCCGCTCGTAGAACAGCGGCAGCCAGTGCTCCATGCCCGCCCGGCGCCCGCCCTCGCTGACGGCCGAATAGAGCGCGTCCTCACCCGGCGCGCCGAAGGCGGCGACATAGCCCTTGCGGAAGCGGCTGATGGTCTCGGGGTCGACCAGCGCCTCGCTGACCGGCAGGAGGTCGATCTCCTTGAGCTGCCTGGTCGAGCGCTGGGTCTCGGGATCAAAGCCGCGGATGCTCTCCAGCGTGTCGCCGAACAGGTCCAGACGCACCGGCTCCTCGGCGGTCGGGGAGAAGACGTCGATCACCCCGCCCCGGATCGCGAACTCGCCGCGCTCGGACACCGTCGAGGCGCGGGAATAGCCGTTGACCGCGAAATAGCGTTCCAGGTCGGCGATCTTCACCTCGGCGCCGGGCCGGGTGGTGTAGCCGGCGCGGGCGACGACCGCGCGCGGCGGGACCCGCTGCAGCGCCGCCGGCGCGGCGGTGACCAGCAGGGTCGGCTTCTTGGGGTCCAGCCCGCGGGCCAGCCGCGTCAGGGTCGCCATCCGGTGCGCCGCCACCGCCGCCGACGGCCCGACCCGGTCGTAGGGCAGGCAGTCCCAGGACGGCAGCTGCAGCACCTCGATCTCGGGCGCGAAGAAGCCCATCGCTTCCATGAAGGCGTTGGCCCGGGCCCCGTCGCGGGCGATGAACACCGTCAGCCCGCCGCGCGAGCGGGCGATGTCGGCCATCACCAGCGCGTCGAAGCCCTCCGGCGCGCCGGTCAGGTCCAGCCGGCCGTCGTCTCGGCTGACCCGCTTCAGGTCGTTGTGGCTCGGCCCGCCGCCGTCAGCCGCCATCGCCCGGCGCTCCGGTGTGCGGATCAAAGCCTTTCAGCAAGGCCATGATCTCGTTGTCGAATTCGGGCGGTGTGGGGGCGCGGCCCAGGTACCAGTCGTAGATGTCCTGGTCGGCCTCGTTCATCAGCGCCTCGAGCGCGTCGAGCTGATCGTCGCTGAACCGGGGACAATAGTAGTCCGCGAACGGCCCCAGAAGGAGGTCCGCTTCCCGGAAACCGCGACGCCAGGCCCGCAGCCTGATCTTCTTGAGCCGTGTGTCGTCCATGAGGCGCCGCCATATAGGCCGCGCCGGGCGGGGGCGCCAGTGTGTTGGGGCGCGCGCGACGGCAAGAGGACCGCCGCGCCCTAGGCAGAATGAACAACGTCCGCTCGCCTGAGCAAAGAGCGTCAGAGTCGATCAGCTTCGCCGCTTCGTCCAAACACATAGAAGATGTGCACCGAGCCCCAGTAAGTGCCTGGACTCGTCCGCTTCTCGTAAGCGTCAGCTGAAAGGCTAATGCGATCACCGCCGCTCATCCACTTTGTGCCGCGGCCCGGTTGCCACTCAAGATCGCCAACGCGGCGCCCCACACCAAGTAGACTACCCGGTGGATCTGCCACCGCCGACCCATACTTCGTGGAAAGGAGGTCAGCTAGCGAACTAAATCTGGAGGCGATCTCTTCCCTTTTGACCCCCGGAAGCTCTCGAAGAGGGGAGCCATATTGGCGAAGCAGAGAGACGTAGCGAATCTTACCTTCGATGCTGAAAAGAAACCGCGCCTTAAAATCGACGCCATCAACTTCATAGGCGTCGAGAACAAGGCTCTCGCAGGCAACGTCTCCATCAGCCCTCCGAGAGACGGTTTCTCCAGCGGCGCAATCATTCTCTCGAGTAGCCTGCGGGAATTTCTTAAGGACGTCTGCTTGAGCGGAACGGCCGTCGAGCCCTTGAAACGCGAGCTTGGCGGAGGGCTGTGCGAAGGCGCCGGCAGCAAGCAGAAATGTCATGAGGCCGGCAGTTACGAACGTTCGCATTGGTGAAGCTCCTCACCACAAAGCAATTTGCTGACGGCGAACCCGCAAAACAATCGCCCGCAGGCTCGCGTGAAGACCCGAGATAGCGGCCATACGCCACTTCTGAAAGTGTCGTGTTCTCCCTCATTGCGGGGCGGCCGGGACCGCGCTTGCTTCGACACGCGGCCTGCGGCCGCTGCTCAGCATGACTTGGGTGGGTAGCCTTCTTTCTCAGTCATCCTGAGCAGCCGCCCCCGGGTCGCGCGGAGCGCGCGCCCGAGGATAAACTCCGCGGCGTGTCGAAGGACGCCTGGCCCTGCCGCCTTCCGCAACCGTCTCCAGGGCTGGGCGCCGGCGGCATGCGCGCTACGTTGACGGCAAAAGAACACCGGGGGATTCCATGAAACGCACATTGTCGATGCTGGCCGCGCTGGCGCTTGCCGCCTGCACGGTGGGGCAAGCCGTAGCCGCCGCGCCGGACACGGCCACGACCCGGACGGTCTCGGGCGGCGGGGTGGTCGGCTATGTCGATGCGACGACCGGGGCCCATGCCTGGCGCGCCATTCCCTTCGCCGCGCCGCCGGTCGGCGACCTGCGCTGGCGCGCGCCCCGACCGCCCGCCGCCTGGACCGGCCAGCGCAGCGCGGTGACGGCCGCGCCGTGGTGCCCGCAGCAGCTCAGCGCGCTGGACGGCGTCAAGAAGGAGCGCTGGGGCGAGATCGTCGGCCAGGAGGACTGCCTCTACCTCGACGTCTACGCGCCGCCGATGACGGCCGAGCAGGCGGCCGGGGCGAAGCTGCCGGTGATGATGTGGATCCACGGCGGATCCAACACCTGGGGCCGGGCCGAGCAGTATGACGGCTCGGCGCTGGCCGCCCGATTCAAGGTCGTCGTGGTGGTGGTGCAGTACCGCCTGGGCGCGCTGGGCTGGATGTCGCTCGACGCCCTGCGGCAGGGCGGGACCCTGCCGGACGACGCCTCGGCCAACTTCGGCACGCTCGACCACATCCGCGCCCTGGAGTGGATCGCCTCGGACATCGGCGCCTTCGGCGGCGACGCCGGCCGGGTGACCATCTTCGGCGAGAGCGCCGGCGGCCACAACGTCGCCGCCCTGCTGTCCAGCCCCCGGGCCAGGGGCCTGTTCCACCGCGCCATCATCCAGTCGGGCTCGTTCCGCTCCGAACCGGCGGCGGTGGCCGAGGGCGCGACCGACGGCGGCCCGGCCTCGGCCACGACGGTGGCCCGGCGCATCCTGGGCCCCGGCCGCGCGGTGGAGGGCCCTGCCCTGCGCGCCGCGCCGCTCGCCGCCGTCTTCGGCGCCTACAAGACGGCGGACGGCCAGATCGACCCGCTGCGCGTGATCGCCGACGGCGTGACGCTGCCGGCGCAGGGCGTCAGTTCCGGGCTCGACAACCCGATGAACTACAATGCGGTGCCGGTGATGACCGGGGCCAACCGTGACGAGATGAAGCTGTTCAACGCGCTGAACCCGGCGCTGGTCTGGCGCCTGTTCGGCGTCCTGCCCATGGCCCGTGACCAGGCCGAGTACGACGCGGTCTCGGACTACCCCAGCCGCCTGTGGCGCGCCAACGCGGTGGACGGTCCGGCGGCGCGGATGGTCGCGGGCGGTCAGCCGGCGGTCTGGGCCTATCGCTTCGACTGGGACGAGGAAGGCCGGGTGCTGTTCACCGACCTCGGCAAGCTGCTCGGCGCCGGCCACAGCCTGGAAATCCCGTTCGTGTTCGGCCACTTCGAGCTGCTGGGCGCCTTCGACCGGTTCGCCTTCACCAAGCGCAACGCGCCGGGCCGCATCGCGCTGTCCGACGCGATGATGAGCTACTGGGTCAACTTCGCCGCCACCGGCGCCCCCGGACGCGGCGTCAACGGCGCCCTTCCGGAGTGGAAGGCCTGGTCGAACACGTCAGGCGTCGAGCGGATCATGCTGCTCGACAGTCCGGCCGGCGGCGGCGTGCGGATGAGCGCGGACCAGGAGACCAGCGCCCGGATCGCGGCCGACCTTCTCGGCGACAAGCGGCTCAAGACGCCGGCCAAGCGTTGCGCGGTCCTCGCCCGCTCGGTGCGGGACAATCCGGAACTGGGCCCGCTGCTGGCGCGGGAATGTCCTGGGGCGAAGCCGTGACGGGCAGCCGGGGGTCGAACAGGCGCGAGCTTGAAGCGTCGCCTTGCGTGCTTCGACACGCGACCTGCGGCCGCTGCTCAGCATGACTGTGGTGGGTAGCCTACAAACCCCGTCATCCTGAGCAGCCGCGCCGCGGCGTGTCGAAGGACGCAGGGCGGTGGCCTCCGCACCATCGGGGACACGTACCGGCTGCGCCGGAACATGTCCCCACGCGATCAGCGAACCACCAGCACCGGCACGTCGCTGTGCGCCAGCACCTCGGACGTCACGCTGCCCAGGACCAGCCGGCCCAGGCCGCGGCGGCCGTGGGAGGCCATGGCGATGAGGTCGCAGCCGCGCGCCTTGGCGGTGGTGGTGATGGCGTCGGCGGGCAAGGCGTTCTCGACCATGACCGTTTCGACCGCGACGCCGCTGCCGGCCGCCGCCTCCTTCGCCGCGCCCAGCACCTGTTCGGCCGCCGCTCTCTGGCTGGCGGTGTAGTCGTCATAGGCGAGCGCGGTGAGACCGCCGTCGAAGCCGGTGTAGACCGGCAGCCGCTCCGTCACGGTGACGATGGTGACCTTGGCGCCCAGGCTTTTTGCGAGCGCCAGCGCGTGATCGATGCCCTTGCGGGCGAGATCCGAACCGTCGGTGGAGACGAGAATATGCCGGTACATGGGGGTTCCCTCCTGGGGCTGCGTTGACGACATAGTGCACCAACAGGCGAGCGCCGGCTTGATGGAGATCAAACCGTTGGGCGGCGCGGGTGTTCCGTTTCGTCGCCCTGCGTGCTTCGACACGCGCCTGCGGCGCTGCTC
>JAUSPV010000220.1 GCA_030652755.1 Caulobacter sp. | reverse complement strand
GAGCAGCGCCGCAGGCGCGTGTCGAAGCACGCAGGGCGTTTCCCCCGCCAAAAAAGAAGGGGGCGGCCCGAAGGCCGCCCCCAAGGGACAGATCGTTTCCTGAGGAAATCTAGAACTTCTTGGTCAGGCTGACCTTCCAGTTCCGGCCCAGGCCGCTGGCCGTGAACGGATCGTAGTTCAGGTCCAGACGGGCGAAGGGCGGATCTTCGTCGAAGATGTTCTCGACGGTCGCCGCGGCCGTCACATCCCACGGCAGGAACACCCGGTAGGTGAAGTCGTGGGTGGTGAAGGAGTCGATGTTCTTGCCGGCCGAGACCGTGAACGCCGTGCCGGCCGGGTCGGAGCCCCGGTAGGCGTTGGCCGCGAACGGCGCCAAGCGCTGGTCGGTGTAGCCGTCGATGTAGCGCATGGTCCACCGGGCGTTGTGCGGCCCGCTGTTCCATTCGACGTAGAGGTTGCCCTTCATCTGCGGCAGCGGATAGGCGGTCGTCTGGTAGTTCAGGAGGCCCACCGCGTCGAAGCCGGGCGACACCAGGAAGCCTTCAACGAAGGTGTCATCGGTCGTGTACTCGATAACGTAGGTGGCGGTGGTGCCGATGGTCAGGCTGCCGCCGAACACGTCTTCGAACCGGTAGTCGGCGATCAGGTCGACGCCCGAGGTCTTCACAGCGGCGCCGTTGACCGTCTTCGTAGCTAGGCGAGCCAGGGTGGTGGAGCCGCAAGCGCCCGTGAACGTGAACCGCGCCTCGATCGCGGCGAAGGCCGGATTCCCGCAATTGTTGAGGCCAACGGCGCCATTCGGGAACAGCGTGTTGACCAGGCCGGCCACCGGTTCAGTGGTGATCGGGTCCTGGAAGTCGAAGTTCCAGTAGTCGAGCGTGGCCTTGAAGGCGCCCAGGTTGAGGATGGCGCCCACGCTGTAGGTCGTGGCCGTTTCCGGGGTCAGGTCTTCGTTGCCGTAGATGTCCACGGCGCGGAACACGCCCAGGATGCTCTGCAGCGAAGTCACGAAGTTGGTCCCGTTGACCTGACCGGCGGTCGGGGCCCGGAAGGTGGTGCCCAGCGAGCCGCGGAGGGCGAACTGGTCGACCACCTGCCAGCGCGCCGAGATCTTCGGATCGAAGGTGCTGCCGATGGTGCCGCCGTAGTCCTCGAGACGCGCCGCCACCGTCACGTTGAACGTGTCGGTGAAGGGCAGCATCAGCTCGGTGAAGACCGAGCGGACATCCTGCGACAGGTTGACCGGGCTGCCGACGCCGAGGAAGCCGAACGGTCCCTGGGGCGCCGTGCAGGTCGTGCTGCCATTGATCGGCGTATTGAGACAGGGGTTGAGGTCGCGGTTCGAGATGTCGTTGTACCAGGTCTCGAACGTCGACTTGCGGTATTGCACGCCCACGGCCCAGGCCGGACTGCCGCCGCCCAGCTCGATCGGCGTGAACTGACCGGAGAGCAGGCCTTCCATCACAAACAGCGTGGAGGTCTGCTCGGTCTCAAGCTTGGGGAAGATCCAGGCCGCGAGTTCCTTGCTGTCGGCCAGGGCTGGATTGAAGTTCGGATTGGGCGTGCCGGTGATCGCGTTGCTGGGGATGCCGTTCGAGAACGGGTTGGCCCATTCGCAGGTCGAGCCGGCGAGCCCGGCGCGGATGCCGTTGCAGTTGGCGCCGCCGAAGCCGGTAAGCGCCTGCTGATAGCGGCCGACGATGGTGTCGTAACCGGAGCGGTAGCCGGTTTCCTCGCTGTACTGGGCGCCGAAGCTCCAGTTCACGCCGAGGCCGAACTCGCCGGACAGGTCGGCGGCGAACCGGAAGGCGTCGTAGGTGCGCTCACCGGTCGAGGGGCCGTAGTCGAAGGCGGGGTTGCCGCCAAGCCCGTAGGGGCGGTTGGCCGCCAGATATGCGCCGTTGGCCAGATTGAATCCGGGGTTGGCCGCCTGATAGGCGATCAGCCCCGGGTTAGTCTGGGGAACATAGAAACGGCGGGCGACACTGAATGGGGCCGGCACGGTGACCGCGTCAGGCACAGCCAGCAGGGCGTAGGACGGCGACGTCTTCCATTCCGGCACTTCGGTCCGCGAATAGAAGGCCTCGCCGTGGAACTTGGTGGTGTCGCTCAGGTCGACGTCGATCTGGCCGTAGACCTGCCAGCGGTCTTCCTTTTCAACGAGGTTGTCCCACTCGGTGTACTGCCACTGGCACACCGGAGTGGTGCCGCTGAAGCCAGTACGACCGCCGAGGGCGGCGCAGCCAGTGTCACGGTGAGTCTGCGCCGCGATGGCGAATGGGAAGGCGGGAAGAGCGGGAATGATCGTGCCGGGGTTGCCCGCCGCCGACCAGCCGCCTTCGGGGTTGTTCTCGTAGGGCTGGGTCGCCCAGTCCCGCTCGAGCAGCGACAGTTCCGACCGGCTCTGGAAGCCGATGGCGCCGAAGACGCTGATGCGGTCGCTGTTCCAGCCGCCGATGACGCTGAAGGTGTAGTCACCGTCGGAGCCGTCGATGTTGCGGTAGGAGGCGCTCGCCTCGACGCCGTTGAAGTTGGAGCGGGTGATGAAGTTGACCACGCCGCCGATGGCGTCGGAGC
>JAUSPV010000214.1 GCA_030652755.1 Caulobacter sp. | reverse complement strand
GAGCAGCGCTCGAAGAGCGCGTGTCGAAGCACGCAGGGCTGTTCAGCCCGCCTCCGCCACCCACACCACATGCCGCTCCAGCACATGGCCTTTCGGCAGCGCCGGGTGGTCGAAGTCGAGGTCCTCGCGACGGGCCATGCCGACGCGGTCCATCACCGCCTGCGAGCGGACGTTGCCCTCCGCGGTGAAGGCGACGATCTCCGGCAGGGCCAACCGCTCGAACCCGAAGGCCAACGCCGCGCGGGCCGCCTCGCTGGCGAAGCCGCTGCCCCAGGCGTGGCGGGCGAAACGCCAGCCGATCTCGACGCCGGGCGCCAGCGGGTTGGACGGCCGCAGCTGCATCAGACCGGTGAAGCCCAGGAAGGCCCCGTCTCCGCGCCGCTCGACCGCCCACAGGCCCCAGCCCTTGTCTGTGATCAGCGCCTGGTTGGCGTGGAGCATCGCCTCGCTATCGGCCGGCGTCAGCGGGGCCGGGAAATGCTCCATGACCTGCGGATCGGCGTTCATCGCGATCCAGGGCTCCAGGTCGGACGGCCGCCAGTTGCGCAGGATCAGGCGGTCGGTGGCGATCATCAGGCCGGGCGCGGGCTGGCCAGGGCGCCGTAGAGGTCGGGCCTTCGGTCGCGGAAGAAGCCCCAGGCGGCGCGATGGGTGCGCAGGAAGTCCAGATCCACCGTGGCCTGGACCAGACCCTCCTCATCGCGGCCGAGTTCGGACACCAGGTCGCCGCGATGGTCGGCGATGAAGGACGAGCCGTAGAAGGTCTGGCCGCCGTTCGGGTAGTTCTCCCACGGCTCGAAGCCGATGCGGTTGGCGCCGACCACCGGGATCACATTGCTGACCGCGTGGCCCTGCATCGCGCGCCGCCATGGCAGCGCGGTGTCGAGGCTGGCGTCGTGCGGCTCGCTGCCGATGGCGGTCGGGTACAGCAGCGCCTCGGCGCCCATCAGGGCCATGGCCCGGGCGCATTCGGGGTACCACTGGTCCCAGCAGATGCCGACGCCGATGCGCCCAAAGCGGGTGTCCCAGACCTTGAAGCCGGTGTCGCCGGGCTTGAAGTAATACTTCTCCTGATAGCCGGGCCCGTCCGGGATGTGGCTCTTGCGATAGACGCCCATCAGCGACCCGTCGGCGTCGGCCATCACCAGGCTGTTGAAGTAGTGGGGCCCTTCCTTCTCGAAGATCGAGATCGGGATGACCACGCCCAGCTCGCCGGCCAGCGGGGCCAGCGCCTTCACCGCGGGGTGTTCGCGCCAGGGATACGCCGTGTCGAACCAGCGCTCCTCCTGGCTGACGCAGAAGTAGGGGCCCTGGAACAGCTCCGACGGCAGGATCACCTGGGCGCCGGCCGCCGCCGCCTGGCGGATGAAGCCCTCGGTCTTCTTGATGTTGGCGTCCATGTCCGCGCCGTAGCTCGTCTGGATCGCCGCGAGGCTGAGGGTCCGGGACATCATGCGGGCTCCTGCTGGGTGATGCAGTGGAACGAGCCGCCGCCGGTCAGGATGGCCTTCGAGGACAGGCCGATGACCTTGCGCTCGGGGAACAGGCTCTGCACCGCGTCGACGGCGAAGGCGCCGGCCTTCTCGTCCTCGTAGAGGGGCACGATCACCGCCCGGTTGGCGATGATGAAGTTCATGTGGCTGGCCGGCGCGGGGCCGCCGTCGCCGTCCATCCAGCCGGGCGAGGGAATGCGCATCACCTGCAGCGGCGCGCCGCGAACGCCGGTCATGGCTCCCAGCTGGCGGGCGGTCTCGTCATAGAGCTCGGCGTTGGGGTCGGCCTTGCCCCAGGCGATCGGGCTGGCCACCACGCCCGGCGCCACGAAGCGGGCCAGGTTGTCGACATGACCGTCGGTGTGGTCGTTGCGCAGCCCCTCGCCCAGCCACAGCACCTTGCGGGCGCCGAGCGCCTCGCGCAGGGCCGCCTCGGCCGCGGCCTCGTCCCAGCCGGGGTTGCGGTTGGGGTTGAGCAGGCACTGGCGGGTGGTCAGCACCGTGCCCCAGCCGTCGTGGTCGACCGCGCCGCCCTCGAGGACGAAGTCATTGGCGACCAGGGGCGCGCCGGAGGCGGCGGCGATCTGGGCCGCGACCTGGTCGTCGCCCTCCATCTCGTACTTGCCGCCCCAGCCGTTGAAGCGGAAGCCGATGGCCTTGCCGTCCTCGCGGAAGATCGGGCCGGTGTCGCGCAGCCAGATGTCGCCGAACAGGGCGCGGACGATCTCCACCCCGCTGACGCCGTCCAGCCGCTTGCGGGCGGCGGCCTCGGCCGCGTCGCCGCAGACCATCAGCCGGACGCGTTCCTCACCCGGGCCGGCGAGGGCGCGGGCGAGGTCAGCGACCTCGTCCTGGGCGGGTTCGAGGTCCTCCCGCCACAGCTCTTCATGGCTGGGAAAACCCAGCCACATCGCGCGGTGCGGGGCCCATTCGGCGGGGATGATCGGGATGCTCATGAGGCGAGGGGAAGTGAGGGCGAAGGGGGACGACGTCAAGTGTAACGCGCAAAGAAGAAGGGCGGCCCGTTTCCGGACCGCCCTTCCTGTCTCTCGTACCGGTCCGCGAGGACTAGAACTCGTAGCGCAGCGAGATCTGCATCGCCCAGAGCGACTGGTTCGTGTTGGTGGTCTTCACGATCGAGTTCGCGACGTTGGAGTACTGGTAGGCCGGGCAGCTGGCGCCGTTCACGCCGGCAACAAGCGCGCCACCGGTTGCGTTGACGCAGCTCACGCGGGTGACGACCTGGCCGTCCGCGTACTCCGAGACCTTGCCCCAATCGCGGTCGATCAGGTTGAGGACGTTGCGGATGTCGAGCTGCAGCTTCAGCTTGTGGGTCGGAATGAAGGTCGGGAATTCCTGGCTCAGCTGAAGGTCAACGCGGCTGACGTCCTTGTTCTTCCGCGAGTACTTTTCGACCACGCCTTCGGTGAGGTCGAAGCGATCAACATATTCCAGGAAGCGGTCACGGCCGGCGGCGTTGTCGAAGAAGACATTGCCGATCTGCAGATCGGCGGTGTTCGTGTCGCCCGCGATGTCAGGCACGTACAGAGCCTGGTAGGAGCGGTTGACGCCGAACACGGGGCTGCGGCCCGAGGTGGCGTCCGACATCACGAAGCCGAACGGGCGGCCCGACATGCGTTCACCGAAGAGGGTGACGCGCGTCTCGTTGTCGCCGAAGAAGGTCTTGCGATAGCCGAGCTCGAGCTTGAAGCGATCCTCGATCTCTTCCAGGCCGGTGCCATAGGCGTCGGTGGCGGGATCGGCGCCGGCGGGCACGCGATCATAGAGCGAGCTGCCGGTGGTGCCGAAGCGGAGACCGGAGTTGGATTCCTCGATCTTCTGCTTGGCGTAGCCGAAGCCGAGGTCCAGTCCGAAGTCGAACGACTTGGAGACCATGAACCCGGCCGTCCACGACCGGCCCTTGTCGGTGTTGGTCGCGATCAGGTCGCGGTTGCCGCCGGGGTTGGTCGAGGTGACGCCCTGGGCGAGGCGCTGGCCGGCGGTGAGCGAAAGACCGTCGTAGCGAACGCGGCCATCGGGCGTCAGGGCGCGCGCGCCGTTGACGATCAGCGGCTGGGCGCGGGCGTCGATGAAGGTCACCGCGTTTTCGGCCTGGTTGAGAACGTACTGGCCGTCGAGGCGCCAGCCGTCGAAGAACTCCCAGCTGCCGGACAGGTAGAACTTCCATTCGCCCGGGAGACGGAACGACGGCGACAGGGCGATCACTTCATTCGTCGGATTGATGCCCGGGGTGCCCGGCAGCGTGCCTTCCTGGAACTGTGTGACCAGCGAGGGAATGGCGTAGCCGAAGTTCGGGTCGAGGTTCAGGAAGTTGAGGGCGGCGGAGCCGACAGCGGCGGTGAAGCCCGGGGTGACGCTGCTGGAGGTGGAGGTTTCCAGGTAGCCGTTGGCGCCGGTGCAGTTGGACGCGGCGGTGATGCAGCGGCGGATGGTGGTGGACGCGGTCTGGAAGCCGTTGTTGTAGAACGGCGTGGCGAACAGAACTTCCGGCTGGCCGCCGCTGAACAGACCCAGGCCCGCGTTGAACTTCAGCGTGTCGCTGACCCGCCAGCTGGCCGACACCCGCGGCATGATGATGCTGAGGCCGTCGGTCGTGGTGGTGTTGGAGAAGCCGTTGCGGGCCTTGAAGTTGGGATTCTCGCCCGGCGTGTCATCCATCGAAACCCAGTCGAAGCGCACGCCGGCGGCGAGGGTGAAGTCGGGCGTGACTTCCAGCGTGTCCTGGGCGAACAGCGAGTGGAGCCAGTAGCTGAAATCGGCGGCGGCGTCGTTGGCGTTGCCGGTCACCGAGTTGTTGTAGGTCAGCGAGCTGGCGCGACCGGCGGCGAAGTCGGCGATCGAGTCGAAGTAGTAGGTGCCGCGCGAGTTCGGAACGAAGACGTTGAAGACTTCCTTCCTGGAGCCCTGGTAGCCGACCTTGAGGACATGGTCGCCGATCGAATAGTTCGCCGACAGCTGGAAGGACGCTTCCTGGATGTCCAGCATGTTGGCGTGGCGGTTCAGGTCGGGCCCGAAACGCACAGACGAGAAGCCGCTGGCGCAGGTCGTGATCGTGCTGTTGGTGGGCGCCGCGTCCGCGTTGGGCGCCGAACAGACGGTGACGTCGGAGAAGTTCTGGCCGGACTTGGGCATCTGGCCCTTGACCCAGTCGCGGTAGGTGGCGCGAACCGTGGTCGACAGGCGATCGGTCCAGTTCGAGTTGATTTCGAGCGTGGTGGCTTCGTCGAGGAAGGTCGCGTCGTACCAGTGAGAGTCGAGCGCGGCGGTCGTCGCGGTCAGGTCGGTGCGCGACAGGAAGCTCGACTCGGCGCGGCGGTAGCTCAGGCTGGCGCGGTGCTGGTCGGTGATGTTGAGGTCGAACTTGGCCGAGAACTTTTCGTCGGTGATCGGCCCGGTGCGGGTGATCCCGCCGAGGTCGAAGTCGCTCGCGTAGCCGTTGTTGTAGGTGTTGACGATCTGGTCGATCGTCGCCTGGCTCAGGCCGTTCGAGAAGTCGTTGGCGAAGCCGGCGCCGGCCGGACCGAAGTTGGTCGTGTCGAAGGTCTCGTAGGTTTCATACGACAGCGCGAAGAACGCCCTGTCCTGCCAGATCGGACCCGAGAAGAAGGCGCCGTAGTTGGTCTGGCTGATGGCCTGTTCCACCTTCCGGCTGCCGATCTTGCGGCCCACGAGGCCGTCATTCAGGTAGTTCAGGAAGAGCGCGCCGTGGAAGTCGTTGCCGCCCGACCGAAGCACGATGTTCATCGCGCCGCCGGTGAACGAGCCGTTCTCGACGTCGGTGGGCACGGCGGCGACGGTGAACTGCTCGACGGCGTCCAGCGAGATCGGGCCGCGCGAGGTCGGCAGGCCGCCGGTCTCGAGACCGTAGGGATCCTGGGCGGTAACGCCATCGATGGTGATGCGGTTGGTGCGCGGGTTGGAGCCGGCGATGGAGATGCCGCCGTCGCCGCGGATGTTCTGGGTGACCAGGATGTCGCGGCGGGCGAGGTCGCGGATGTCGCGGCTGACGGACACGACCGCCTCGATGGCGTCGCGGTTCAGAACCGTCTTGGGCCCGCCTTCGCGGTCGCGCGTGCCGGCCGCCGTGACGATGAGCGCCTCGACCGCGCCGGTCGCCGCCACATCGATGTCGACCCTGGCGGTGTCGGAAAGGCTCAGAAAGACGCCGCCGACCTTGGTGACTTCATAGTTCGGCGCCTGGACGGTGATTTCGTACGGACCGCCGACGCGAAGGCCGCGCGCGTCGTAGGAGCCGTTGGACTCGGTCATCGTGATCGAGCGCGTGCCCGAGGGCGTGTGCAGGATGGAGACCGTGGCGCCGCCAACAGGCGCGCCGCCGTCACCGATCACGACGCCGCGCAGCGCGCTGGTCGTCTCCTGCGCGTAGACCGCGGTCGCCGAAGCGAGCGCGAGCACGGCGATGGCCGCGCCGCCGGCGAGCCTGTTCATGAGTTGCATGTGTGAGTATCCCCTCTTGTCCCGACGCGGGTCAAAAAACCTGAAACAGACCCGGCCCTGGTATTGTCAGCACGCCATACCGTCTTAGTGCGAAGCTTAGGTGACGAATGCGGGAAGGGTCTCAATGCCTGTCCCCCTGTCTTTAGGGCCGCATTCGGACGAAGCAAGGCGACGTTAACGTTTGAAGCGCATTTGAGGCGCCTTGTCGCATCATTGCGACACCGGGAGGCAGACTTTGCCTTTACAGAGGCGTGCTGGAAGGTCAGCGTCCCCCGCCAACATGACCCAGACCGATCCCGCGTTCATCTCTGATTCCGCCCGCGCCGCCCGGGCGACCCTGTTTTTTGTCCTTGGGCTGACGGCTCTGCGGCTGGCGGCGCTGTTCACCTCGCCGCTCGAGCTCTACCCGGACGAGGCGCAGTACTGGCTGTGGTCGCGCACGCTCGACTTCGGCTACTTCTCCAAACCGCCGATGATCGCCTGGACGATCTGGCTGACGACGCTGATCGGCGGCGACTCCGAAGCCTGGGTTCGTCTGGGCGGCCCGCTGTATCACGCGGCGACGGCCACGGTGCTGTTCGTGGTCGGACGCAAGCTCTATCGCCCCTGGACCGGAACGGCGGCCGCGGCGCTTTACCTGCTGATGCCGGGCGTGGCCCTGTCCTCATTCGTCGCCGCCACCGACGCGCCGCTGCTGTTCTTCCTGGCGCTGACGCTGCTGGCCTATGTCTCGCTGCGCGACGACCCGGCCGACCTCAAGCCCGCCTTCGGGCTGGGCGCGGCGCTGGGCCTGGCGCTGCTGTCCAAGTACGCGGCGCTCTATTTCCTGGTCGGCATCGCGCTGCATCTGGCGCTGTCCGCCGAGGCGCGGAAGGTCTGGACCGTTCGCCGGGCGCTGGCCGCCGGCCTGACCCTGGCGGCGGTCATCGCGCCCAACCTGGTCTGGAACGCCGCGCACCAGTTCGCGACCGTCGGCCACACCGCCGCCAACGCCAACCTTGGCGGCTCGCTGTTCAATCCGGGCGAAATGCTGGGCTTCATCGGCGAGCAGTTCGGCGTCTTCGGGCCGATCCCGTTCGCCGTGCTGGCCGGGGCCGGGATCACCCTGGCCGTCCGCCGCCGCCTGACCGGACCGGACCTGCTGCTCGCCTGCCTGACCGTGCCGCCGCTGGCGGCGATGATCGTCCAGGCCCTGATCTCGCGCGCCAACGCCAACTGGGCGGCCAGCGCCTATGTCGCCGGCACGGTGCTGACCGCCGCCCTGCTGACCCGCGACTGGTCCGGCGGCTGGCGCCGCGCCGCCCGCATCGGCCTGATCGCCGCCGTGGCGCTGCAGGGCGCCATCGCCCTGTTCCTCGTCGTCGCCGTCGCCCAGCCCCGCGTCGTCGACCAACTCGGCCAGTCCAACAGCATCAAGCGGTTGCGCGGCTGGGAGGAGGCCAGCGACCTGGTCATCCAGCGCGCCCGCACCGAGGCGCTGAACGGCGGGATCACCGCCATCGCCGTCGAGGATCGCTTCCTGTTCAACGCCCTGGCCTATTACGGCCGCGACTACTTCGCCGAACCCGGCGCCGCGCCGCTGACCATCTGGGTGCGCGACAAGGCCGGAAACCAGGCCGAGGCCGAGGCGCCGCTGACGCGGGACAAGGGCGGCCGGGTGGTGGTCGCCATCCTCGACGACAAGGCCGAGGCCAAGCAGGCGCTGATCGGCGCGGACTTCGGCAAGGCCGGGCTGATCGAGGTGCGTCGCATCACGCTGAGCCTGCCCTGCAAGGGCAAGGTCGGGGAGACGGACGCGAAGTACGACCACCGCTGCATCCGGCGGGTCAGCCTGGTGCTCGGCGAAGGCTTCGCGCCCCTGGCCGAACGGAAATGACCCCGCGGACCTAGCGGCCCCAGATCGCCTTCAGACGCCCGTCCCGACCGCAGGTCTGCCGGTAGAAGGCGTACCGCACCGGGTTCTTCTTCGCGTAGTCCTGGTGATAGCCCTCGGCCAGCCAGAAGGATGTGTAGCGCTCGATCGGGGTGACGATCGTCCGCCCCTTCACCCGGGTCGCCGCGGCGGCCTTCGAGGCCTCCGCCGCCTGTCGTTGCGCCTCGGTGGCCACCCAGACAGCGGTCGAGTACTGGGGCCCCCGATCGCAGAACTGTCCGCCGGCGTCGGTGACATCGACCAGCGGCCAGAACCGGTCGACCAGCTGCCGGTAGCTGATCCTGGCCGGATCATAGGTCACCCTCACCGCCTCGCGATGGCCCTCGTGATTCTCGTAGGTCGGGTTCTGCAGATCGCCGCCGGCGTAGCCCGACACCGCGTCGACCACGCCCGGGATCTTCTCCATGTCCTTCTCGAGGCACCAGAAGCAGCCGCCGGCGAACCAGGCGGTCTCGAGCTTCGGCGCGGCCTGGGCCGGACCGATGGCGAACAGGGCGAAGGTGGCGGCGAGCGCGCTCAGCAGGCGGGTGAGGGTCATGACCGTTAACTTGGCCCGTCGTCGCCCCGGGGCAAGTCACGATGTGTTCGGGGACATGCACCGTCGTCGGTACGTGTCCCCATCGAAGCGGCCGGGGACACGCACTGAAGTGCATGTCCCCGCGCGTCGTCAGACCGCGACCTCGAACGCGGCTTCCGTCTTTTCGCGGACCTCGTCCACGGTCACGCCGGGCGCCAGCTCGATCAGGCGCACCGGCGTCTTGCCGCGGTTGATCTCGAACACGCCCAGCTCGGTGATCAGCAGGTCGACGACGCCGGCGCCGGTCAGCGGCAGGGTGCATTGCTTGAGCAGTTTGGGCGCGCCGGACTTCTCGCAGTGATCCATGACCACCACCACCCGCTTGACGCCGGCCACCAGGTCCATGGCCCCGCCCATGCCCTTGACCATCTTGCCGGGCACCATCCAGTTGGCGAGATCCCCGGCTTCGGAGACCTGCATGCCGCCAAGGATCGACAGCGCGATATGCCCGCCGCGGATCATCGCGAAGCTGTCGGCGGACGAAAAGTAGGACGAGCTGTCCAGCTCGGTGATCGTCTGCTTGCCGGCGTTGATCAGGTCGGC
>JAUSPV010000196.1 GCA_030652755.1 Caulobacter sp. | reverse complement strand
TTAAGGTGTCCCAAGGGACATCTTAACCTGTCCCCGACCCTGCGGCCCTACCCCCTCGCCGCCGCCTCCAGCGGGGCCAGGTCGAGCTTGACCATCTTCAGCATCTGCTCGGTCACGCGCCTGACCACGGCCGGATCGGGGTCGCTCATCAGCTCGCCCAGCCGCTTGGGCGCGATCTGCCAGCTGAGGCCCCAGCGGTCCTTCAGCCAGCCGCATTCCTCGACGCTGCCGCCTTCCTTGAGCGCGTCCCAGAGGTGATCGAGCTCCTGCTGCGTATCGACCTCGACCATGATCGAGAAGCTGTGGTTGAAGGCGTCCAGCGGCCCGGCCTCGATGGCCATGTAGCGCTGGTCGCCCAGCGTGAACTCGGTGATCGACACGCTGCCCGCCGGCCCGGCCGGATTGTCGCCCATGACCGCCGTGGTCCTGACGATCTTCGAGCCCGGGATCAGCGCGGTGTAGAGCGCCAGCGCGGCGGCCATGTCCTTCTCGAACCACAGATGCTGGGTGACTTTCATTGGGGTGGTCCTCCGGTTGGGTGGTTTGGTTCAAGGACGGACGAGCGGCGGAAGATCCGACATTCGCGTGCGACTTTCCTTCTCCCCTCGCGGGAGAAGGTGGCCCTGGGGACTGCTTCGCGAAGCGTAGCTGTCCCTCGACAGCGTCGGGCGGCGTTGAGGGACAGCTACCGGCTGCGCCGGAAGCAGTCCCCGACTGAAGGCGAGCGTGGTACGGACTCCCATGCGCTCGGTGATCACCAACCTGACCCTGACCGACTTCCGTTCCTATGAGCGGGCGGAGCTGTCGCCGGACGGGGCGAGCGTCTGCCTGTGGGGGCCCAACGGGGCGGGGAAGACCAATCTGCTGGAGGCGATCAGCCTGCTGTCGCCGGGGCGGGGCCTGCGCGGCTCGCCGATCGCCGAGGTCGGGCGACGGCTGCCGGGCGAGAAGACCGGCCGGGCCTGGGCGGTGTCGGCGCTGGTCTGGGGCGACGACGACGCGGTGCGGATCGGCACCGGCATCGAACAGTCCGGCGCGGCGCGGCGCATCGTGCGCATCGAGGGCGAGACGGTCCCGCCCGGACGGCTGGCCGACCATATCCGCCCCATCTGGCTGACCCCGGCCCAGGACCGGCTGTTCCTCGAGGCGGCCGGCGACCGCCGCCGCTTCTTCGACCGTCTGGTGTTCGCCGCCGAGCCGAAACACGCCGCCCATGCCGCCGCCTACGACAAGGCGATGCGCGAGCGGATGCGGCTGCTGACCGACGCCGGCGAGGGCGGGACCGAGCCCGACCCGGTCTGGCTGTCGGCGCTGGAGGCGCGGCTGGCCGAGAGCGGCGCCCTGATGGCCGAGGCCCGGGCCCGGACGCTGGCCGTGCTGCAGTCGGAGATCGACGACCGGGGCGACCGGCCCTTCCCGCAGGCGGTGCTGAGCCTGACCGGCGAGTGGGAGCAGCTGGCGCTGGGCGGCGTCGACTTCGCCGACATCGAGGCCCGGCTGGCGTCGGCGCTGGCCGCCGCGCGGGCCCGGGACGGGGCGGCGGGACGGGCGCTGACCGGTCCGCACCGGGGCGATCTGGCCGTGGTTCACGCCGAAAAGGACCGCCCGGCGGCGGAATGTTCGACCGGCGAGCAGAAGGCCTTGATTCTGAACCTCGTTCTGGCCCAGGCGGCCAGACTTTCCCGTGTAGAATCAGCGCCGGGTCCTGTATTGTTGCTCGACGAAGTCGCCGCGCACCTGGACCCGCTCCGCCGGGCCGCGCTGGCCGACGAAATCGCGGCGCTCGAGCTCCAGGCGTTTCTGACTGGAACCGACGAGTCGCTGTTCGACCCCTTCAAGGGTCGGGCCCTCGGCGTCCGTGTGGAGCCGTCCGGCCTGACCGTTCTGGACCGATAGATGACCGACGAAATCGAAGACGTTTCCGAGCCGCAGCACAACGGCGAATACGACGCCGACTCCATCAAGGTGCTCAAGGGCCTGGACGCGGTGCGCAAGCGCCCCGGCATGTACATCGGCGACACCGATGACGGCAGCGGCCTGCACCACATGGTCTACGAAGTCGTCGACAACGCCATCGACGAGGCGCTGGCCGGGCACGCGACCAAGGTCGAGGTGATCCTCAACGCCGACGGGTCCTGCACCGTCACCGACGACGGCCGCGGCATTCCGGTCGACATGCACGAGGGCGAGGGCGTCAGCGCCGCCGAGGTCATCATGACCCAGCTGCACGCCGGCGGTAAGTTCGACCAGAACAGCTACAAGGTCTCCGGCGGCCTGCACGGCGTCGGCGTCTCGGTGGTCAACGCGCTCAGCGACTGGCTGGAGCTGAAGATCTTCCGCAATGGCAAGGCGCACCAGATGCGCTTCGAGCGCGGCGACGCGGTTTCGTCCCTGAAGATCACCGGCGACGCGCCGATCCGGGGCGAGGGCGACAGCCGCGAGGGCAAGCCCCTGACCGGCACCCAGGTGACCTTCTACCCTTCGACCACCACCTTCGCCTTCATCGACTTCGACCGGAAGACGCTGGAGCACCGCCTGCGCGAGCTGGCCTTCCTCAACAGCGGCGTGACCATCCACTTCCGCGACCTGCGCGACGCCGAGCCCTGGGAAGAAATCCTGCACTACGAGGGCGGCATCGAGGCCTTCGTCCGCCACCTGGACAAGGCCAAGACGGCGCTGATCAAGGCGCCGATCGTCATCCGCGGCGCGCGCGAGAAGGTCGAGATCGACCTCTCGCTGGAGTGGAACGACAGCTACCACGAGCACATGCTGTGCTTCACCAACAACATCCCGCAGAAGGACGGCGGCACCCACCTGTCGGCCTTCCGCGCGGCCCTGACCCGGGTCATCACCAACTATGCCGAGAGCTCCGGCATGGCCAAGAAGGAGAAGATCTCGGTCACCGGCGAGGACGCCCGCGAGGGCCTGACCTGCGTGCTGTCGGTCAAGGTGCCGGACCCCAAGTTCAGCTCCCAGACCAAGGACAAGCTGGTCTCCTCCGAGGTGCGCCCGGCCGTCGAGGGCCTGGTCCAGGAAGGCCTGGCGACCTGGTTCGAGGAACACCCCGTCGAGGCCAAGGCCATCGTCGGCAAGATCGCCGAAGCCGCCTCGGCCCGGGAAGCCGCCCGCAAGGCCCGCGAACTGACCCGCCGCAAGAGCGCGCTCGACATCACCAGCCTGCCCGGCAAGCTGGCCGACTGCTCCGAGCGCGACCCGGCCAAGTCCGAGCTGTTCATCGTCGAGGGGGACTCGGCCGGCGGCTCGGCCAAACAGGCTCGCAACCGCGAGAACCAGGCCATCCTGCCCCTGCGCGGCAAGATCCTGAACGTCGAGCGGGCGCGGTTCGACAAGATGCTGTCGTCCGAACAGGTCGGCACCCTGATCATGGCGCTGGGCGCCGGCATCGGGCGGGACGAGTTCAACATCGAGAAGATGCGCTACCACCGCATCGTCATCATGACCGACGCCGATGTCGACGGCGCCCACATCCGCACCCTGCTGC
>JAUSPV010000191.1 GCA_030652755.1 Caulobacter sp. | reverse complement strand
CGTAGATGCCCTTGCTGCCATCGTGATCGTGGTCGTAGAAGATTTCGGTGCAGGGGCCGCAGGGGCCGGTGTCGCCCATCGCCCAGAAGTTGTCGCTGGCGTAGGGCGCACCCTTGTTGTCAGCAATCCGCACGATGCGGTCGAGCGGCACGCCGCACTGCTGGTGCCAGATGGCCGCCGCCTCGTCGTCCGTGTGGTAGACCGTGACCAACAGGCGCGATTTGTCGATGCCGAGCCAGGCCGGGCTGGTGATGAACTCCCAGGCCCAGGTGATGGCGTCCTGCTTGAAGTAATCGCCGAAGCTGAAATTGCCCAGCATCTCGAAGAAGGTGTGGTGGCGGGCGGTGTAGCCGACGTTGTCCAGGTCGTTGTGCTTGCCGCCGGCGCGGACGCACTTCTGCGACGACACCGCGCGCGGCGAGGCCGGGGTCTCGGCGCCGGTGAAGGCGTTCTTGAACGGCACCATGCCGGCGTTGACGAACAGCAGCGTCGGGTCGTTCTGCGGCACCAGCGGGGCCGAGGCCGTCACGGTGTGCCCGTGGCTGCCGAAGTAGTCGAGGAACGCGCTGCGGATATCGTTGAGGCTCTTCATGGTCCGGTCAGGTTGTCGCTGTCTGGGCCGGGCGCAAGGCCCTGGGCCGGTTAACACTCGCAAGGCCGGTTCCATAGCCGCGCGGCGGGCAAATCCCAAAGGAAAAGGCTCGCCGGGCGAGCGAGGGGCCGGGCGGGGCGCCGGGTGCGGCGGCGCGCCGGCCGGTGGTCTCAGGTCCCCACGGCCGCCGGAAGCGGGCCCCCCAACGAAGAAAGGACGCCCCGCTCCGTGGGAGAGCCTGGGCGTCCTTGCCGTCGGGTCGCCGTGCGGGGTTCGCGCCGGCGTCTTGGGCGGGTGGGCCGACGCGAGGCGACGTCCCGACGGGGTCTTGTGGAAGGGGGCGGGGAGCCGAAGGCCGGGGACACGAACCGCCGCGCGGATCATGTCCCCCTCAGGACCCTGTCCCCGTCCAGGGGCTAGGGTTCGCCCTCTTCGGCTTCGTCGCCTTCGGGGCCGCCGACCAGCAGCTCCTCCTCGATCTTCTCGGACTTGGCGCGGACGGCCTTCTCGATGCTGCCGGCGATGTCCGGATTGCCCTTGAGGAACTCGCGGACATTGTCGCGGCCCTGGCCGATGCGCTGGTCGCCGTAGGAGAACCAGGAGCCGGCCTTGTCGATGACCCCGGCCTTGACGCCCAGGTCGATGATCTCGCCCAGCTTGGAGATGCCCTCGCCGTACATGATGTCGAACTCGACCTCGCGGAACGGCGGGGCGACCTTGTTCTTGACCACCTTGACCC
>JAUSPV010000182.1 GCA_030652755.1 Caulobacter sp. | reverse complement strand
CACCCTCCCCATGCGGGGAGGGAGGCTACCCTTCCAATCCCGCCAACCTTCTCCGCTCGTCCGGCGTGAGGAACGTCGCCGCCTCCAGCCGCGCCCAGAGCGCATCCCGTTCAGCGCTCAACGCCGGAACCCCGTCCAGGTCACAGGCGATCCTCACCCCCGGATGGCGCGTCGCCAGCCAGCCGGTCAGGGCCCTTGCCAGGCGCTCGGCCAGCGGCACGACGGTGTGTCGCCAGAAGGCGCCGTTGGCCTCGCGGTAGTTGGCGTAGGTGTTGTCGCCCGGGATGCCGAGCAGCTGCGGCGGCACGCCGAAGGCCAGCGCGATCTCGCGGGCGGCGGCGTGCTTGCCGGCGATGAAGTCCATCTCGGCCGGCGACAGGGACATCGGCTTCCAGTCCAGCCCGCCTTCCAGCAGCATCGGCCGGCCGGCGGCGCCGGGCCCGGTGCGGGTCTCCAGCTCGCTCTTGAGGCTGTCGAACTGCTCGGCGGTCAGCCGGTCGCCGGCGTCGGGGTTGGAATAGACCAGCGCCCCGCTCGGCCGGGCGGCGTTGTCGAGCAGCGCCTTGTTCCAGGCGCCGCTGGCGTTGTGGACGTCGATGGCGAAGGCCGCCGCCTCCAGCGGGCTGGCGCCGTAGTGGTCGTCGGCCGGGTTGAACAGCTTCAGATGCAGCAGCGGCAGCCAGCCGTCGGCCTCGCGCCCGATGCGCACGCTGCGCCCGGCGACGCCGTACTCATAGGCCGCCGGCCAGCCCTGGGCGCCGGGGATCACCTTCAGCCGGTCGGGGCGCAGGGCCCAGAGCTCGCCGGGTCCCTCCCCGGCCGCCTCGAGGTAGCCGTTGCCGCTGACCTGCAGCGCGCCGAAGAAGGCCTCCAGCAGGTCGGGCCCGCCCTGTTCGGGATTGGGCCGGTCGAGCAGCGCCCGCAGCGGATGGTCATCGGCCCGCTTGCCGCCGGCGAACACGGTCAGCGGCACGGACGCCGCCGCCTCGGCGATCATCCGCACGCAGCGATAGGCCACCGGGTTCCTGGCGAAGCCCTCGCGGGCCAGGCTCTCGTAGTCGCGCGGCGTCCAGACCGGCCGGCCCTGGCTGGTGAAGGCGACCAGCGCCGCCGTCCGCGACGCCTTGGCCTCCGGCGCCGCGCGGGCGCGAAGGCGGGGAAAGAGGGGCATGGGTTTCCTTCCTCCCTCCCCCTTGTGGGGAGGGACAGGCCTGCGCAGCAGGCCAGGGTGGGGCAAGTGGGTGGTCGCAGTCAGGGTCGGGTGAGGATCGCTACTTGCCCCACCCTGGCGGCCGGCGGCCGCCGTCCCTCCCCACAAGGGGGAGGGAGAGGGCTCACAGCACCCGCACCCGCGGCTCCCGCCCGGCCCGACCCAGCATCAAATCCGTCAGCGCCCAGACCAGCGCGTCGGCGCGGTCAGGGCTTTCGCGGGCGCCGCAGCCCAGGGCCATCAGCTCCTCTTCCAGCGCCGGGAAGGCGCCGCAGTGAATCACGCGGCCCTGTTCGTAGAGAGCCGCCACCGGCTCGGCGCGGGCGCGCTTGCTGTAGCGGGCGTGGACCATCCGCACGAGGCAGGGCGGGTCGGCCCCGGCCAGCACGCTTCGCACCATGTCGCCGCCCTGGTTGCCCTCGGCGACGATGGCGCAGGCTCCGACCTCCCGGGCCAGGTCGACGGCGCGCAGGGCCCAGCCTCGCGGCGTCAGGCCCTGCACCGTCTCGTCGGCCAGCACGAAGGCGCGGTCGCCCAGACGGCCGGCCGCGACGATGCCGCAGGCGTCGCCGCCCGCCGTGGCCGGCGGATCGACGGCCACGACAACGCGGTCGAAGCCCGGCGGCCGGGCGCCCCGGCAGCGCGCCAGGTCCTCGGCCCGCCACAGGGCGCCCTCGCCCTCGACGATCAGGCCGTCCAGCTCCTGCGCCGCCAGTCGCGTGCCGCCGTAGAGGCCCTCCAGATGGGTCAGGAAGCCGGGCGACAGGTTGTGGGCGTTGGTCAGGGTAGGCAGGCGGGACTCCACCATCCGGGGCTCCTTCAGCAGCGCGCGCAGCGCGGCGATCGGCCGGGGCGTGGTGCTGACCAGCAGCCTGGGATCGTCGCCCAGCCGCAGGCCGAGGCGCAGCATCGCCAGGGTTTCGGCCGGCCGGGGCCAGGCGCAGAATTCGTCGGCCCAGGCGACCTCGAACTGCGGGCCGCGCAGGCTGTCGAGGTTCTCGGCGGAGAAGCAATAGGCCTTCGCGCCATTGCGCCAGACGATGCGGCGGCGCGCCTTCTCGTAGCGGGGCCGGAAGTTCTGGGGCGACAGCGCCCGGATGCCGGAGGGGCCCTCGATCATCACCTCGCGGATCTGGTCGAAACTGGCTCCGACCAGCGCGATCCGCCGGCCGTCGAGCGCCTGTTCCACGGTCCAGCCGGCGCCGAGCCAGGTCTTGCCCGAGCCACGTCCGCCGAGCGCCAGCCAGGTCGACCAGTCCGGGCGGGGTTCATGCTGCGCGGGGTTGGCCCTCGTGCGCCAGCTCTTGTGGAAGACTTCCGTTTCGCCGGGTGTCATCCATGATCGCCGCTCCTCCGGCGTCCAGGTGCTGACGTATGCGTGCCAGTCGCTCGTCGATCTCCCGGTGCTTTCTTTCCAAGGCTTCAGGATCGTCCAGTCGCTCACGCATGCCATCCTCATTGTCTTCCGCAGGCCGCGCGGCCTCGCGAGCCGCGCCGTCCAGCTGGAGGATCTTCCGCGCCGCCGTCGCCATGTTGCCGGTCATGCGGACGCGGCGGTCTCTCTCGACGGTGCTGTCCGCCGGCGGCTGGGCGCGGGCGTCGCGGTGCAGGTCGCGCAGGTCCTGTTCCAGGTCCTCTGCAAAGCCCTCGAGCATCGCCGCCCCTCCGGGATTTGTGGTTGATGCCCCAACCATAGGGGACCACCGCGCCGGGCGGATCGAATGCGCGAGAAAGATTCAAGCCGTTGAAAACGCGGCGCTTTGACTCGGATAGCGGGAGGACAGAGGACGCTCTATCCCCCTATCCGCCGGCCCCAGCGGTCAGTAGGGGATGACTTCGCCGGCCGGAATCTGCGGCGCCGGGCGGCGCGGCGCGGGCGGCGCGGTCGGATCGGGACGGCCGGGCTCGCCCGGAACGCCGGGAACGCCGGGCGTGCCGGGGATGCCCGGGGCGAGGGGTTCGAGGGGACCGGGAACGTCGCCCGCCTGGCCTTCCAGCGAGTCGGCGGCGCGGGCGAAGTCGCTGGCCAGCTCGCCGTAGAACGGATTGCGGGGGTCCTCCTCGGTCTCCGGGACCGGGTCGGGCAGCAGCCAGTCAAAGTCGCGGGCCGGCTTGCCGACGTGGGCCTCCAGCATGAACCGCCGCCAGATGGTCGAGGGGATGCCGCCGCCGGCCACCTTGTTCATCGGCTTGTCGTCGTCGTTGCCGACCCAGACGCCGGCGATGTAGTCGGGCGTGAAGCCGACGAACCAGGCGTCGCGCCAGTTCTGGCTGGTGCCGGTCTTGCCCGCCGCCGGACGGCCGAAGGCGGCCCGGGTTCCGGTGCCGCGCTCCAGCACGCCCTTCATCATCTTCACCATCATCGAGGCGTTGGCGATGTCGTAGACCGGCGATCCGGCCGTCTCGGAATGGGTGAACAGCGGCTCGCCGCCGACGGTGGTGATGCTCTCGATGATGTAGGCCGGCCGGCGCTGACCGCCGAGCTGGAACACCTGGAAACCGCCGACCAACTCCAGAAGGGTGACCTCCTTGGCGCCCAGCGTCACGGCCAGGTCCGGGCGGGCCGGAATGCTGGTCAGGCCGAAGCGCCGGGACAGCTCGCCGATGCCGTCGACGCCGATCTCCTGGCCGAGCTTGACGGCCACGGTGTTGATCGACTTGGCCAGGGCGTCGGCGATGGTCACGGTGCCGGCATAGCCGCCGCCGTAGTTGCCGGGCTCCCAGTCGCCCAGTTTCACGGGACCGTCGACGCGGGTGTCGGTGGGCAGCACGCCCCGCTCGACGGCGGCGGCGTAGACGAAGGGCTTGAAGGTCGAGCCGGGCTGGCGCCGGGCCTGGGTGGCGCGGTTGAACGGGGTCTCGTCGAAGTCGGTCCCGCCGACCATGGCGCGGATGGCGCCGTCGGGGGTCATGGCCAGCAGGGCGGCCTGTTTGGCCCCGGCCTTGGCGCCGTCGGTGCGCAGGGCCTCGCGGACGAACTTCGAGCCCGCCGCCTGCAGCCGCGAGTCGATGGTCAGCCGCACGATCAGGTCGGGGCTGTTCTCGCCGGCGACCTTCACGGCCTCGGTGGTGGCGTAGTCGAGAATGTAGCCGAGGTCGCCCTCGTCCTGCACCGCGCCGGGGGCCAGCACGGGCGTGTTCTCCAGCGCCGCCTCGTACTGCTCGCGGGTGATCCAGCGCTCCTCGAGCATGTTGCCCAGGATCAGCCGCTGGCGCTTGAGCGCCTCGCCCATGTTCCTGGTCAGCGCCAGGCGCGACGGCGCCTTGGGCAGCGACGCCAGCAGCGCCGACTCGGCCAGGGTCATCTGCGCGGCCGGCTTGCCGAAGTAGGCGCGGGAGGCGCCGTCGATGCCGTAGGTGTTGGCCCCGAAGAAGATGCGGTTGAGATAGAGCTCGAGCACCTCGTCCTTGGTCAGGATCTTCTGCAGCCGGGTGGCCATGACGGCCTCCTGCAGCTTGCGCCTGAGGGTCTGGTCCGGGGTCAGGAACAGGCCCTTGGCGATCTGCTGGGTGATCGTGGAGCCGCCCTGCACGATCCGCCCGGCCCGCCAGTTGACCCAGGCGGCGCGGGCGATGCCCTGGAAGTCCAGCGCGCCGTGCTTGTAGAAGCGCTTGTCCTCAGCCGCCAGGAAGGCCTGCGGCACGTATTCCGGCAGCTGATCAAGGGTGATCCGCTCGCCATAGCGCGGACCGCGCACGGCGATCTGGCGGCCGTCCATGTCCTGGAAGCGGATGCCCGGGGCCCGGTTGATGGCGAACAGTTCCTCGCGCGCCGGCAGCGGCGGGACGTCGGTCAGATACTTGCGCCAGATGTAGACGCTGCCGGCCGCGGCGGTCGCCGCCCCGATCAGGAAAAGCACCAGCAGGGTCAGCCAGACCCAGCGCAGCTTCGGCGACAGGGTCCATTCGTACAGCGACCGCCAGCGGAAGCCCTCGCCCGGCTCGCGGGGAGGCCTGGTCGGCCGAGGCGGCTTGGCCGGCCTGGGTTTGGTGGCGCGGCCGAACACCTTGGGGGCGGCGGCCCTGGGCGGCCTGGGTTCCCTGGGAGCCTTCGGCGCCTTCTCCGGCTTCGCCGACTTGCCTGTCCGCGGCGCCTCTGGCGCGGCTTCAGGCTCCGGCGCCTGGTCGGACTCCGGGTTGAAACGGTACGGCGGAAGGGACCAGTCGTCGCTCAAAATGATCCAGACACGGCTTGGGTTACGGCTACAACGGGTTTAGGACGCAAGGGTCATGCCGTGCAAACCCTTCTGGGAGACGAAGCCTCTCCGCGAGATGAGTCCCGCCGAGTGGGAGAGCCTATGCGACGGCTGCGGCCTGTGCTGCCTGGTTCGCTTCGAGGATGAAGACAGCGGCGAGGTCATCCCAACCAGCGTGCATTGCAAGCTGTTCGACGGCGACCTGTGCCGCTGCACCGACTACGCCAACCGCAAGCAGCACGTCCCCGACTGTATCAAACTGACCCCGGGCAATATCGAGAGCCTGCAGTGGATGCCGGCCAGCTGCGCCTATCGCCGGCTGAACGAGGGCAAGGCCCTGCCCGCCTGGCACCCGCTGGTCACCGGCGATCCGGACAGCACCCACAAGGCCGGCGTCTCGATCCGCGGCAAGACGATCAACGAGGCTGCCCTCGCCGAGCCGGAAGACGCCCTCGACCACATGGACTGGGACCTGAACCTGGATCGCGGGGACGAGCCTTATCCCAAGTAATCCTCCCCGTTTACGGGGAGGGGGACCATGCGGAGCATGGTGGTGGGGTAGCGCCGGCGCTGGCCGGACAGA
>JAUSPV010000177.1 GCA_030652755.1 Caulobacter sp. | reverse complement strand
GGCCTGCGCTTCGCCATCCGCGAAGGCGGCCGCACCGTCGGCGCCGGCGTCGTCGCCAAGATCGTCGAGTAGGCTCTACTCACCGATCAGCGACAGCTGACTGACAAGATCGAGCCCTCCGGCGGAAACGCCGGGGGGCTTTTTCCTGCGTGCGATCTGGCCTCCGGGCGCGCGGGGCGAGGACGTCCGGACCTGGCCCATGCCGTTACGGAGAGCAGCCCGATGCGCCGTCCGATCTCGCGGCGGCGGCCCACGATGCTCAAGAAGGGGCGTCCGGCGCGCCGGGCGCCTGATCAGTGGAGAGGGCGGTCGGCCGGTGATGACCGCGCCGACAACGATCGGCTTCAGAACAGGCCGGCGGTCCAGGCGGCGTAGGCGATGTAGCCTGCGATGAGGGCAAAGCCTTCTCGCCGGCTCACCCCCCCGCCGGAGAAGGCGAACAGCATGACGGCCAAGGTTACGGCCACCAGCACCCAGAGGTCGAAGGCCATGATGCTGGCCGGTACGCCAGTGGGGGCGATCACCCCCGTGAGGCCGCCGATGAACAGGATATTGTAGATGTTCGAGCCCAGCACGTTGCCCAGAGCGATGTCCCCCTGCTTGCGCCAGGCCGCCACGGCGGAGGTGACCAGCTCCGGCACAGACGTCCCGACCGCGACGATCGTGAGCCCGATCACGGTATCGCTGACTCCGAGATGTTCGGCGATGCCGACAGCGGCGTTCACCAGAAGGCCGGCGCCGCCGACGATCAGGGCGAGACCGACGGCGAACAGCAGGAGGGCGACCGACAGCCGGCCCTCGGGCCGATCGTGCGGGACCAGAGCCGGATCGACCCCTTCCATCGCCACGGCGCGATCATAGGCGGCGCTGTGGGATGCTCCCAGGCGCTCCTGGCGATAGGCATAGTAGATGTAGCCGGACATGATGATCAGGAAGGCGATGCCCGCCTCGCGGGACAGACCCACCGTCGCCCCGGCGGCCAGCAGCCCCAGAGCCGCCAGAAGGCCCAGGCCGCCATCGCGCCAAAGGGCGCGGGCATTCACCGCGACAGGGGTGATCAAGGCGGCCACGCCGAGGATCAGCATGGCATTGGCGATGTTCGACCCGACGATATTGCCGAGGGCGATGCCCGGAGATCCGGCAAGGCTGGCCTGGAGGCTGGCGGCCAGTTCGGGCGTTGACGTGCCCATCCCCACCACCGTCAACCCGATAAGCATCGGCGAGAGGCGAAGTCGTTCGGCGATCCTGACCGCGCCGCGGACCAGAAGGTCCCCGCCCGCGATCAGCAGGGCGAGGCCAATCAGCAATAGCAAGGCATCGGTTGGCATGGCGTGGTCAGGCCTTCAGTGGAATCACCGGCGTCAAACTCCGAAAGCCTGACTGGTCGCGGAGAGGTCGATTCGGGCGGTGGGTGGGCGATACGGGCGAGGTGACGGCCCAAAGCGAACCTTCACCTCCATCAGGGCGCGCCGTTCCGATCGGAAGACAGCGGCGCCGGGTGTCCCGCCCGCCGGTTCCGTGCGCCGCGGCGCGCTGAACCGGCGGGCCGATCTCGCGGGAATCGAGCCCCTCCTTGTTCAAAGGGTGCGCGCCGTGCCGGGGGGGGGGGGGGCTGGGGGGCTGGACCCGGCATCGGGCGCACCCGATGCGGTCCGACATCACGATCACGGTGATCGTCAGAGGGGCCCGGGCCGCGCTGCTCTTCTGCCCGCCGCGCCCGTCACGTCGCCAATTAATAGTGATGATGCGGACGATAAGGGCTTCTCATGCCGGGGCGGGGCCTCGCTCAAGCGATCGCAAGACCTCCTGCGCCAGAAGGTCGGCAGGGGCGCCGGCGGCGCGGGCGGAGACGAGGGCGATCTCGCTGTCGGCAAGCGTAGGGAGCGGTCGCCCCAGCACGACCAGGTCACGCGGCGCCATGGCGGCGGGCAGGACGCCCACCCCGAGGCCGGCGCGCAGGGCCGCCATCTGACCGGCGAGGCTCGGCGAGGTGAAGGATGCGCGGAAGGCGATGCCTGCCTCCGCGAGCGCGCCCAGCGCCCGTTTTCGATAGATATCCGGCGCCGGCGCGATGATCAGCGGCAGCGGCGACATCTCGACGATCGAGGCGTCTAGCGCTACCCAGACCAGCGCCTCACCCCATACCCGAACGCCCAGTTCAGGCCCGACCGGCTCACGTTTGATCAGCGCCAGATCGAGCATGCCGCGCGACATCTGGTCGAGGAGGTTGGCCGTGTAATCGCATGTGACCGACAGCCTGATGCGCGGATGACTCCGCGCGAATGCGCCCAGGATCCCGGGGAGGTGCATGGTCGCGATATCCTCCGGCGCGCCGAACCGAACCTCCCCCGCAAGATCACCCTCGCCCAGCGTCGATACGATCTCGTCGTTCAATCGCAACAATCTGCGCGCCTGCGGCAGCAGCCC
Source organism: Caulobacter sp. (assembly GCA_030652755.1). Taxonomy (GTDB): domain Bacteria; phylum Pseudomonadota; class Alphaproteobacteria; order Caulobacterales; family Caulobacteraceae; genus Caulobacter. Next base: position 9,620 of record JAUSPV010000177.1, on the reverse strand, counting down.
GGCGCCCTCTGTCGTCAGGCCTACGCCCTTGCCGCCGCGATCGAACAGCGGTGATCGCAACTGGTCCTCGAGCCGGCGGATCTGCAGGCTGACAGCCGGCTGGGTGCGGCCGAGCAAGGCCGCCGTACGCGTAAAGCTGCCGGTTTCGACGACCGTCACGAAGGCACGCAGCAGGTCGATATCCAGATTGACGAGGCGCTCAGCCATATCATTAGCTTTCGTTATGACTCACATCACACCTATAAACTGGAAGGCCGTGGCGGTCGAGGTCATCAGGGCGCTCCTCCAACAGACCGGTTGACGCATGCCCGACTTCTCCACCAGCCTCGCGCTCCTGACGTCCCCGGCCATTCTGTTCTTCTTCATTGGCGCAGCGGCCGCGTTCGCACGTTCGGACCTCGCTATTCCTGACGCTGTCGCCAAGGCCCTGTCGCTCTACCTGATGCTGTGCATCGGCTTCAAAGGCGGGGTCGAGGCGCGCGCCGCAGGGTTCAACGGGGACTTTCTGGCCGCGGCCGCGATCGGCGTCGCGCTTAGCGCCGTCATGCCGCTCCTTGCCTTCGTCATCCTGAAGCGGGTGCGGGGCCTTGATCGACCGACCATCTGCGCGCTGGCCGCGACCTATGGATCGGTGTCGGTCGTGACCTTCGCCGCGGGCCAGCAGCATCTGGAGACCGTCGGTCTGCCGTCCGGCGGCTATATGGCCGCCGTGCTCGCCCTGATGGAGACCCCGGCCATCCTGACGGCCCTGATCCTTCTCAACGGCGCGGGCCGCGGCGAGCCGGGTCGGCGCAGGGCGATCCTGAGAGAGGTGTTCGTCGGCGCGGCCTCCGTCATGCTGCTCGGCAGCTTCGTCGTCGGCCTGATCTCCGGAGAAGCCGGCATGGGGAAGCTGAATCTGTTTGTCGGGCCGCTGTTCCAGGGCGCCTTGTGCTTCTTCCTGCTCGACATCGGTCTGATCGCGGCCCGCCGTCTGATGGAGGGGGGGCGCAAGCTGACGCCCGGCGTCATCGGCTTCGCCCTGGGCTTTCCGCTGCTCTCGGCCGGCCTGGCGCTGGGACTGTCTCGCCTTGCCGGGCTGGAGGCCGGCAACGCCGTTCTCCTCACCATTCTCGCCGGTTCCGCCTCCTATATCGCCGTTCCCGCCGCCATGCGGTTGGCGGCCCCCAAGGCGGATCCGGGCGTGTTCGTGACCGCCTCCCTGGCGATCACCTTCCCGTTCAACCTCACCCTCGGCATCGCGCTCTACACCGCCGTCGCCGTCTGGCTATGGCCGTAGCCCGCGCAGCCCTGTCGATGCCGCAGGGCGACATCCATCTGGCGGCGGTCTGCCTGGACGATCGACCGTCGGCGGCGCATCAGCGACCGCTTCTCTTGCGAAACAGACGTTGAAGGCGTGCGGTCAGTGTCGCTTCAGGCACGGCGGCCTTTACGCCGGGCCGCAACCCGCCGCCCGCGGCGTGAGCCCGCCCGGTAAATTCTGAACCCATCGGGCCCCCGCACGCTGACGTAGGGGCGGCGGGGCGCTATGACGGGGGTCTCCCGTCCGATACCGCTGTCTCCGTCAGGGAATGCATGCCCACGACCGAACCCACGACCCTCGTCATCCTCGGCGCCTCGGGCGACCTGGCCCGGCGGATGCTGCTGCCGTCGCTCTACAACCTCGACGCCGACGGGCTGCTGCCGGTCGGCCTGCGCATCATCGGCGTGGCGCGCGGCGAGGCGGCGGACTGGGCCGGGGAGGTGAGGGCGGCGCTGGGCGACCGCTGCGATCTCGACGGCAAGGTCTGGGATCGGTTCGCCGGCCGCCTCGGCTACTGCGCGGGCGATGTGACGAAGGCCGACGGCGCCGCCTGTCTGAAGGGCGTGGTCGGCGAGGGCGGGGCCGGTCTCATCTTTTTCTCCCTGTCGCCCAGCCTGTTCACCGCCGCCTGCGAGACCCTGCGGGCCGGCGGGGTGATCGCGGATCACACGCGGCTGGTGCTGGAAAAGCCGATCGGTCGCGATCTGGAGACCTCGCGGGCCACCAACGACGCGGTCGGGGCGGTGGCGGCCGAACGCAACATCTTCCGCATCGACCACTACCTGGGCAAGGAGACGGTCCAGAACCTGATCGCACTGCGCTTCGCCAACAGCCTGTTCGAGCCGTTGTGGACCAGCCAGACCATCGACCATGTGCAGATCACCGTCGCCGAGACCCATGGGGTCGGCGACCGCTGGCCCTATTACGATGACTACGGCGCCATCCGCGACATGCTGCAGAACCACATGCTGCAGCTGCTGTGTCTGGTGGCCATGGAGCCGCCGTCCGACCTGGAGCCGGACGCCGTCCGCAACGAGAAGGTCAAGGTGCTGCGCTCGCTGCGGCCCTTCACCCGCGCCTCGGTGGCGCAGGACAGCGTGCGCGGCCAGTACACGGCCGGAGCGGTGGAGGGCGAGGCGGTGACCGCCTATCTGGACGAGGTCGGACGACTGACGCGCACGGAGACCTTCGTCGCCCTGACCGCCCGTGTCGACAACTGGCGCTGGGCGGGCGTGCCCTTCTTCCTGCGCACCGGCAAGCGGATGCCCGAGCGGCGCACCGAAATCGTCATCCAGTTCAAGCCGGTGCCGCACTCGATCTTCGGCGGCGCGGCGGAGGCCGACCTGGTCGCCAACCGTCTGGTCATCGCTTTGCAGCCGGATGAGGACATCTCGCTGACCATCATGAACAAGCGTCCGGGCCTGGGTGACATCAGGCTACAGCCGTTGCCGTTGTCGCTGAGCCTGTCCCGCGCCGTCGGTGAGGACGGCGGGCGGCGGCGGATCGCCTACGAGCGGCTGCTGCTCGACGCGCTGCGCGGCGACCAGACCCTGTTCGTGCGCCGCGACGAAGTCGAGGCGGCCTGGACCTTCGTCGACGGGGTCGCGGACGCCTGGGAGGAGGCCGACCTGGGCCCCCGGCCCTATCCGGCCGGCTCCTGGGGTCCGGCCGGCGCCTTCGCGCTGATCGAGCGCAGCGGGCGGGCGTGGAATGACTGACCGCTACATGATCGAGGCCTATGCCGACGCGTCGGAGGCCTCGCGGGCGGCGGCTGAGGCTATCGCCGACTGGCTGGTCGCCGGCCTGGCCGAGGACGACAAGGCCAGCTTCATCGCCACCGGGGGCACGTCGCCGGGCGAGGTCTATGACCTGCTCTCGACCCTGCCGCTGCCGTGGGAGCACATCAGCGTCACCCTGTCGGACGAGCGCTGGGTCGCGCCGGACTCTCCGGACTCCAACGCCCGGTTGCTGCGCGAGCGGCTGCTGGTCGGGGCGGCGGCGCAGGCCGCCTTCGTGCCGCTTTGGTCGGACGCCCCTACCGCCGAGGACGCCGCCGAGATCGCCGAGGCGGCGATCGCCGAGCTGCTGCCGGCCGATGTCGTGCTGCTGGGCATGGGCGAGGACGGCCACATCGCCTCGCTGTTTCCGGGCAGCCCGGTGCTGGAGGAGGGGCTTGATCCGCTGGGCGGCAGTCTGGTGATCGCCGCGCCGAAGGGGGAGCCCGCGCCGCCCCAGGATCGCCTCAGCCTGACGCTATACGCATTGCGGCAGTCCTATCTGATCCTCGTGCTGATCCGCGGCGAGGCCAAGCGGCGGGTGATCGAGGAGCAGGAGGGCCGGCCCATCCACGCGCTGCTCGACGCCGCCGGCGAGACCCCGGTCCGCATCATCTGGTCGCCCTAGCCGAAAGAGGAGACGCCCATGGCCGTCCCTATGCATCCCGTCGTGGCGCAGGTCACCCAGGCCATCGTCGACCGCTCGCGCGATCGCCGGGTCGCCTACCTGGCCCAGGTCGAGGCCGCCCGCGGGGCCGAGCCCGGCCGGGCCAAGCTCAGCTGCGCCAACTGGGCCCACGCCTTCGCCGCCTCCGACCCGAAGGACCGGCTGCGGGCGCTGGACCCGGATGCGCCGAACCTGGCCATCGTCTCGGCCTATAACGACATGCTCAGCGCCCACCAGCCGCTGGAGCGCTACCCGGCCCTGATCAAGGACGCGGCGCGCGACGTCGGGGCCACGGCCCAGTTCGCCGGCGGCGTGCCGGCCATGTGCGACGGCGTCACCCAGGGCCGCCCCGGCATGGAGCTGTCGCTGTTCAGCCGCGACGTGATCGCCATGGCCACGGGCATCGCGCTGACGCATGACGCCTTCGACGGCGGCCTGTTCCTGGGGGTCTGCGACAAGATCGTGCCGGGGCTGGTCATCGGCGCCCTGGCGTTCGGCCACCTGCCGGCGGTGTTCGTGCCGGCCGGGCCGATGACCTCGGGCCTGCCCAATTCGGAGAAGGCCCGGGTGCGGGCGCTGTTCGCCGAGGGCAAGGCCGGGCGCGAGGAGCTGCTGGCCGCCGAACAGGCCAGTTACCACGGCCCGGGCACCTGCACCTTCTACGGCACCGCCAACTCCAACCAGATGCTGATGGAGATGATGGGCCTGCACCTGCCGGGCTCGGCCTTCATCCATCCGGGCACCGACCTGCGCGACGCGCTGGTCAAGGCGGCGGCGCGGCGTTGCGCGCAGATCGGTCCCCGTTCCAACGACTGGATCCCGGCCGGCCAGGTGGTGGACGAGAAGTCCATCGTCAACGGCGTGGTCGGACTGATGGCCACCGGCGGCTCGACCAACCACCTCCTGCACCTGATCGCCATGGCGGCTGCGGCCGGCGTGGTGCTGACGCTGGAGGACTTCGACGCGCTGTCGCGGGTCACGCCGCTGATGGCGCGGGTCTATCCCAACGGCGGGGCCGACGTGAACCACTTCCACGCGGCCGGCGGCATGGCCTTCGTGATCCGCGAACTGCTGGCGGCCGGGCTGGCGCACGAGGACGTGCTGACCATCGCCGGCCGGGGGCTGGGCCACTACGCGCGCGAGCCGCACCTGCGGGACGGCGAGCTGGTCTGGGAGGACGGCGCGACCGTCAGCCTCGACACCGACATCCTGCGGCCGGTCGCCGATCCGTTCGAGGCCGAGGGCGGCATTCGCCAGCTGGCCGGGCCGCTGGGCCGGGGGGCGATCAAGGTCTCGGCGGTCAAGCCCGAGCACCGGGTGATCTCCGCCCCCGCGGCGGTGTTCGAGACCCAGGACGCGCTGGTTGACGCCTTCAAGCGCGGCGCGCTGGACCGCGACGTCGTGGTGGTGGTGCGGTTCCAGGGGCCGCGGGCCAACGGCATGCCGGAACTGCACAACCTGACTCCGTCGCTGGGCGTGCTGCAGGATCGCGGACACCGGGTGGCTCTGGTCACCGACGGGCGGATGTCCGGCGCCTCGGGCAAGGTCCCGGCGGCGATCCATGTCACGCCGGAGGCGGCGGTCGGCGGCCCGCTGGCCCGGGTGCGCGACGGGGATCTCATCACCCTGGACGCCGTGGCCGGGACCCTGACCATCGCGGCCGATCTGTCCGGCCGTCCGGACGCCGCGACGCCTCCGTCGGGAACAGGCTACGGCCGCGACCTGTTCGCCGCCTTCCGCCGCACGGTCGGTGCCTCCGACGCCGGCGCTTCGATCTTCTGAGAGGTTGCTCCGCCTGCGGCGAACCGCCACGTCGAACCCTCCCGGGCGCGCTGCGGCCCGCGGGGTTCATGATCAGCGATAACCCCGTGTTCCGGACGCGCCCGGCGAGAAAACCGTTCTTTCGCAACGCTTTGGGCGGCATTTTCAGCCCGCTGTGGCGCCCATGTTTCGGCGCCGCAATAGTTGGACGGCCCGGCGTAACATCGGTTGGCGCGGGGTCAGATCATACCGCATCATCGAATTCTGTAGGCTGCCCGTCTTTGCCACGCCCGCTTGTGTTCAGGGGCGTGCCGGTCAGGGGCGGCGAAACGAGTGTTGCGGGGGCTGGTTGGCGCGGATCGCGGTAACCCTTTTTGGATCTGACCAGCGGGCGGCTTTCGCCCGCTCGCCCCTGTCATGCTCAAACACCTCGACAAGATCATCCGCGACGCCTGCCGGGCGAGCGGCTGAAGACTGTGCGTCCACGACCGCCGAAGGGGGCCCGTAGACGCTCACGACAAACCGTCGCGACCGTCGCTGAACAAAAAAGGCGGCGCGGCACAGGGAACAACAGGGAGGGTAGTATGCGAAGAGTTGCCTATCTGGCCGGGGGGTCCGCCCTCGCCATAGCGCTGTCAATGGGTCTGTCGTCGACGGCCCTGGCGCAACAAACCACGGAAGTCGAAGCCGTCATCGTCACCGGCTCGCTGATCCGGGGCACCCCCGAGGATGCCGCGCTGCCGGTCGACGTGATCAGCACCGAGGAGCTGGCCAAGCAGGGCTCGCCCACCACCGTGGACCTCATCAAGAGCCTGTCGGTGTCCAACGGCGTGCTCGGCGACACCAACCAGTTCGACTCCCGCGCCCAGGGCTCGGAAGGTTCGGGCTCGGTCAACCTGCGGGGCCTTGGCCCGACGCGGACGCTGGTGCTGATCAACGGCAAGCGGATGGCGATCAACCCGTTCGCCCTGGCCGGCGCCGGCGCGGTCGACACCAACGTCATCCCGGTCGCGGCCATCGGCCGGATCGAAGTCCTGAAGGACGGCGCCGCGGCGACCTACGGCTCCGACGCCATCGGCGGCGTTATCAACTTCATCACCCGCAAGAACTTCGACGGTCTGGAGCTGCAGGGCGGCTACACCTACGTCGACGGCTCGGACGGCGACTACAGCGCCAGCCTGACCTATGGCATGACCAATGACCGCTCCAGCCTCCTGCTGAGCGGCGGTTATCGCCATCGCTCGGAGCTGCCGACCATTGAGCGCGACTTTGCGGTGCGGTCCTTCGCCGAGAACCCGCAGGGCGGCTGGTCGTCCTTCGGCAATCCCGGCCTCTATCTGCAGAGCGCCAACGGCGGCTTCACCTATACGAGCCCGATCGCGGACCCCGCCTGCAATGTGATTTCCGGCCCCGGTGGCGGTATGGCCCCCTGCCAGTTCCAGTATATCGGCTTCAACAATCTGGTTGAGGAAGAGGACTACTGGCAGCTTTACGGCGAGTTCAATTTCGACGTCACCGACACGACCACCTTCCATGCCGAGGTCCTCTACGCCGGACACAGCGTCGGCGCCGAAAACTCATCACCGTCCTATCCGCCGAACAACTTCCCTTCCTCGGCCCTGACGACCAAGATCCAGGGGAATGGCTACTTCATTCCGGCGAACAATCCCGGCCTGCAGGCTCTCCTGGCCACCAATCCTGGCTTTGCCCCGTCGGCGGCCACGGCTGGCCTCTTCACCTCGGTGGCGTGGCGTCCGATCGGCGTCGATGGCAATGACCTGTTCGGCGGCGGCGGCAAGGAAGACAAGCGTCGCTTCGACGCCTACCGCGTCTCGGCCGGCCTGAAGGGTGAGTTCGAGTTCGGCGGCGGCATCGGCTGGGATGCCTCCATGACCTATATGGACAACTGGAGCTCCATCGCTACGCCGGACGTTCTGGTGGGTCGTCTGCAGTTGGCCCTCCGTGGCCTGGGCGGCGCGGGCTGCACCGGCTCCACGCCGGGCGCCAATGGCTGCCTCTGGTTCAACCCCTTCTCGTCAGGCACCTCGGGCAACGCCGTCGATGGCCGCGTGAACCCCAACTTCGTCGCCGGCACGGCCAACAGCCGCGAAGTCCTCGACTACATCTTTGACGAGTACGCCTACGACATCCGCTCGCAGCTCTACACCGCCGACCTGGTGTTCAATGGCCGCCTGCCGATCGACTTCGGCGCCGGCCAAATCGGCTGGGCCGCGGGCGCCCAGTATCGCTGGACAGCTCTGGAGCGTGACAGCAACGACTTCACCAATATTGCGGTAAGCCCCTGCCCCGACTCCGCGGTCGTTGCGGGCGCCGTCTGCCCCGGGCGCGAGAATGGTCCTTTCACCTTCTTCGGCGGTCTGCCTGACTACGATCTGGACCAGACGGTCATGTCCGTCTTCGGCGAAATGGCCATCCCGATCACCGATAGCCTCAGCGCCACCCTGGCGGTGCGTTATGAGGATTACGGCGGCAATGTCGGGGCGACCACCAACCCCAAGGTCGCCCTCCGCTATCAGGCCACTGACTGGCTGGCCTTCCGGGCCTCGGCGGGCTCCACCTTCCGCGCCCCGCCGACCACTCAGATCAGCCCGGGTTCGACCACCAACCTCGCCTTCACCACAGCCGCGGGCGGCTACCGAGCCTATGACACCTTCGGCAACCCGAACCTCGTGCCGGAAGAAGCTATCACGCTGAACCTCGGCGCCCTGTTCGACTTCGGCGACTTCCGCGCCTCGGTGGACTACTGGAGCTTTGATTTCGAAGGGCCGATCAACAACGAGTCCGGCGCCTCGATCGTCAACGCTCTGTTCCCGGGTGGGCCGTCAGGCCCCAACAACTGCAACAACCCGGCCTTTGCGACCCTGCTCGCGCGGGTGAGCTTCACCGGAGCTTGCGCGCCGTCCACCATCAACCGGGTGCGCGTCAACTTCGTCAACGGCCCCGATGTGAAGACTAGCGGTCTCGACTTCTCGGCCAGCTACCGGGCGAGAGATGTTCTAAGCGGCGACATGAACTTCGGCGCCGACCTGACCTATGTGATCGAGTACAAGGTCGACGCCAACACCATCGAGGGCGTCGCCGTGTCCCCGGCCCGGGACTTTGTCGGCATGATGGACTATCTCGGCTACGGTTCTCAGCCGCAGTGGAAGGGCACCTTCTTCGCCGAGTACACCCGCGACATCCACAACCTGCGCGCCACCCTGCGCTACGTGGACAACATGATCGACACCCGCGCGGGTTCGGCGACCTTCGCCACCAACCAGACGGGCCAGAAGATCGACGCCTTCGTGACCACCGATCTCGCCTACCGGGTCTTCCTGCCCTGGGACACGACGGTCAGCGCGTCGGTGATCAATATGTTCGACCAGGACCCGTCGTTCGCGCGGCTGGATCTGTCCTACGACCCCTTCACGGCCAATCCCTACGGCCGTCACTTCAAGCTGAACGTGACCAAGCGCTTCTAGTCGCAGACATCACAGACGACGGATCAGGGCGGCGCCAATGGCGCCGCCCTTTTTTCGTGGGCGCTTACGGGGGATCGGCCCAGATCGGGGCGATCAGGATGTCAGGCGGACCCGTGGGGCCGTCAGGGCTCCGCGCGCAGTTGCGCGTTCAGGGCGAGACTGGCGTCCATCCTAGCCAGCTGCTCCGGCGTGGCCTCGGGCTGTTCGGCCTTCCAGGCGTCATAGGGCATGCCATAGACGGCGTGGCGGGCGGCTTGCCGGTCCAGAGCCCCGTCGGAGGATTCGCTGACCCAGTCGGCCAGGCAGTTGCGGCAGAATCCCGCCAGACCCATCAGGTCGACATTCTGCGCGTCTTTACGCATCTGAAGGTGCGCCACCAAACGGCGGAAGGCCTCAGCTGCGGTCTTGTCGTCGATTTCCGGCATCAGGTAACTCCCAGGCGAAGGCCCTCAAGGCTCGTAGTTGAGGATGGGGGCCAGCCAGCGCTCGGCCTTCTTGAGGTCCCAGCCCTTGCGCCGCGCATAGTCCTCCACCTGATCCTTCTCGATACGGCCGACCCCGAAATAGTGCGACTGAGGATGGGCGAAATAGAGGCCTGACACCGAGGACGGCGGGGTCATGGCGAAGCT
>JAUSPV010000156.1 GCA_030652755.1 Caulobacter sp. | reverse complement strand
TTCGACACGCGCCTGCGGCGCTGCTCAGCATGACTATTGAGGGCAGCCTTCCTGTTCAGTCATCCTGAGCAGCGCCCCCGGGTCGCGCGGAGCGCGCGCCCGAGGATGAACTCCGCGGCGTGTCGAATGACGCAATGACTCAGGATCACGCTATGTTCCCCCAATGAGGCCCGAGATTCTGTTTCCGCTGTTCTCCCCTGTCTCGACGCTGAAGGGCGTCGGGCCGAAGGTGGAGCCGTTGGTGCAGAAGCTGGCCGGGCCGTTGGTGCGGGACGTGGCCTTCCTCGGGCCGCAGTCGCTGATCCACCGCACGCCGACGACCGTCGACAGCGTCATCGACGGCCAGGTCCACACCCTGATCGTCGACATCGAGCAGCACACCAAGCCGCCGCGCATGGATGTGCCGTACAAGATCAGGGCCTTCGACGGCACGGCCTTCCTGACCCTGATCTGGTTCAAGGGCCACGGCGAGCACCTGCTGCGCCATCACCCCATAGGCGCGCGCCGCGTGGTCAGCAGTAAGATCGAGCGCTGGGGCAACGAGATCCAGATGGCGCACCCGGACTACATCGTGCCGATCGAGAAGGCCGACGATGTGCCGACCATCGAGGCGGTCTATCCCGCCACCGCCGGCCTGCCGGCCCGCACGGTGCGCAAGCTGGCCCACGAGGCGCTGACCCGCGCGCCGGAGCTGCCCGAATGGCAGGACCCGGCCTGGCTGGCGCGCGAGGGCTTTCCGGCGTGGCGCGAGGCGCTGGAGGCCTATCACAACCCGCAGACCGAGGCCGACCTGTCGCCGCTGTCGCCGGCGCGGCGACGGCTGGCCTTCGACGAGCTTCTGGCCCACCAGCTGGCCCTGGCCCAGCGCAAGGCGGCGCGGCGCTCGCATCCCGGCGCAGTGATCGCGGCCGGACAGCTGGCCGATCGCATCGAGGCCGCCCTGCCCTGGAAGCTGACCGGCGCCCAGATCCGGGCCCTGTCCGAGGTGCGCGGCGACCTGCAGTCGGGCGAGCGGATGAGCCGGCTGCTGCACGGCGATGTCGGGGCCGGCAAGACCATCGTCGCCATGCTGGCCATCGCCGACGCGGCCGAGGCGCATCTGCAGTCGGCGCTGATGGCCCCGACCGAGATCCTCGCCCGCCAGCATTTCGAGACCATCGCCGGGCCGCTGGAGGCCCAGGGCCTGCGCGTGCTGCTGCTGACCGGCCGCGACAAGGGCGGCGTGCGGGCCGAGAAGCTGATGGCGCTGATGGACGGCACGGCCCAGGTCGCCGTCGGCACCCATGCGCTGTTCCAGGACGAGGTGAAGTTCCGAGACCTCGGCCTCACCATCATCGACGAGCAGCACCGCTTCGGCGTCAACGAGCGCAAGCGGCTGCAGGCCAAGGGCGAGAGCGCCCACCTGCTGGCCATGTCGGCCACCCCGATCCCGCGCACCCTGGAGCTGACCGTGTTCGGCGATCTGGACGTCAGCCGCATCGACGAGAAGCCGCCGGGCCGCACGCCGGTGGCCACCCGCGCCGTCCCCTCCCCGCGCATGGGCGAGATCGTCGAGCGGCTGAAACAGGCGGTGAAGGACGGGGCCCAGGCCTTCTGGATCTGTCCGATGGTCAGCGAGAGCGACTTCGCCGACCTCGCCGCCGCCGAGAAGCGGGCCGAGGCGCTGCGCAAGGTGATGGGCGCCCAGGTCGGGCTGGTCCACGGCCAGATGCCGCCGGCCGAGAAGGACGCGGTCATGGCCGAGTTCGCCGACGGCCGCCTGCCGGTGCTGGTGGCGACAACGGTGGTCGAGGTCGGGGTCAATGTGCCCAACGCCACCATCATGGTCATCGAACAGGCCGAGCGGTTCGGCCTGGCCCAGCTGCACCAGCTGCGCGGCCGGGTCGGGCGCGGCCGGCGGGAGAGCGCCTGCGTGCTGCTCTACGATCCGCCGCTCTCGGAGACGGCGCAGCAGCGGCTGGACATCCTGCGCAAGACCGACGACGGCTTCGTCATCGCCGAGAAGGACCTGGAGCTGCGCGGCGGCGGCGACCCGCTGGGGCTCAAGCAGAGCGGCTTTCCGGCCTACAGACTGGCCGATCCGGTGGCCCACAGGAGCATGATCGCCGCGGCCGCCGACGACGCCCGGCTGATCCTCGCGCGCGATCCGAAGCTGACCTCGCCCCGGGGCGAGGCGGTCCGGGTGCTGCAGGAACTGTTCGACTGGAAGCCGTCCGGTTTGACTGACGCCGGGTGAAGGGTCCCAATCGCGAGTCATGAGCGATCTCGAAACAGCCTTGAACGCCATCGCCCCGAAGCTGGGCGGGCAATCGGTCACCGGCCTGCGCCGCCTGTCGGGCGGGGCCAGCCAGGAGACCTGGGCCTTCGCCCTCGATACGGGCCGCCCGCTGATCCTGCGCCGCAAGCCGGCCGGGGCGGGGTCTCCGACCGGCAACGCCAATCCGCTGGCCACCGAGGCCGCCCTGATCCGCGCCGCCACCTTGCAGGGCGCCGCCGTGCCGGAGGTGCTCTACGTCAGCGCCCCGGGCAGCGACATCGGCGAGGCCTATGTCATGTCGGCCGTCGAGGGCGAAACCCTGGGCAAGCGCATCGCCCAGGGCGAGGCCTTCGCCTCCGTCCGCCCGAAGCTGGCCTTCCAGTGCGGCGAGGCGCTGGCGAAGATCCACGCCATCCCGCTCGAGGGTCTGCCGGAGCTGGCGCGGTCGAGCGCGCTGGACGAACTCGAGAAGTACGAGACCGTCTACCGCACGCTGGGCGCCCGCCGGCCGATCCTGGAAGCGGCCTTCAAGTACCTGAAGGACCGCGCGCCCACGCTGGAGCGGCCGGTGATGCTGCATGGCGATTTCCGCAATGGAAACATCATGTTCCACCCGGAAGCTGGCGTCGCCGCCATCCTGGATTGGGAGCTGGTCCACATCGGCGACCCGGCCGAGGACATGGGCTGGCTCTGCACCGCGTCCTGGCGGTTCGGCGGCGGCAAGCCCGTGGGCGGCTTTGGCGACTACGCCGACCTGCTGGCCGGCTACGAGGCGGCTGGCGGAACCCCGATCCCGCTGGAGCGGGTCCTCTACTGGCAGATGCTCGGCTCGCTGAAGTGGGGCGTCATGTGCGAGGGCATGTACGCCTCCTTCGCCAACGGAACCGATCCCTCGGTCGAGCGGGCGATGATCGGCCGGCGGACGTCGGAGTGCGAGATCGACCTGATGGCGTTGCTGGAGCAGGCCGCATGATCACCCATCCCACCGCCCCCGAGCTCATCGACTCGGTGATCCGCTTCATCGAGGAGCGCGCCGCGCCGCAGCTGAAGGATCGCGACGCCTTCCTGTGCCGCGTCGCCGTCAACGCCCTGGCCGCCGTCCGCCGCGAGATCGAGCAGGGCCCGTCAGCGGAAGATGTCGCGGTCGAGCGCCTGAAGGCCATCCTCGGCCGCGATGGCGACTTCGCCCAGCTCAACGCCGCCCTCTGCGACGGCATCCAGGACGGCTCGATCGACGCCTTTGACCCGGCGGTGATGGCTCACATGAAGGCCAGCATCATCGACCAGGTCCGCATCGACCAGCCGAACTACGCCGGGCTCAGGACGCTGGCCGGCTGAGGCCGCGCGAGCGCTCAGTCGATCCGGTTCACCGGCGAGGGGCGCACCTGTATCGAGGTCTCGATCGGCGGCGCGGCCTTCGGATAGGCGTCGCGACCGATCAGCGCCGACACCCTCGCCTGGGCGTCGACCTCGAGGTCGAGATAGAACAGGTTGTAGGGCGGGACCTTCAGCCTGTCGGCCCAGCTTCGCGCGGGCTTGAACACCTGCGACCTGGGTCTGCTGACGTCCAGAACCCCCTCGACGCAGCGGGCGGCGACCTGCCTCTGCAGGAAGGCCGGACGCTCGTTCCACTCGAAGCCCGTGGCCACGGCGGCGCCAAGATTGTCCTTGTCGGGCGCCGGGGCGTCGCTGCGCGCGCCCAGCAGCGGGTTGACGCACAGCGCCGGCCGTTCCCCGAGCTCGACGAGGAACCCACGGTCATCCCAGACCAGAGACCGCTTCAGCATCTCGCGGGCGCTGCGCTCGCGCGGCGTCGCCCAGGCGACGGCGCAACGCGCCTGCGCGCGCATCCAGCAGGCGGGGATCGTGGCGCTCTCGCCGTAAGCCTCCGCGGGAACGACAGTCTCGATCAGATAGACGCCGGCCAGGCGCGCAAGCAGGTCGCGATCGGGCGCGATCTCCTCGCGAACCAGCCTGTCAGCCAGCAGGCCGCCCTGCTCCACGCCCACGACCACGAGGGGACGACCGGCGTCCTGGGTCCGCCGCCAGACGCGGAAAGCCGCCAGCACGTCGGCGTAGGCGAACCGGCGCGCGCGGCGGGCGTCCTCGCGCAGGTTCAGGTGGGAGTACAGGCTGGCCTGGCGGTAGTGCGGGGCGAAAACGCGGCCCACCCGGGCGAACGGGCCGGCGTAGTTGGGCAGCATCACCCGGCGCGTCAGCCGCAAGGCCTCCTCGTCATGCCAGGGCGCGTTCCAGTGTTCCCCGCCGTCATAGGTGGTCGGGCCGATGAAGAACACGTCCGCCGGCAAGGTCTGTTCCGCGGGCTTTCCGGGCAGCAGCGCCCAGGCTCGCGCCTCGGCATAGTCCGGCGCGGCCGGCGGCTTGTAGGTCTGGAACGGGACGCGTGGGTCGAGCGTCGTGCGGATGATCTCCACCCGCATCAGCCACGCCGCCGCCAGCAGGACGACGACCGTGACGACCGCCCCCAGAAAGACCCAGCGCTTGAAGCCCTTCAAACCCCACATGCGCAGATGGTTACACGAGGTCGCAAAGCGCGTCTGCATCCCGTTGCACCGCCCGGCCTGGTTCCCCCGGAGCAAGCCCGGGGCGACCCATCAGCGATAGGGATCCGCCGCGCCCAGGTACTTCTGGACATACTCGGTGACGCCGTCCTCGAGCGTGGTCATCTGGCCCGGATAGCCGGCCTCGCGCAGGCGATCCATCCTGGCCTCCGTGAAGTACTGGTACTTGTCGCGGATGGCCGGCGGCATGGGCGTGTAGTCGATGTCCGGCGCGCGGCCGGCGGCCTTGAAGACCGTCTCGGCCATGTCCTTGAACGAGCGGGCCTTGCCCGAACCCAGATTGTAGATGCCGTTCACGGACTCGGTCTGGTGCAGCCAGTCGACGACATCGGCGACGTCGCGAACGTAGACGAAGTCGCGCAGCTGGCCGCCATCGGCGTAGTCCGGGTTGTGCGACTTGAAGAGCTGCACCTGATGGCCGGCCTTCACCTTGGGCCAGATCTGCGAGGCGACCGACTTCATCGACGCCTTGTGCTCCTCGTTGGGGCCATAGACGTTGAAGAACTTCAGCCCCGCCCACTGCGGCGGCGCGTAGTCCCGGGCGGCCTGGCGGGCCGCGAACACGTCGAACATCGCCTTGGACCAGCCGTAGGTGTTCAGCGGCCGCAGCGCCTTGAGGCTGTCGACGTCGTCGCGGTCATCGAAGCCCTGCGAGCCGTCGCCGTAGGTCGCCGCCGAGGAGGCGTAGATGAACCGACGCTGGCGGTCGGTGCACCAGCGATAGAGGTCGCGCGACAGGCAGAAGTTGGTCTGGACGATCTTGTCGGCGTCCGGCTCGGTGGTCGAGCTGATGGCGCCCATGTGGATGACCGTCTGGACGTCCTGCCAGCGCTTCTCCAGCCACTCGAACATCTGCTCGGGCGGCACGAAATCGCCGATCGGGTGCTTGGCCAGATTCTTCCACTTGCCGAGCTCGGCCGTCTCCAGCCAGTCGCAGACCACCAGGTCCAGCGACGGATCCTCGGCCAGCCTGGCGACGATGTTGGAGCCGATGAAGCCGGCGCCGCCGGTGACAAAGACAATGCGCCGGGTCATGAGGTCTGGACTTTCTCTGGTTGGTCGGCTGCGGCGCGTTGGGAGGCGCGGAGGGCGGCGTAGGTTTCGTTCGGCCAGCGGCGATGGACCCAGAACCATTCTTCCGGGCGTTTGCGCACGCAGTCTTCAAGGAAGGCGTTCACCTTCCGGACCCCGGCCTCGATATCCGCCGCGCGGTCGCCGGTTCGCTCGACAGCGATGGGCGGGTGAACAATGACCCGGAACCGGGCGCCCTTCAGGCGTTCCACGGACATGGGCTGCAAAACCGTCCCGAACCGCAGGGCCAGCCGGGTCGGTCCGGGCGCCGTCATGGCCGGATGGCCAAAGAAGGGGACAGGCAGGCCGGCGTTGAATTTCTGGTCGTTCATCAGGGCGACGGACTGGCCGTTGCCGAGCGCCTCGAGCAGTTCCTTGGCCCCCTCCCCGCCCTTGGGCGCGAAGAGGCGAACGCCATAGCGATAACGGGCGTCCCTGATCCGCTTGTCGACATAGGGATTGTTGGCCGCGCGGTAGGTCATCAGGCAGTCGACGCCCTGGTCGACGATGGCCGCGGGCATGACTTCCCAGTTCGACAGGTGGCCCGATACGAACACCACGGCCTCGCGATCGCGCGAAATCTCGGCCAGCCGTTCGGCGTTGACCATCTCCACCCGACCGGTGGACGGCAGGATGCGATCCATCAGCGGAAACTCGAACATCGTCCGGCCGGTGTTGTCCCATTGGGCGGTCAGCAGCCGTTGGCGTTCGGCCTCGTCCATGTCCGGAAAGGCGAGCATCAGATTCTCGCGCGCCGTGCGATGGGTCGAGGTCAGCGGACCGATAAGCCGGGCGGCCGCGCCGCCGAAGTCGGAGATGACGTCCACCGGAAACAGCCGGCAGATCGCCGTGAGCAGATCGAAGCCCACGGCCTCAAACCGCCAGACAAGGCCCTGCAGGCCGCTGGGACGGGGTTTACTCATGGCCGCTAACTAATCGCGCCGGGCGGCGGGCGCAACGCTGACGCCCGGGCGGCTATTCCCCGAGACGGCGGCGAATGCGCTTGAGGCGCTTCTGGATGGAGCGATTGAGCCGAGCCAGGAAAGTCCTCGCCTTGGGCGGCAGGGTCGGATCCTCGACATGGCGGCCATCACCGATGTGGCGCACCGCCGGCTCCTCCAGATTGGCGATCCGGAAGCCCGCCAGCTTGAAGGCGTAGGAGACGTCGCCCTCATGGCCGAGCGGCGCGAAAGGGCCGATGGCGTGGTAATCGGCCATCCGCCGCAGGCCGGGATTGAACGAATAGCTGAAGTATTCAGGGTGCTTCTGGGGGTCCATGGCGAAGAAGCGGACACCCTGGAGGGTTTCCTCCGGCGTCGCCCGGACCAGGGGGTTGAGCTCGTGGCGAGGGCGCAGCCCGACCATGCTGATGTCCGGCCGGGCGTGCAGCAGCGCGAACGATTCGGCGATGAAGCCGGTCCGGAAGAACTCCCAGTCGTCCTCGCAGTGAAACACGAAGGGCGTCCGCACCTGTCCATAGGCCAGATCGATGGAGGCCATCTGACCCAGCTGACGGTCATTGACCATCACCCGGACCGGGCTCTCGAGACCTGCCAGGGCCTCACGCACCGAGGCGTCGCCGGAATCCTCAATGACGAGGATCTCGGCGGGCGGCGGATCGAGCAAGGGCAGCAGGGATTCCAGGGTGTGGCGCAGCAGGTCGAAGCGCCCGCAACTGGTGACCACCACGCTGTAGCTATTGTCGTCGGCCGCCGTGGCGGGCCCGGGAATTGCGGTCGGGTTCACCATGGCGTTTTCCGTGAAGCCCTCTAAAAGGTCAAGGCGCACATCGGATTCCGACCAGGATCGCCCCATGACTTCGCCGGCCCAGAGCCAGGCTCCAGCGAACACCGGCAAGGTCCCGGTGTCCTGCTGCATCCGGACCCAGAACGAGGCCGCCAGGATCGGCGAAGTCATCGCGGCGGCCCTGCGGGTGACCGATGACGTGGTCATCGTCGACTCCGGTTCCACCGATGACACGGTGGCCATCGCCGAGGGCCTGGGCGCCCGGGTCTTCCACCAGCCCTGGCTGGGCAACGGCGGCCAGAAGCGCGCCGCCGAGGACAGGGCGCTGCACCCCTGGATCCTGGATCTCGATGCTGACGAAGTGCTCACCGACGAGCTGATCGCGGAGATCCGCGGCCTGTTCGCCAAGGGTGAGCCGCCGCACAGCGTCTACGAGCTGACCTTCATCACCGCGCCGCCCGTCGGGGAGCCCTGGTACAACCTGCGGCATATCATGCGGAACAAGTTCTATGACATGCGCGTCGTCCGCGCCCCGGACCATCGCGCCTGGGACCAGTTCGAGGTCCCCAAGGGCGTCACCGTCGGCAAGCTGAAGGGCTATGTGCTCCACTATTCGTTCCGCGACTTCGCCCATTTCAGCGAGAAGATGAACCGCAGCAGCTCTTCCAGGGCTCGCGAGTCGAAACTCAAACCGATGTGGAGCGTGGCGCTGCGCGTGATCGCCGGGCCCCCGTTCTATTTCCTGAAGCACTACCTGATGCGCGGCCTGTGGAAGGCCGGCCTCTATGGCTTCGTCATCTCGGGCATTTCGTCCCACGCGCGCTGGCAGCGCGACATCAAGATGTACGAGATTCACCTGCGCGCCCGCGACGCCGGCAAGGTCAGAAACGCCGGCTGAGAGGCCGTATGACGGCCTGACGGCCCGGGTCTCCTGTCGAGGCTGGCATGGGCGGCAGGTATCGCGCCGCCGGTCACCCTGCGTGATGATCCGGAACGGGCGGGGCCGCGTAGCAGTGGCGTGAGCGTCGCTTCGGATCATATGCGGGAAGACCCCGACGGCCCGGCCATCGTCTGGTTCCGACAGGATCTGCGCCTGTCTGACAACCCCGCCCTGGCGGCGGCCGTGGCGTCGGGCCGTCCGATCATTCCGCTCTATGTCCTGGACGAGACCGCGCCGCCGCTCGGCGGGGCCAGCCTGTGGTGGCTGGACAAGTCGCTGGCCTCGCTGGACGCGTCCCTGAAGGCGCTGGGCTCGCGGCTGATCCTGCGGCGCGGCGATCCGGTCCACCAGATCGGCGAGATTGTCGCCACGACGGGCGCCGGGGCGGTGGTCTGGAACCGTCTCTACGACAAGCATTCGGTGGCCCGCGACAGCGCCCTGAAGTCCGACCTGCGCGCCGAGGGGATCGAAACGGCGTCATTCGACGGCGGCCTGCTGGTCGAGCCCTGGACGGTGAAGTCCGGCTCGGGCGATCCCTACAAGGTGTTCACGCCGTTCTGGCGCGCCGCGCGGGCCGTACACGTCGAGCGGCCGGCTTGCCCCACGCCTGGTTCCCTTGCCGCGCCGACCGCATGGCCCGACAGCGAGGCGCTGGCCGACTGGGGTCTGCACCCGACCCGTCCGGACTGGTCCGCCGGCTTCGACATCTGGACGCCGGGCGAAGCCGGCGCGCGGGCCTTGCTCGACCTGTTTCTGGACGGACCGGTGAAGGCCTATGCCGACCAGCGCAACCTGCCCGGCGTGGAGGGCACGTCGCGCCTGTCGCCCCACCTGCACTTTGGCGAGATCGGCCCCCGCCAGGTCTGGCGCGCCACGCAGGCCGCTACGGACGCCGGCGACGCCCCCGCCGACCAGGCCGCCAAGTTCCTCGCCGAGCTCGGCTGGCGCGAGTTCAACCACCACCTGCTGTTCCACTGGCCCGACCTGCCCACCGCCAACTTCAAGCCGGAGTTCGACCGTTTCGTCTGGCGTGATGATCCGTCGGCGCTGAAGGCGTGGCGGACCGGCCGGACCGGCTACCCGATCGTCGACGCCGGCATGCGCGAGCTGTGGGCCACCGGCTTCATGCACAATCGCGTGCGGATGATCGTCGCCTCCTTCCTGATCAAGCATCTGATGATCGACTGGCGCGAAGGCGAAGCCTGGTTCCGCGACACGCTGGTCGACGCCGACATCGCCCAGAACGCCGCCAACTGGCAGTGGGTGGCCGGGTCCGGCGCGGACGCCTCGCCGTGGTTCCGGATCTTCAACCCCATCACCCAGGGCGAGAAGTTCGACCCCGACGGCGTCTATGTCAGACGCTGGGTTCCCGAACTGGCCAAGCTGCCCAATGATGTCATCCACCAGCCGTGGACCGCCTCCGAAGGCCGCCTCGTCGCCGCGGGCGTCAGGCTGGGTCGCACCTACCCCCGTCCTGTTATCGACCACCCCAATGCCCGTGCCCGCGCGTTGGATGCGTATGCCGCCGTCAAGGCCGCCTGAGGAAATGCCGTCATGAGAACAGCCGTCATCGGCGCCGGCGTGGCCGGTCTGGGCGCCGCGTGGTCCCTGAAGGACAGCCGCGAGGTCGTCGTCTACGAACAGGACGCCCGCGTGGGCGGGCACGCCAACACCGTGACCATCGACTACGACGGCGTCGCGATCGCCGTGGACACCGGCTTCATTGTCTACAACGCGCAGAACTACCCCAACCTCTGCGGCCTGTTCGCGGCGCTGGACGTCGAGACCCGCTCCACGGACATGAGCTTCGCCTGCGCCGGCGGCGGGGTGGAATGGTCGTCCAGCTTCCCGCGCGGCGTCTTCGCCCAGAAGCGCAACCTGCTGCGGCCCGACTTCCTGGGCATGCTGGCCGACATCGGCCGGTTCAATGCCCTGGCCCGCTCCGAATTGCTGCGCCCGGACATCGATGACCTGACCCTGGGCGCATGGCTCAAGCTGCGCCGGTTCGGCAACGGCTTTCGCGACCGCTACCTGCTGCCGATGGGCGCGGCCATCTGGTCGACGACCGAGGCCGGCATCGGCGATTTCCCGGCCCGCAGTTTCCTGCGCTTCCTGTCCAACCACAGCCTGCTGCAGTTCCGCCCCTCACTGTGGCGGACGGTGGTCGGCGGCAGCCAGAGCTATGTCGGCAAGCTGGAGCAGGCCCTCGCCGGCTCGATCCGCGCCGGCGCGCCTGTCGTCTCGGTCCGGCGGCAGGCCGGCGGCGTGATTGTCCGCGACGCGTCTGGCCACGAGGACCGCTTCGACGACGTCATCCTGGCCTGCCACTCCGACCAGGCGCGGCGACTGCTGGGCGAGGACGCCGACGCTGAGGAGGCGGCGCTGCTCGAGGCCATCCGCTACGCGCCCAACCGCGCCGTCCTGCACCGCGACCCTCGCCTGATGCCCGAGCGCCCGCAGGCCTGGGGAAGCTGGAACTACATCGACAATTCCGGCGGAGAAACAGCGCCTTACGTCACATACTGGATGAACAATCTGCAGGGCATCGACGCGGCCCGGCCGCTGTTCGTCAGCCTCAATGGCCCCGAGCCCGATCCGGCCCTGACCTTCGGCGCCTACGACTACGAGCATCCGCAGTTCGACACCGCCGCCCTCGCCGCCCAGCGCCGCTTCGGCCGCATACAGGGCCGTGGCGGCGTCTGGTACGCCGGCGCCTGGCTCGGCTACGGTTTCCACGAGGATGGCATCACCTCGGGCGTGAAGGCGGCGCTGGCCCTGGGCGGGCAGGTCCCCTGGGCCTTCGTCGACCATCGGGTCGCCGCCTTCGAGGCCCCGTCGCCGATGCGCGTGGCGGCATGACCGCCTGGCTGTACCAGAGCGAAACCACTCACCGCCGCACCGGCGCGGTGACCCATGGCTTCCGCTACCGCCTGTTCCAGGTTCTCCTCGACGTCGACCGGCTCGACGAGGACCTGCGCGGCCTGCGGATGATCCGGCGCGGCCGGTTCGGCCTGTTCAGCCATGATGACCGCGACCACGGCTGGCGGGACGGCCGGCCGCTGCGCGGCTGGGCGCTGGAGCGGCTGGCCGAGGCGGGCGTGGCGGCGACGGCGCACCGCATCCGCCTGCTGGCCATGCCGCGTGTGCTGGGCTTTGTCTTCAACCCGATCTCGCTGATCTACGTCGAAGACGACGCCGGCGGGCTGGAGGCGGTCATCTACGAGGTCAACTCGACGTTCGGCCAGACCCACGCCTATGTGGCCCCGGCCAGCGGACGCGGCTTCCAGCGCCAGACGGCGGAGAAGCGGCTGTTCGTCTCGCCCTTCTACGGCGTGGACGGAACGTATCGCTTCGATGTCAGCCCGCCCGTCGAGACCCTCAACCTGGCCATCGTCAAGACGAATACCGAAGGCGAGGCAGAGTTCACCGCTACGCTCAGCGCCGAACGAATTCCGCTAACAGACGCCCGCATGCTGCGGCTTTTCCTTGGCTTTCCGCTGATGACCCTTCAGGTCGTCTTCGGCATCCACTGGCAGGCGCTTCGCCTGTTCGTGAAGGGCGCCCGCCTTGTTCCCCGCCCCGCGGGCCCCGACATCGGAACCAGCACCGCGACGCTGAATACTCGCCTTGCGCGAAAAAACGGTGTTACCTTGGCCGCCACGGAAGGGAGCGCCGATGACGATCACGGACCTGACCCCCGCCTCCAGCGGTCCCGGCTGGGACATACCGGCGTTGCGTAGCGCGCCGCCGGTCTTTCGCACCGTTGTCCGGATCTGCGCGGAAAACTGGCGCTATGGCTCCATCGTCTGGGTGCTGCCCAGCGGCGAAGCGGTGCGCTGCAACGGGACCGAGCCGGGGCCCGACATCCGGGTCCAGGTCAAGGACTACCGCTTCCTGCGCCGGTGCCTGACGGCCGGGGCCATCGGCTTCGCCGAGGGCTACATGGCCGACGAATGGGACACGCCGGACCTGGCCCACCTGCTGACCGGGTTCGCGATGAACTTCGACCGGCTCAACGTGCTGGTCGAGGGCAACCCGATCGTGCGGGCGGTCAACTTCGTGATGCACATGCTGCACCGGAACGACCGCGAGGGCAGCCGCAAGAACATCCACGCCCACTACGACCTGGGAAACCACTTCTATTCGAAGTGGCTGGACCGGACGATGACCTACAGCGCGGCGGTCTACGAGCGGCCCGGCCAGCCGCTGGACCAGGCCCAGCAGCAGAAGTACGCGGCCCTGGCCCGCTCGATGGAACTGCGGCCCGGCCAGAGCGTGCTGGAGATCGGCTGTGGCTGGGGCGGATTCGCCGAGTTCGCGGCGAAGGAAGTCGGCGCGAAGGTCACCGGCATCACCATCAGCCAGGAACAGTACGACTTCGCGCGGAAACGCCTGTTCGAGCAGGGCCTCGCGGAGAAGACCGATATCCGGCTGATCGACTATCGCGACGTCGAGGGGCAGTTTGACCGCGTCGCCTCCATCGAGATGTTCGAGGCGGTCGGCGAGCAGTACTGGCCGACCTACTTCAACAAGATCCACGATGTGCTGTCGCCCGGCGGCCGCGCCGGCCTGCAGATCATCACTATCCGGGACGAGCTGTTCGGCGTCTATCGTCGGCGGGCCGACTTCATCCAGAAGTACATCTTCCCGGGCGGCATGCTGCCCAGCGAGACGCGCCTGAGGCAGGAGACCGACCGCGCGGGTCTGGACTGGCAGTCGGTGATGCGCTTTGGCCAGGACTACGCCGACACCCTGTCCGAATGGATGGTCCGCTTCGACGCCGCCTGGGACGACATCCGCAGACAGGGCTTCGACGAGCGCTTCCGCCGCATGTGGCGCTTCTACCTCGCCTACTGCGAGGCGGGTTTCCGCACCGAGCGCACGGACGTGATCCAGCTGAGCGTCGGGAAGGCGTGATCAGGCGGCGGGGACCACCGCCCCCATCCGCTCTCGCACCGCCTCCGCCGAGGCCGTGATCGCCGCCCGCTCCGCGTCGCTGAACCGCGCCAGGTTCTTGTAGGGCATCGCCATCCGCGCGTTGCCGGACAGGCGCTTCTCGTTGCCGATCAGGAAGTCCCAATACAGGGCGTTGAACGGGCAGGCGCCCTCGCCCGTCCGCGCCGCCGGGTCGTAGCGGCAGCCGCCGCAGTGGTCACTCATCCGCTTGATGTAGGCGCCGCTGGCCGCGTAGGGCTTTGACCCGACAATGCCGCCGTCGGCGAAGGTGGCCATGCCCCGGGCGTTGGGCATCTCGACCCATTCGTAGGCGTCGGCGAAGACGGTCATGTACCAGTCGTCGACCGCGTCGGGGTGCACGCCCAGCAGCATCATCAGGTTGCCGGTGACCATCAGCCGCTGGATGTGGTGGGCGTAGGCGTGGTCGCGGGCGGCGATCACCGTCTCGCGCACGCAGACCATGTCGGTCTCGCCGCTCCAGAACAGCCAGGGCAGCGCGCGGCCGGCCTCCAGGGCGTTGCGGCGCCCATACTCGGGCATCTTCAGCCAGTAGACGCCGCGCACGAACTCCCGCCAGCCGAGGATCTGCCGGATAAAGCCCTCCACCGCGTTCAGGGGCGCCCGGCCGGCCTTCCACTCGGCCTCGGCCCGGCGGCAGACCTCCAGCGGGTCGAGAAGGCCGAGGTTGATCGCGGTCGAGACCAGACTGTGCCACAGGAACGGCTCGCCGGTGGCCATGGCGTCCTGCCAGTCGCCGAACAGCGGCAGCGCATCGCGCAGGAAGTGCTCCAGCGCCACCTCCGCCTGCGCCGCCGTGGTCGGCCAGCCGAAGGCCTCCAGCGCGCCGAAGTGATCGGGGAACAGCCGTTGGACGTCGGCGATGGCCTCCTGCGCCACGGCGTCCGGCGCGAATCGCCGCCGGCGCGGGACGCCCATCCCCGCCGGCAGGCGCTTGCGGTTCTCGGCGTCGAAGTTCCAGCGCCCGCCCGTCGGCTGGTCGCCGTCCATCAGCAGGCCGGTACGGCGGCGCATCTCGCGATAGAACCACTCCATGCGCAGTTCCTTGCGGTCCCGGGCCCAGGCCTCGAACGCCGCATGGCTGCACAGGAAGCGGGCGTCGCCACGGATCTCGACCGGGACCGCGCAGCGCGCCGCGAAGGCGGCCAGCGCGGTCTGCAGCCGCCATTCGCCGCATTCGGTGAGGATGACCCGCCCGAACGGCCCCGCCTCGGCCATCGCGCGCTCCAGCTCGCCGGCGATCGATCCGCTCGAGGCCGGGGCGTCGATTCGCACGTAACGCACCCGCAGACCCCGCGCTTCCAGCCCGGCCGCGAACGACCGCATCGCCGCGAAGGTCAGGGCGATCTTCTGCTTGTGATGCCGCACATAGGTCGCCTCCTCCCGCGCCTCGGCCATCAGGATCAGGTCGTCCGGCGTCGCGCCGGCCAGCGATGCGAGGGTCGGCGACAGCTGGTCGCCCAGCACGAGACGAAGAGTCGGGGCGGAGGTGGGCAAGCGGACGCTTTCAGTTATTCTGGGGTTGCGATCCGGGTACGGCTCACGATGTTGACCGGATCAGCACAGCCCGGCCAACGGGCGCCAGGATGCCTCCATGTCCTATGCCGCCAGCGTTCTCGACCTGATCGGGAACACCCCCCTGATCCGCCTCAAGGCCGCCAGCGAGGCGACCGGCTGCGAGATTCTGGGCAAGGCCGAGTTTCTCAACCCCGGCCAGTCGGTCAAGGATCGCGCCGCGCTGTGGATCATCCGCGACGCCGAGGCGCGGGGCCTGCTGCGGCCCGGCGGGCGAATCGTCGAGGGCACGGCGGGCAACACAGGCATCGGCCTGGCCATGGTCGCATCGGCGCTGGGCTACCGCACCACCATCGTCATCCCGCGCACCCAGAGCCAGGAGAAGAAGGACGCCATCCGCCTGGCCGGCGCCGAGCTGGTCGAGGTCGACGCCGTCCCCTACGCCAACCCCGACAACTACGTCCGCTATTCGGGCCGCCTGGCCGAGGCGCTGGCGAAGAGCGATCCGAACGGCGCGGTCTGGGCCAACCAGTTCGACAATGTCGCCAACCGCCGCGCGCACGAGGAGACCACCGGCCCGGAGATCTGGGACCAGACCGGCGGCAAGGTCGACGGTTTCGTCTGCGCGGTCGGGTCGGGCGGCACCCTGGCCGGCGTCGCCGCGGCGCTGCGGGCCCGCAAGCCCGGCGTGAAGATCGGCCTGGCCGACCCCTACGGCGCGGCCCTCTACCACTACTACGCCCACGGCGAGCTGAAGGCGGAGGGCTCCTCGATCAGCGAGGGCATCGGCCAGGGCCGCATCACCGCCAATCTCGAGGGCCTGGTCGTCGACCATCCGTTCCGCGTGTCCGACGAGGAGATGCTGACCACCGTGTTCGACCTGGCCGAGCACGAAGGCCTGGTTCTGGGCGGCTCCTCGGGCATCAATGTCGCGGGCGCCGTGAAGCTGGCGCGCGAAATGGGGCCGGGCCACACCATCGTGACCATTTTGTGCGACTATGGATCGCGCTATCAGTCGAAACTCTTCAATCCGGCGTTCCTGAAGGAGCGCGGCCTGCCCGTACCCGGGTGGCTTTCAGGGGAATAATGCGCATGGCCGAACCGCTCGTCTCCACCGCCTGGCTGGCTGACCACCTGGGCGCACCGGACGTACGGCTGATCGACGCCAGCTGGTACTTCCCGCAGGAGGGCAAGAACCCGCTGGAGCAGTTCAGGCTGGCCCATATCCCCGGCGCGGTGTTCTTCGACATCGACGAGATCGCCGACGACTCCTCGGGCCTGCCGCACATGCTGCCCAGCCCGGTGAAGTTCGCCTCGCGGGTGCGCAAGCTGGGCCTGGGCGACGGCTCGCGGATGGTGGTCTACGACCAGCTCGGCCTGCGGTCGGCCGCCCGCGTCTGGTGGACCTTCCGCGCCATGGGCCACGAGGACGTCGTCGTGCTCGACGGCGGCCTGCCCAAGTGGATCGCAGAGGGCCGCCCGATCGCCGACGGCCCGCCGCAGCCGCGCGAGCGTCACTTCACCGTCCGCTACAGCAACGACCTGGTCCGCGATCTGGGCCAGGTGAAGCGCGCCCTCGCCTCGGGCAAGGAGCAGCTGGTCGACGCCCGCCCCGCCGGCCGCTTTACCGGCGAGCAGCCGGAGCCGCGCGAAGGACTGCGTGGCGGCCATATGCCGGGGGCCTTCAACGTCCCCGCCTCGGAAATCCTGTCGCCCGACGGCACGGTGAAGAGCGCCGAGCAACTCAAGGCAATCTTTGAGAAATCCGGCGTTGATCTGACCCGTCCGATCATCACCACCTGCGGCTCCGGCATCACCGCCGCCATGCTGTCGCTTGCCCTGGCCCGCATCGGCAAGGACCGCGTGCCGGTCTATGACGGTTCCTGGACTGAATGGGGCGGCCGTCAGGACACCGACGTGGTTACGGGGGCGGCCTGATCGCCGCACAGGCCATGGACGAGGAAAGCCGCCTGATCCGCGCCGGCGCCGGCCGCAAGCCCGATGCGAAGACCGTCGCCCCGGCCATCCAGCGCGGCTCCACGGTGCTGCTGCCCAACGCCAGGGCCCTCTACGACGGCACCTTCGGCTATGGCCGCTCCGGCCTTAACGCCCAGCACGCGCTGTGCGAGGCGCTTTGCGAGCTGGAGGGCGCGACGGAGACACAGGTCTTCCCCTCGGGCCTGGCGGCCATCACCGCCGCCCTGCTGGCCGTTCTGAAGGCCGGGGACCACATCCTGGTCGTCGACACGGTCTACAAGCCGGTCCGGCAGTTCTGCGACAGCGTGCTGACCCGGTTCGGGGTGGGGGTGGACTACTACGACGCCCGGCTCGACGCCGAGGCCCTGCTGGCGCTGGCGACGCCGGCGACGCGGTTGATCCTGATGGAATCGCCCGGCTCCCTGACCTTCGAGGTGCAGGACGTCCCCGCCATAGCCGCGGCCGCCCGCGCGCGGGGCATCCTGACCCTGATCGACAACACCTGGGGCGCAGGCCTGCTGTTCAAGCCGCTGGCCCACGGCGTCGACCTCAGCGTCCAGGCTCTGACCAAGTACGTCTGCGGCCACTCCGACGTCTTCATGGGCTCGGTCGCCGTCACCGACCGCAAGCTGGCCGCCGCCCTGCAGGACGCCGTCCACCACCACGGCTGGGCGGTGACCGGCGATGACGCCTACCAGGCCCTGCGCGGTCTGCGCACCCTGGCGGTGCGGATGGCCCGGCACGGCGAGAACGGCCTGACCGTGGCGCGCTGGCTGGAGGCGCGGCCGGAGGTCCTGCGCGTCATCCACCCCGCCCTGCCCGGCGACGCCGGCCACGCCCTGTGGAAACGCGACTACTGCGGCGCCTGCGGCCTGTTCGCCTTCGTGCTGCGCCCGGGCCCCGACAAGGCGGTGGAGGCCTTCCTCAACAGCCTGAAGCTCTTTGGCCTCGGCTTCTCCTGGGGCGGCTTCGAGAGCCTGGCCATCAACTGCGACCCGCAGTTCAAGCGGCGCAAGGTCCCCGTCGACTACGGCGGCCCCGTGATCCGCCTGCATGTGGGGCTTGAGAGCCCGGCAGACCTGATCGCCGATCTGGAGGGCGCGCTGGGCGTCTGGGACGCGGCGTCATGAACGGCGCGTGGCACAAGGCCCATCCGATGCCGAAGAACCCGACGCGCGAGCAACGGATCGCCTGGCATGCGGAACACGCTCGCGAATGCGCCTGTCGTCCGGTTCCCGAAAGCCTGAAGGCCGACGTGGCCCGGCTCGCCAGGCCGTAGCGCCCTCTGGCGCGAAGGTTGGCGACCCCAGCAGAAGCCCCATAACCTTGTTAATTCAACGCGTTAAGATGTCTAACCGTTGAAATCACGGGCATTGATATGAAAAGGGATTTTCGCCGACGTGTCTAACCCCTGAACGTTGGCAGCCCTCGACCGAATGCATACTGCCGCGGCGCGCCGCCCCGGAACGCCAGCCGAAAGGCTACGGTGCGATGCCAACCAACACCAGTGGGACAGCAGGAGTGCTCCGCCCTTGCCTGAGGAGATTGAAGAGGTCTCGTTCATAATAAGGAACGCCGCTCGACATTCGCCGCTCCATGGCCTTCATCGGCACGATCTCAATTCCAACGTCGATGTCATCATTCACAAAGAACGCCATGTGTTTGACGAACAGATCGTGAGCAACGAAGGAATACTTTCCAAGCTGGACCTCGACGGCAACCCGCTCTTTCACAAAGTCTGTTTGATTGTAGGTCTTCAGTTCTTCAATTCCACGCTCAGCCAACAGCTTCCGCTGAGCGGCAGGCTTCAATGTGATCAATTCGCGAAGAGTTTCGGTATTTTCACAGATATAGTTTGTAGTAGTTCGCGGCTCCCAACCGTTTGGCTGGAGAATGGAATAGAAGGCTTTGTTGATTTCTATCGGCGAAAATAGCAGATTTGCCTGCTTTCTTGCCTCTTTGGACTCTTTGGTTCGATGAGCCTCAGCATCGATTGATTCGATTGCTTGCTCGACCTCATCCCAGATGTGCTTCTTGTGGAATTGAATAAATTCGAATCCGTTCAGATGGGAGTGGCGAGCAACAATTTTCACTGACCGCCCCTGGGCAA
The DNA here is from genome assembly GCA_030652755.1 of Caulobacter sp. GTDB lineage: Bacteria > Pseudomonadota > Alphaproteobacteria > Caulobacterales > Caulobacteraceae > Caulobacter. The sequence continues at coordinate 28,573 of JAUSPV010000156.1, read as the reverse complement.
GGTTGGATCGTAAACAGGCTTGTCCATCGGCCTTGTCTTCAGTTCCCCACTACGCAAGGCGTGAACTCGGTCCCAAGCGACCTCCACATATTCAGGCACGATCTCGGAGCCATATCCTCGCCTATTGTGCTTGGCCGCGGCGATCACCGTGGAGCCAACGCCCATGTAGGGGTCGAATACAGAATCTCCGTCATCCGTCAGGGAAAGGACAAGTCGCTCAACGAGTTCAACTGGGAACTGACAGGGGTGGATTGTTTTCTCGACGTGGTTGTTCTTCACGTTCGGCAGAATCCAAACATCCCCAGGATTCTTGCCAAGCGGATTGCTTGAGACCTCCCCAGCACGGGGACCCTTATAGTATTTCTTGTTGGGGTATTTAGACGGAACACGGATCGGATCGAGATTAAATGTGTAATCATCGCCCTTGGTGAACCAAAGAATCGTTTCGTGGCGGCCCGAAAGCCTCTTCGAACAATGCAGTCCGTGCTCAAAGTGCCACACGACCCGATTTCTTAACTTCAAACCGTGATCTTTGAAAACATGATAGAGCACCATATCAAGCGGGAAGATTTCACCATCTTGAACATGGTTTCCAACCTGCCAGCAAATTGAACCTTGCGGATGCAAAAGCCGGACACATTCCGAGATGACTTGAGCTTGATCAGCAACATACTTTTCAAGTGTGCTGCGACGCTCATACGATTTTCCGATATTGTATGGCGGTGAAGTCACCACCAACTTCATCGATTCATCGGCCAACGACCGCATGAACTCGCGATTGTCCATGCATTTCATGACCACATCGCGGTCATTATGAAGGCGGCGTGCGACTGCGGACATAAAATTCGACTCAGGTTTGCCGCACGAAGATAGGGCGGAGACCCCCCCGATGGGAACAGGGCATACGGCTGGCCGCGGCGACGCCGGGGATTTGCGATTTATCTCGATGGCCGCGGCAAAGCCGGTGATTTACGATTTATCGCGTTACCCCGCATTGCCCGGCCAACCGATAGACCGAACTTCGGTGAATGCCGAGCCGCTTGGCGATTGATGAAGCCCCGAGCCCCTCCTCAAGCAGGGCGTTCACTGCGTCCGGCGTGATTTCGGCGGGTCGCCCGCGATACTTGTGCGGTTGCGTGGCACGAGCCCGCGCAATCCCTTCAGCCTGTCTTTCTTTTCGGACCCTGCTCTCGTGCTCAGCGAAGGCCCCCAGCAGCGTTATCAGAAGCTTCCCCTCCCCCGACACCGTTTCCAGCCCTGGCTGCTGTATGGCCCGGAAACCGACCTTCTTCGCATCCAGGGCCTCAATGATGGACCACAAGTCAGCCATTGACCTCGCGACACGATCAACGCGGGTGCAGAGAAAGACATCTCCCTCCCGCACGAAATCCAAAGCCAGAGCCAGTTGATCCCTGCCAGTTCGGCTTAGGCCCGATATTTTCTCGGCAAAGACCTTCTCTGCTCCGGCAGCACGAAGTTGGTCGATTTGGGTATCCAAGCATTGGTCAAGACTTGATACCCTTGCATAGGCCACAACTGCCATTCGTGTTCCTTATGGGTTTAGACCCGAGTATAATTTCTGTCGCAAATTGCGGAATGCGGCCCATATGCGACGCAGATAGCGACATTTCTTTTGGGTATACCTCTAAGCGACACCATCCTGTTCAAGTGAGTTCAACTCTTCGACGATATCGGGCCACCAGCCATATGGATCATCCATTTGAAACATCCTGTCGGCCATGACATATCGGGCGGCGACAGGCATCGGCGCGAGAAATCGCACGCCGAGAGATCGTGATTTCTGGCGAACTGCATCATTGACCTCCGCAGATACAGTGCGGTTTCCAGGTCCATAGACCTTCGTCAGCAGCCACTCTCCGCAATCGAGACGATGAAAGGCAGCGATAGCCCCGTCACCTGACTTGAACTCGTAAAACGCGCACCGGCCTGCCAGGACCTGAAGAACCTTGGTCTCAAGGCAGTTCTGAAATCGCCGCCCAGCGTCAGCGAGATCGCCTCCGTTCTTGAGCGGTGCAAATTCTTCATCTCCGTCCCCGAACGGCGGCACGGGGAATCGGTCGGCCTTAACGAGGAACCGGCGAAGCCACTCCATGAGATTCGCCCTGTCACCCAGGTCGCTAACGCTTTTGCTGATCGCGTCCGGCGTCGCCGCTGAATTCACCTCCATGACCAAATCGAGGGTCGATGCCAGACGCTCGGCGAAGCCAGGGTTGGTCACCTTCGAGATGATTTTGGGATGGAGCAGCGGTCCGCTCAACGTGGTGATGGCGTCCAGGACTCCATCGTTGATCGCGACCATCTGGAGCAAAGCCTTCTGTCGGGGCCGCTGTGACGGCTCGGCGAACATCGAGTGGAGCCGCACATAGCCTTCTGGCCGCCGCAACGGCGTGTAGCCGACCCGACGTAGGCTCGCTTGAAAGCCTGCCGGGGCATCGCCGAAGGCGGCCTCCAGGATGTCCTTCGGTTCCGCCTGCATCAATCTGGAGCCAAGCTGCGACATGGCATCGGCCCACGACAAATCTTCGGTGCCGCCGTCAAGCCGGAACAGGAACTTGTGAGGATCGTCCATTACGCCTGCGGCGAGGGCCGCGAACACGACCTGCCGGTATTCAGACTTGGATCGAGAGATGTTGACGAGAAATCCTGGCGATGCCTCATCAAGAGCCGCAATTGGAGAAGTCGGCCAACGGGTGACCGGATGAAATGCTCCACGCGCATCTCGCCATTTTGAATTCAATGAGACGCGTGTATTCGTCATGAAAATTAGTTGTCGCCCCGATTAGTAATCGGCGCATCTTATAGAATACAAAGTCAAAATAGTCTACAAAAATGACCATTTATGGTCAGGGTGAGATTTATCCAGTGCGTTGATGACTAATGCGGGAACCGTCTTGCGAAATTCTCTGCATCTTCACTGCTCTCGAACTCGAATATCACGATCCTTTGAAGCCGAAGTGGGATGCACCTCCATTTTGCGCGGCACATCTCTCGGCACCACCCCCTTTTGTTGGCGTAGGCATGAGTGTCATTATAATCGTCGAGGTCAACGTTTCGGGCGACTGATGCCTCCATATCAAATCGAGTCCTCTCCATCTGCTCGATTACATATGGGATGCTATAGAATAGATTGCGGATCATCTTGCGTTACCAGTTATATAGTGTCGGTAAAACAATAGAATATTCCATTGGTTCATCAACAACACCTACCTCATTCGTCGTTCTATTTATATTTGAACTATCAGAAGATCGATACCTCTTCATTCCAATCTTTATGCGTGTTCTACGTAGAAACTCTGTCCACTCCGCTAACCAACCATAGTATTCGACCATCCAGGAGACGGGCCATAATTCGTTTACGTGCCCGAATTTATTAATACAGTGATGCTTCAGCGAATAATTTGTCACGTTGTCCGAATTCATCTCAACTGTGAGATTATCTCGAAACTTTGCGATATGTAATTGTCGCTCTATTGGCCATCTGCGCTGGAGAGCCATCTGAACTTCTTGCCAATCAATGCCGTCGAAGCGCACAACGCCATGCAGAGTTGGAATCCAGATGGGATTGGCAACCGGCGTTACGCCGCGGGCCAGTTCCCCGATCAACGCCGCCCGCTCCCCACCAAGCAGCGGCACATCCTCGGCTGAGACGGCATCCATCTCCATGTGGGCCAGGATGCTGACGCTCTCCCAGCGACGATCACGCCGCCGACATGCGTCCACAACATTTCTAAGGTCCCATCGAGCCTTCGCAACGATGGCCCCGACCTCGGTGATGTCGGCGGCGGCACCGAGAACGATGGTGAGCATCCCCGCATCCGCATTGGTCGAGCCCGATAGCATAGCTCTCGTGGCCCGCCGCTGTTTGGCCGCGTATCTCGATCTACAGGCTGGGCAAGGAGGCAGTTGGCACCGAAGGACGTAGCCATGGGTTACCGCCGAGAGGGTGCCGCACGAGGCCAGCCGTTGCGTGTAGGGGCATGAAGGGTCGAGTCCGCCAATAAACCGCTGAAGTTGCTGGCGGTTGAATGTCGTTTGCCCTTGGTAATGAGTCCTGGTCATCATGGATCAATTCGTAATAGTTGCGAACCGAAACCATAACAACGCGCATCCGGCTACGTCGATATTTATGTGATTACACGCCAATTACACTGCACGCCAACAATCGTCCCGCGCATGCCATTGTCTTCCGAGGCATATCATCGCGCACATAGGTCTCGAATTATTGCTTGACGGTATTGCAATGCTGGGATATCCGTTCAAATATATTTACGGATCGATGGATTTTGGGTATGACTGCCCCAATTCCTTCCGAGAGTCGCATGATCCGTTCATCCCAACCCAAATCGCAAAGGCCCGCGGCCAATTCCACGCCTCACGTCGAGCAAGCTACGTCGTCGCCCACTGAAGACGGGAGGCGCGATCCTGGGAGATCGGAGGCTGTTATCTCTGGTCGCCGCTCCGTGGTCCGTGCGGCTGACATCACGCGTGTAATCCGCGCCTGCGAAAAGGGCGGCATGAAGGTGGGCAGTGTCTCCATCTTCCCTACCGGTCATTGCGTCTTGGAGCGGGACCGCCCATCGGACCTGCACGGAAGTTCGAAGAACGAATGGGATGATATTCTTTGAGCAAATCTAAGCCTCCGTTTGTATCGAAATACTTTGATCGCCATGGACGGCTCCGTTGGCGATTCCGGAGAAGCGGATTTCGCGAGTCTCAGACCTCCGTTCAAATAAAATCACCGGAGTGGGAGCGTTGGTATCTCTCCTGTCTTGCGCAGGAGCGACTTCCGATTGGCCTAAGCAGCGTCACTGCTGGGTCGATCAACGCCCTGGCTGTCGCCTACTACGAGTCATCTTCCTGGCAACTGCTTCGCCCGACAACGCAGGCGACCTACCGGGGGGAAATCGAACGATTCCGGCGAGACCACGGTGAAAAATCCGTCCGCAACATGCAGCATGTCCACATTCGGAAGATGCTTGACCTGAAGGCGATGCATCCAAACGCGGCAAATAATAGATTACGGATTATTCGAATTCTGTTCGCGTTCGCTCAGGAACGGGCTTGGCGGCCCGACAATCCCGCAAAGGAAGTCAAGAAGCTCAAGGTCGTGAGTGATGGCTATCATGTATGGAATGAGGCCGAGATTGAGAAGTTCGAATCGTTCTGGCCGGTCGGCTCCCGTGAACGTTTGGCATTCGATCTTCTACTTTATACAGGTCAAAGAAGTGCCGATGTAAGACTGATGACCCGAAACCAGATTTCCTACGAATTGCCCGATGAGGATGGCAAGCGACGAGGAACGGTGGCTGTTCGTCAGGAAAAGACAGGGGCCTCTCTCATTATTCCCCTGCACGAAGCTCTTCTCGAATCACTGGACGCATCGAAGACGCAAGGACTGCTCTTGCTCCAGACGGCCCAGAACAGGCCCTTCTCGCCGAAGGGGTTTAGCAACTGGATATGTGCCGCCGCCAAGGAAGCCGGTCTAACAGGCTGCACCGCACATGGACTGCGAAAGTCGGCGGCAACCCGTCTGGCCGACGCGGGCTGTTCAGCGCATGAGATCATGGCTGTAACCGGACACAAGACGCTTTCGGAAGTGCAGCGGTATACCAAATCGGCTGAGCAGCGAGACAAAGCGGGCAAGGCGATGAAACGGCTCCAGGAGACACATCGAGAACGAAAGTTGTCTAACCTCAGGCAAGGTTAGACATTCGCTCTGCATAACGTGTTGAGCTTGCAGCACTTTTTCCAAGCGGTGGCGACCCCAGCAGGACTCGAACCTGCAACCCCCTGCTTAGAAGGCAGGTGCTCTATCCGGTTGAGCTATGGGGTCTTCCAGCGTCTGCTTTAGCGGCGTTCGAGCCCGGGGACATGCACTTTAGTGCGTATCCCCAGCGGGAGTTCGGTGACAGTTTGCGAATTGTCAGAGACCCGATCGGCCTGGCGCAATTCGCAAACTGTCACCGAACTCGCTCGCCCCTAGTGCGTCCACGGCACCTTGCGGCCGGCGGCGAAGTTGTCGGCGTAGGCCTTGATGATCTTCCTGGGCTCATGCGGCTCGATCAGCCGGAAGGCGATGCCGTGGCGCTGGGCGTAGGCGACGGCCTCTTCCCGGGTCTCGAAGCTCAGCCGCACCTGGCCGTTCATGTCGGTGGACTGGGTCCAGCCGGTCAGCGGGTCGACGCGCTTGGCGGCGGCCGGCTCGAACTCGAGCAGCCAGTCCCGGGTCTTGGCCTTGCCGGACTGCATGGCGGTCTTGGCCGGACGGTAGATGCGCGCGAGCATGCGGGGCCTCTTGCGTTCAAGGTCTTCCGTGGTCGGGGCGAGAGGATTCGAACCTCCGACCCTCTGGTCCCAAACCAGATGCGCTACCAGGCTGCGCCACACCCCGCTTCACGGAAGCGCGCTCTTTGCCATGCGTCGCGTTGCACCGCAATCAAGGCCTTGGAAAACGCTCAGAGCTTCACGCCGAACCTCGGCACGAGCCAGATGGTCAGGGCGTAGAGCAGCACGGTCATGGCGCAGCCGGCCGCCATTGCTGGCCAGAATCCGACGCCGCGCTTTAGCAGCGCGGGGATAAGCAAGAACATCGGCAGGGAGGGCAGCACGAACCAGAACGTGGCGCCGGCATGCGCCGCCAGTCGCTCAGGATCGCGGGTGTCGCGCCAGAGCCAGATCATACCCAGCACCGATATCAGGGGCAGTGAGGCCAGCAGTCCGCCAAAGCCGGGAAACCGCCTGGCGATCTCTGACACCGCCGCGACGATTGCCCCTGACAGAAGCGCCTTGATCAGCAGGTAGATCATCGGGGCGTTTCCTGGCGCCCCTCGGCGGCCGGATCCAGCGCCTTCCGCATCGGCTTGAACACGCCCGATCCGCGCAGGATGTCCTTCTCGCCGATGTAGATGCGGCCCTCGACGAAGACCAGGTCGCGGGTCTGGCGCGTGACCCTGCCCTCGCCGTAGACCCACTCCCCGGCCCGGGCCATCGACAGGAAGTCCAGCGACAGGTGGATGGTCACCGACATGCCGCCGGTGACGCGGCCGACCGCGCCGGCCAGCACGCCGTCCATGAAGGTCGACAGCATGCCGCCGTGGACGATGCCCATGCTGTTGCAATGGCGCGGCAGCACGAAGAAGGCGTGGACCAGCCCGCCCGCCTCCGTCCGCCGGTGGAACATCGGGCCGTTGTGGGTGGTGTAGGGTCCGCGGCTGCTCGGGACGAACCCCTCGGGCGGGGCCGGAACCTCCGTGGCGGTCACTGGCCGAACATCCGGTGGTGGACGCGGTCGCCCGGCTTGATGCCCAGTTCGGCCGCCTTGCCGCCGTAGATCTCCAGCACCCCTATGGCGGGGCCCTCGGAGGGCAGCGACGTCTCGTCGAACGGGCGGGCGTTGGCGGCGATCGAGACGACGCGGCCGTCCTCGCCGATGTAGATGATGTCCAGCGGCATGTAGGTGTTGCGCATCCAGAAGGCCTGCGGTTTGGCCTGCGGGAAGATGAACAGCATGCCGTGCATGTCCGGCATCGAGGTGCGGTACATCAGGCCGTGCTGACGCTCGGCGTCGTCGTCGGCGATCTCGACGCGGTAGTCGAGACGGCCGGTGGCGGTCTCGATCCACAGCGGTTCGATGACGAAATCGGGCGAGGTCGCGTGCGTTGCGTTGATGTCGACCTTGCCGGCCGCGGCCGGCGTCGCCGCCGCGCCTTCGCGCGCGGTGCAGGCGCTCGCCCCCAGGCTCGCCCCAAGCAGGACCGCCGCCAGGACCAGCGACCGGCGGGCGTTACGCATCATCCAGCTCAAGGCTTTACTCCGGAATCGATCCCGGTCCCGTCAGGACGCCGAGATTTCGGCCACCACAAGACCCTTGGGCCCCTCGGCGAAGCGCACCATCACGCCGTCGCCGGGCTGCAGGTCGTCGAGGCCGCTGCGGCGCAGGGTCTCGATGTGGACGAAGATATCCCCCGGTTCGGCGTCGCGCACCACGAAACCGTAGCCCTTGGTGCGGTTGAACCATTTGACGGTGCAGTGTTCGAGCGGGCCGTCGGCGCGCGGCGGTCCGCGACGGGCCGAATCCTGGCGCGGCGGCGCGCTGAAACGGTCGCGCGAAAATCCGCCCTGGCCATTGTCGTCAAACCGGCGCGGCGCCCGCTCCATCGGCGGCGGGGCCGAGGCCTCGTCCAGGTCGACGACCTCCGACACCTGCCAGCCCTTGGGCCTGCGAACGACGTCACAGACGATCACGGCGCCCTCCAGCGCCGACTCGCGGCCGGCTGTGCGCAGCGACGTGATATGCAGCAGGACGTCCTTCAGCCCTGTCTTGGAAGGGTCGTCGGGAACAATGAAGCCGTAGCCCTTGCCCGCGTCGAACCACTTCACGCGACCCGCGATGCGCACAGACTCCTCGTGCGCCTCCGGTCCCTCGAAATCGAAACCTGACATTCGCCCCTCTAGCCCCGTCCCAAGTCCTTTCTGGACGAGAACCCAAGTATAACACTGTTCTCGCAGGAGGAGAGGCGTCAAGCCAAGAGTTCGCGCACAAGGCGTGCGGGACCGCACTCCGCGACGATTGGTCGCGGTACGGAGGGTTGATTCTCTGACGGGAGAAGCCTCGCGATGGTACGCCCTAGGGGAGTCGAACCCCTCTTACCAGATTGAAAATCTGGGGTCCTAACCGATAGACGAAGGGCGCCCGGTCGCGAGGAAGCGGCTGTATATTCGCGACTCCCGGCAGGCGCAACCCCCTCCGGCGCGAGTATGGCGACCTTTTTCAGCCGGCGGCCATACGGGGATCGGCGGCGTCCTCGATCTCCAGTTCGACGCTCTCGCGACCTTGCCAGTCATCGGGCTTCAGGCGACCCACGACATGCAGTCCGGCGCCGCCGGCCATCAGCCGGTCGCCCAGCTCGGTCTCGCCGGCCCGCCAGGCCACCGCCTTCAGGCGGCCGCCCGAGGCGTCGGTGAGGGTGCAGCGCACATGCCCCCCCTTGAGCATCATCGGCCGCTCGACGCGCGCCTCGGCGATCGCGAACATCGGCTCGGGATTGCCCGGCCCGAAGGGCGCCAGCCGCTGGAAATCGGTCCACAGGCCCCGGGTCGCGCCGCTCGGGCTGACCAGGGCGTCGATCTCGACCGCGTCGGCGGCCGCGGCATCGATCATCTCCTCCGCCAGCCGCGCACAGAGGAAGGCGCGAAGCTCGGGAATGTCCGACGGCCGCACGGTCAGGCCGGCGGCCATGGCGTGTCCGCCGCCGGCCAGCAGCAGCCCCTCGTCGAAGGCGGCCTGCACGGCCCGGCCGAGGTTGACGCCCGGCTGGGAGCGGCCCGAGCCCTTGCCGGTGTCGGAGGGCCGGTCGATGCCGATGACGATCACCGGCTTGCGGTAACGCTCGCGCAGGCGGGCGGCGGCGATGCCGACGACGCCGGGATGCCAGCCGTCGCCGGCCACCACCAGCACCGGGGCGTCCGGGTCCTGGTTGCTGTCGGTCTCGATGAAGGCCGTGGCCTGGTCGAGGACCTCCTTCTCGACCTCCTTGCGCGAGGCGTTGAGGGCGTCGAGCTCGGCGGCCAGGTCAGCGGCTTCGCGGGGGTCATCGGTGGACAGCAGCCGCGCGCCCAGGTCCGAGCGGCCGATGCGGCCGCCGGCGTTGATCCGCGGGCCCAGGATGAAGCCGGCGTGGAACGACGTCGCCGGCCCCTGCGCCTTGGCCACGTCCAGCAGCGCCTTGAGGCCCGGATTGGCCCAGCCGGACATCACCTTCAGCCCCTGCGAGACGATGGCGCGGTTGAAGCCGGTCAGCGAGGTGACGTCGCAGAAGGCGCCCATGGCCGCCAGATCCAGCCACTGGCGGATGTCGGGCTCGGGCGTCGCCGCGAAAAGACCGCGCCTGCGGGCCTCTCGGTTGAGGGCGGCGAGCAGCACGAAGGTCACGCCGGCCGCAGCGAGATGGCCCTGGCCGGAGGTGTCGTCGGGCCGGTTGGGATTGACGAGGGCGGCGGCCGGCGGGGGATCGCCGCGCATCAGGTGATGGTCGACGACCACGACGTCCAGGCCCATGTCCCGCGCCGCCACCAGGGCGTCGTGGGCGGCCGCGCCGCAGTCGACGGTGATGACCAGCTCGGCGCCCTGTTCCTTCAGCCGGCGGAAGGCGGCGGGGCTGGGGCCGTAGCCCTCGATAATGCGGTCCGGGACGTAGATGGGCAGGTCGCGGCCCATGGCGCGGAACCAGCGGACCAGCTGGGCCGCGCTCGAGGCCCCATCGACGTCGTAGTCGGCGAACACCGCCAGCGGGCGCTGGCGCTCGACGGCGTCGACCAGGATCGAGGCGGCCAGATCCATGTCCTGGAAGCTGGACGGGTCGGGAAACTGCGCCTTCAGCGTCGGCGACAGGAAGTCGACCGCGCCCTCGGGCCCGATCCCGCGCGAGGCCAGCGCCCGGGCCAGCGGCTCGGCGAGATCATGGCGAAGCTGATGATCGCGGACCACGGCCTCGTCAGCCGGCCGCCGCCGCCAGGTTCTTCCCGTCAGGGAGCGCCGGACGCCGAGGAAGCCAGCCTCGCCCGCGCCGTCGGTCATGGTCAGAGCGGACGCTTCATCCGCACTTCGCGCACCGTGCGGGTGGAGGAGTTCATGACCAGCGAGTGGGTGTGAACCGCGTTGTTGTGGAAGGTCACGCCTTCCAGCATCGCGCCGTCGGTCACGCCGGTCATGGCGAAGATGGCGTCGGCGCGGACGATTTCGTTCAGGGTGTATTTGCGGTCGAAGTCGGTGATCCCGACCCGGGCCGCCCGCGCCTTCTCATCGGCATTGCGGAACATGAGCCGGCCCTGGAACTGACCGCCGACGCACTTGAGCGCCGCGCAGGCCAGGACGCCTTCCGGCGCGCCGCCCTGACCGATGTAGAGGTCGATGCCGGTATCCGGTTCAGCCGTGTTGATCACGCCGGCCACGTCGCCGTCGGTGATCAGGTAGACGCGCGCGCCGACCGCCCGCAGGCTGGCGATGATCTCGGCGTGGCGCGGACGGTCCAGAACGCAGACGGTGATGGCCGAGACATCGACGCCCTTCGCCTCGGCCATGGCCTGGGCGTTCTGCGCCGGAGTCTTGTCCAGGTCGATGACGCCGTCCGGATAACCCGGACCGCAGGCGATCTTGTCCATGTAGGTGTCGGGCGCGTTCAGCAGCGTGCCCTTGGGCGCCCAGGCCATCACGGCCAGCGCGTTGGCCATCGCCTTGGCGGTCAGGGTCGTGCCCTCGAGCGGATCAAGCGCGATGTCGATGCCCGGACCGCCGGCGCCGACCTTCTCGCCGATGTACAGCATCGGGGCCTCGTCCCGCTCGCCCTCGCCGATGACGATCTCTCCGTCGATGGCCAGTTCGTTGAGCGCGTTGCGCATGGCGTCGACGGCGGCCTGGTCGGCGGCCTTTTCGTCGCCCCGGCCCACCAGGCCCCAGGCGGCGATGGCGGCGGCCTCGGTCACGCGCACGGCGTCGAGCACGAGGCTACGATCCAGCGTCTCGGAACTCATCTGGTCTATATCTCCCGGCCCGCTTCGAGAGGCTCCAGCATATTGTCGGAGGATTCTCAGATGCGCGCGATGCGCAACAGCCGGGGTCGCTCTAGCACAGCCGGCAGCTTTTCGATGCGGTTTATCGCATCGGTCAGCACCGACTCGGCGATGGCGTGGGTGGTCAGAACGATGGGCACGCCGCCGGCGTCCTCGACCGGCTTCTGCAGGAAACTGTCGATCGATACGCCGCATTCGGCGAGGGTTTCCGAGACGGCGGCGATGACGCCGGCCTGGTCCTTCACCAGCAGGCGCAGATAGGCCTTGCCGACCCGGCGCGTCGGCGCGACGGCGACGAACGGCTTCAGGTCGCGGGCCGGCGCCTGGAAGACGGGCCGCCTGGCGCCGGTCATCACATCGGCGATGTCGGCGGCCACGGCGGCGGCGGTGGGGCCGGAGCCCGCGCCGGGCCCCTGGATGAAGATCCGGCCGATGCGGGCGCCCTCGATGAACAGCGCGTTGAGCGCCCCGCGCGTCTCGGCCAGCGGATGGCCCTCCGGCACCAGCGAGGGATGCACGCGCACGGCGACGCCCTCGGCGCTGATGTCGGCCGAGGCGATGAGCCGGATGCGGTAGCCCAGATCCCGCGCCATGCGGATATCGAGCGCGTCGACCCCGGTGATGCCCTCGATCTCGGCCGCCGCGAAATTGGGCGCGCAGCCGAAGGCCAGGGCGGCCAGGATGGAGACCTTGTGGGCGGCGTCGAAACCGCCGACGTCCATGGTCGGGTCGGCCTCGGCGTAGCCCATGCGCTGGGCGTCGGCGAGGACGTCGGCGAAGGCCGAACCCTTGGCCTCCATCTCGCTGAGGATGAAGTTGCAGGTGCCGTTGAGGATGCCGGCGACGCCCTTGACCTCGTCGCCGACCATGGCCTCGCGCAGCATTTTGACGGCGGGCGTACCCCCCATCACCGCGGCCTCGAACAGCAGCGGGACGCCGGCCGCCTCGGCCAGCACCGCCAGCTCCGCGCCGTGCTCGGCGATCAGCGCCTTGTTGGCCGTGACCACCGGCTTGCCGGCCTTCAGCGCCGCCTCGACCGCGGCCTTGGCCGGGCCATCGGAGCCGCCGACCAGTTCGACGAAGATGTCGGTCTCCGGCGAGGTCGCCAGGGCGACGGGATCGTCGAACCAGGTCAGGCCGGAGATGTCGACGCTGCGCGGCCGCGAGCGCGAGCGGGCGGAGACGCCGGTGACGACCACCCTGCCCCCGGCCGGCGCGAACTCGGGCCGCTCCGACAGGAACTGCAGCAGGCCGCCGCCGACGGTGCCCAGGCCCGCGACGCCGATTTTCCAGACCTTCTGGCTCATTGCCCCGCCATGGTGTTGTGGGCCTTCGCGAGGATCTTCTCGGAGTCGGCCAGGAACTTCTTCACGTTGCGGGCGGCCTGCCGGATGCGGTGCTCGTTCTCGACGAGTCCGATTCGGACGTAGCCCTCGCCGTACTCGCCAAAGCCCGTTCCCGGCGCGACGGCGACGCCGGCTTCCTCGACCAGCAGGCGGGAGAACAGCATCGAACCGGCGTCCTTGTACTGCTCGGGCAGCTTGGCCCAGGCGAACATCGAGGCGGGCGGCGCGGGGATGTCCCAGCCGGCGCGCTTCATCGAGTCGACCAGGGTGTCACGGCGGCCCTTGTAGATGGCGCGGATCTCGTCGACGCAGTCCTGCGGGCCGTTCAGCGCCGCGGCGGCGGCGACCTGGATCGGCAGGAAGGCGCCGTAGTCGAGGTAGGATTTCACCCGGGCCAGCGCCGCGCAGATGCGGGCGTTGCCGACCACCATCCCGACGCGCCAGCCGGCCATGGCGTAGGTCTTGGACAGGCTGTTGACCTCGACGGCGATGTCCTTGGCGCCCTCGACCTGCAGGATCGACGGCGGCGGATTGTTGTCGAAGTAGATCTCGCCGTAGGCGATGTCGCTGATGACCAGCAGGTCGTGCTTCTTCGCCAGCGCTACGGCGTCCTTGTAGAACTCCAGATCCACCCACTGGGCGGTCGGGTTGGACGGGTAGCTGAGGATCAGGATGTTGGGCGGCGGCACCGAGTGCTTCATCGCCCGGCTGACGCCCGCCAGATACTCCTCCGGCGACAGGGCCGGCACATGGCGAATGACGCCGCCGGCCATGATGAAGCCGAAGGCGTGGATCGGATAGGCCGGGTTGGGGCAGATGATGACATCGCCCGGCGCGGTCAGGGCCTGGGCCAGGTTGGCGAAGCCCTCCTTCGAGCCCAGGGTGGCGATCACCTCGGTGTCGGGGTTCAGCTTCACGCCGAAGCGGCGGTCATAGTAGCCGGCCATGGCCCGGCGCAGGCCGATGATGCCCTTGGAGGCGGAGTAGCGGCCGGCCTTGGGATCGCGGGCCGTCTCGACCAGCTTGTCGACGATATGCTTGGGCGTCGGCATGTCGGGATTGCCCATCCCGAAGTCGATGATGTCCGTCCCCTCGGCGCGCAACTTCGCCTTGATGCGGTTCACTTCTTCGAAGACGTAGGGCGGCAGGCGCCGGATACGGTGGAATTCGGTCGTCATTTGGGGCTCGTCTGCGCCATCCGGCGCGCTCTGGAGCGGAGGTCGCGCATGGATATCCTCCGGAAGCCGGAGTTCCAAGCAGGTTCAGGGAAAATCATGCCCCCGCCGCGCCGGCATCACCTCGGCAGCGGAGGCGGGGTAGCTCGTGCGCGCAGCGCCCGGGCGTAGGCATCGGACTCGGCCATCTCCGCATCGGTCGGCGCGTGGACGTCGACCGAGGCCACCCTCGCCCGCAGATCCGCGGCGAAGGCTTCCGTGGCGGTGAGGCTCCAGGTCTCCTCGGCGGCGTTGCGCCGGGTGAAGAGGCCGTCGGCTTCCTGATCGGCGACGGCGTCGCGCCAGGCGCCGGCGGAGCGCAGGTCGGCCGGAATCTCGGGAATGTCGGCGAAGGTCGGCCAGGGGCCGGGATCGGCGACAGCAGCGGCCACCGCTGAAGCGGCCGACGAGGTCGGATCGATCGCCGCGCCGGCGCCGGGCTCGAACGCGTCGATCGACACGCAGGCGCTCAGGGTCATCGCCGCGCCCGCCAGGAGCGCCAGCCGACCGGCTCGCCAGAAAATGTGCGTGTCGCCTTCCATTTGCAGCCCGGTCTAAGCCATGATCGCGACCAGCGAAAGGCCGCTCGAAGCGGCCGCGCCCCGGGAAGGAAACGACATGGCCGGCACGGACGCCAAGACCCCGCGCAAACGCAAGGCTCCGGCCGGGGCGAACGCCGCGCCGAAGACGGCGTCGGCCAAGGCCGGTCCCGCGCCGAAGCCGGCGCCCGCCAAGGCCGCCCGCTCGCCCGACAAGGCGCCGGCCAAGGCGGTCAGCGCCCCGAAGGCGGCGAAGCCGAAGGCCGCGCCCCGCCCGAAGGTCGCCGCACCCAGGCCACAACCCGCCCCCGAGCCGACTCGCGAAGCGCCGCGGGCCGCCGCCCCGTCCGCCGCCTCCGCGCCCTTCGAGGCTCCCGGTTTCACCGATCCGGCCGCCTTCATGTCCACGCAGCAGCGCGAGGCCATGGAGAAGCTGTCGGCGAATCTGGCCCGCGCGGCGGTGACCGCCCAGGGCGCCATCGCCGAGGCCGCGCTGCGTCAGGCCGACAGTCCGGCCGCCCTGAGCCCCGACCCCTTCCACGTCGGACCGGCCCTGACCGACGTCATGGGCCGCCTGGCCGCCCAGCCCGACCGTCTGCTGCGCGCCCAGGCCGATCTGTTCAGCCGCTACATGGACCTGTGGCAGAACACCGCCCGCCGCATGGCCGGCGAAACGGTCGAGCCGGTGGTCGAGCCGGCGAAGGGGGACAAGCGTTTCAACGATCCGGACTGGGGCTCCAACCCCATGTTCGACGTGATGAAGCAGTCCTACCTGCTCAGCTCCAGCTGGCTGAACAGCCTTATCTCCGATGTCGAGGGCGTCGATCCGCTGGAAAAGCGCCGGGTCGAGTTCTTCATGAAGATGCTCACCGACGCCATCTCGCCGTCGAACTTCCTGATGTCGAACCCCGCCGCCCTGCGCGAGGCCATGGCCACCGGCGGCGAGAGCCTGGTGCGCGGCATGGAGAACTTCGCCGAGGACCTGACCCGCGGCGGCGGTCAGCTGGCCATCAGCCAGACCGACATGGAGCAGTTCAAGGTCGGCGAGAACGTCGCCACCACGCCGGGCAAGGTCGTCTACCAGAACGACATCCTGCAGCTGCTGCAGTTCACGCCGACCACCGAGCAGGTGCACGAGATCCCACTGCTGCTGTTCACGCCCTGGATCAACAAGTTCTACATCACCGACCTTCGGCCCGATAACAGCCTGGTCCGCTGGCTGACCGGCCAGGGCTTCACCGTCTTCGTGACCAGCTGGGTCAACCCGGACGAGACGCTCGCGGCCAAGACCTTCGAAAGCTACCTGAAGGAAGGCATCTACGACGCCACGGCCCAGGTCATGAAGCAGTGCGGGACCGACAGGGTGAACACCGTCGGCTACTGCATCGGCGGCACCCTGCTCTCCTGCGCCCTGGCCCATATGGCGGCCAAGGGCGACAAGCGGATCGGCTCGGCCACCTTCTTCGCCGCCCAGCAGGACTTCGAGGAGGCGGGCGACCTGAAGCTGTTCGTCGACGACGCCTGGCTGCGCGACATCGAGGAGACCATGGACCAGTCGGGCGGCTTCCTGCCCAGCAAGTCGATGGCCGACACCTTCAATTCGCTGCGCGGCAACGATCTGATCTGGTCGTTCTTCGTGAACAACTACCTGATGGGCAAGGAGCCCAAGCCCTTCGGCCTGCTGTTCTGGAACAGCGACCAGACGCGGATGCCCAAGGCGCTGCACCTGTTCTACCTGCGCAACTTCTACAAGGACAACGCGCTGGCCAGGGGCGAGCTGACGCTGGACGGCGTGAAGCTGGACCTCGGCGACGTGAAGACGCCGATCTACGTACAGTCCTCGCGCGACGACCACATCGCGCCGTTCCGCAGCATCTATCGGGGGGCGAAACTGTTCGGTGGGCCGGTGACCTTCACCATGGCCGGCAGCGGCCACATCGCCGGGGTGATCAACCACCCGGACGCGAAGAAGTACCAGCACTGGACCAATCCCGGCCTGCCCGCCACCGTCGACGAGTGGCGCGCCGCCGCCGTCGAGCACCCCGGCAGCTGGTGGCCGCACTGGAGCGCCTGGCTGAAGGAACGCTCGGGCCCGCTGGTCCCGGCGCGTGATCCGTCCAGGGGTCCGCTCGGCGCGCCGCTGGAGGACGCGCCGGGGAGCTTTGTGAAGGTGCGCTCCTGACGCCTGAGACGGTCACCGCCGAAGCCTTGGGCGCCGCCCTGCCCGGCTGGGCGGCGCTGCTGGAGGCCTGCGTGGCCGACGGCGCCTCGATCGGCTTCCTGCATCCGATGCCGGCCGGCGAGGCGGAGGCCTACTGGCGCGGTGTGGCCGAGGGCGTCGCGGCCGGCGACGTCCTGCTGTGGGCGATCAGCGACAGTGAAGGCCCGGTCGGCACGATCCAGCTGCACCCGGTCGGCAAGCCCAACGGCGCGCATCGGGCGGAGATCGCCAAGCTGATGGTGCATCCCCGCGCGCGTGGTCGTGGTCTGGCGAAGCAGCTGATGGCCACCGCCGAACAGGCCGCCCGGGACCTGGGCCGTCGCCTGCTGGTGCTGGACACCGTCGAGGGCGGCGTCGCCGACGGCCTCTATCGCCGGCTCGGCTGGACCGAGGCCGGCAGGATTCCCGACTTCGCGCTGAAGAGCGGCGGCGGGTCCGAGGCGACCGTGGTGTTCTGGAAGGCGGTCTGAATTCCTTCCCCCTGGAGGGGGGAAGGTGGCCTGCGGAGCAGGTCGGATGGGGGTGGGAGACTGTCCGCACCAGAAGCGCGAGACGTCAGCGCAGGGCTGGCCAACGCAGCGACGCCCACAGGACGCCACCCCCAACCCTGCCCTTCCCCCCTCCAGGGGGAAGGGTTCAGCACAGCGACAGCTTCAGCTTCGGCCGTTCCCAGGCGATGCCGTCGCCGGGCGGCGTGACGCCGACGTCGATCGCCCCCATCCGGCGGTAGAAGCCGGCGGCCTCCGGGTTGGAGCTGATCACCACGCAGGATGCGCCGAGCGCCCTCGCCCGCTCGGCCAGGGCCTGAAACAGCCGCCGGCCGACGCCGGTCCCCTGGGCGTCGTTGGCGGTAAAGAACAGGTCGAGCTCCTGATCCGCGCCGTGCGGGATCAGCGCGAAGAAGCCGACGATCGCGCCCGCCACCTCGGCCAGCCAGACCTCTTGCGGGCCATCCGGCACGCTCCAGGTCTGCGCGAAGCCGACGATCATCGCCCGCGCCGCCGGCCGGTCGTAGCCGTTGCTGGTCGCCATCATCGCCCGCAGCGCGTCCGTGTCGGCGGGGGACGCCCGCCGGATGGTCACAGGCCGGCGGCCTCGGGCAGGCCGAGCATCAGGTTCATGTTCTGCACCGCCGCGCCGGACGCGCCCTTGCCGAGGTTGTCGAGCAGCGCCACCAGCCGCGCCTGCCGGGTCGAGTCCGAGCCGAACACGAACAGTTTCATGCGGTTGGTGCCATTGAGGCCTTCCGGGTCGAGCGTCTTCAGCGCCGCCGCCTCGTCCAGCGACGCCACCTCGACGAAGGCCTCGCCATGATAGGCCTCGGCGAGCGCGGCATGAACGGCCTTCAGCGACGGGGCGCTGCCCATCAGGGAGAGGTGCAGCGGCACCTCGACGATCATGCCCTGGCGATAGCGGCCGACGGCCGGGGCGAAAAGCGGCCGGGTCAGCAGGCCCGAATGGATCTGCATCTCGGCGACATGCTTGTGCTCCAGCCCCATGCCGTAGATGCGATAGGCGACCGGCGTGTAGGTCGGGCTCTCGATGTCCTCGAACTCGGCGATCATCGGATTGCCGCCGCCGGAATAGCCGCTGACGGCGTTGACGCTGACCGGCCAGTCCTGCGGCATCAGCCCGGCGGCCACCAGCGGCCGGACCAGGGCGATGGCGCCGGTCGGATAGCAGCCGGGGTTGGAGACCCGCGTCGAGGCCGCCACGGCCGCCCGCTGGTCGCGGGACATCTCCGGGAAGCCGTAGGCCCAGCCCGGCGCGGTGCGGTGAGCGGTCGAGGCGTCGATGATCTTCGCCGACGGGTTGGTGACCATGGCCACCGCCTCGCGCGCCGCGTCGTCCGGCAGGCAGAGGATCGAGACATCGGCGGCGTTCAGCAGCTCGGCCCGGGCGCCGGCGTCCTTGCGCATCTCATGGGCGATGGACAGCAGCTCGATGTCCTTGCGGCCAGCCAGCCGCTCGCGGATCTGCAGCCCGGTGGTGCCGGCTTCGCCGTCGATGAAGACCTTGGGGGTGGTCATGTGCCGGGCCTTTCCTCACTGCGTCCTTCGACACGGCCCTGCGGGCCTGCTCAGGATGACTTGGTGTGTGCGCTTTCCAGCTCAGTCATCCTGAGCAGCCGCGAAGCGGCGTGTCGAAGGACGCACGATACGGAACAAGAAAAAGGGCGCCTCGGTTGCCCGAAGCGCCCTTTCGCAAAACAGGTTCGCGAACGACTAGCGCTTCGAGAACTGGAAGCTGCGGCGGGCCTTGGCCTTGCCGTACTTCTTGCGTTCGACGACGCGGCTGTCGCGGGTCAGGAAGCCGTGCGGCTTCAGGACCGGACGCAGGGTCGGTTCGAAGTAGGTCAGGGCCTTGGAGATGCCGTGACGCACGGCGCCGGCCTGGCCCGAAAGGCCCGAGCCGAGGACGGTGACGACGACGTCGAACTGTCCGACCCGGTCGGTGACCTGGAAGGGCTGGGCGATCATCATCCGCAGCACCGGACGGGCGAAGTAGATCTCCTGGTCACGACCGTTGATCGTGATCGTGCCCTTGCCGGGCTTGATCCACACGCGGGCGACCGCGTTCTTGCGCTTGCCGGTCGCGTAGGAGCGACCCTGGGCGTCGACCTTGCGTTCGGCCGGCGCGACGTCGGGGTTCGACGAGAGGCCTTGCAGGGCCTCGAAACCTTGGGCTTCGGCCATGACTTATTGGCTCCGGGTGTTCTTGCTGTTGCGTTCAGCGAACGCGACGGGCTCAGGGCTCTGAGCCTGATGGGTGTGCTCGGCGCCGTTGAAGATGCGCAGGTGCGTCATCTGGGCCCGGGCCAGCGGGCTTTCCTTCGGCAGCATGCGCTCGACGGCCTTCTCGAGCACGCGCTCGGGGAAGCGGCCGCTCAGTTGCTTGCCGGCGGTGATCGACTTGACGCCGCCCGGGTGACCGGTGTGGCGGTAGTAGATCTTCTGGTCGAGCTTGCGGCCCGTGAACTTCACCTTGTCGGCGTTGATCACGACGACATAGTCGCCGCAGTCGACGTGCGGGGTGTAGTCGGGGCGGTGCTTGCCGCGAAGACGCATGGCGATGAAGGACGCGAGACGGCCGACAATGGCGTTCTCGGCGTCGATCACGATCCACTTCTTCTCGACCTCGGCGGGCTTCAACGAAGCCGTGGTCTTCATCATTGGACAGATCCGTATTGCGGGCGGGAACGAGCGGTTCCCGACGTGAGGGCGGGGCAATACCCGCGCCCTGTCAGCCTGTCAACACATGAAGCGTTCAGAATGGGCGCAAACCCATATGCGGCAAGGGTTTGCGTTCAGCGGTATTATAATACCGAATACTTGACCCCTGCCCTACGGCCGTCGGACGCGCCAGGCGAAGGCGGTCGCGGCCGCCAGCAGAACCACCGCGCCGGCCTGATGCAGAATGCCCAGCCACAGCGGCACCCCCGCCATCAGGGTGGCGATGCCGAGGACGGCCTGCAGCACCGTGACGCCCAGGGCGGCCACGGCCAGCACGCGCGCCTGCTGCGGAAGAAAGCGCGCGCGCCAGGCCATGGCGGCCATGACGATCGCCCCGGCGAACAGCAGATAGGCGCCGATCCGGTGGTGCAGCTGCACCGAGGCCTGGTTGTGGGCGATGGTCGCCCAGAGGCTGTCGCCGGCGTAGTCGCGGGGGATCAGCGCGCCGTTCATCAGCGGCCAGTCGTTGAAGATGTAGCCGGCGTCCGAGCCGGCCACCAGGGCGCCCAGCAGGCTCTGGAACAGCACCGCGCCGAGGAAGACCCAGGCGACCGTGCGCCAGCGGGTCGGGCTCTCCTGTCGGGGCGCGCCGTTCCAGGCGTCCAGGCCGGTCCAGACCAGCATCACGAACAGGATCAGCGCCAGGCTGAGGTGGGTGGCCAGCCGCTCCGGCGCGACCGATACCCGGTCGGCCAGGCCGCTGGACACCATCCACCAGCCGATCGCGCCCTGCAGCCCGCCAAGGCCCAACATCACTCCGCAGCGCCAGATCAGGCGCCTGGGTATCTCGCGGCGGATCAGGAAGACGGCGAACGGCAGGGCGAAGGCCAGGCCGATCAGCCGGCCGAGCAGCCGGTGGCCCCATTCCCACCAGTAGATGCCCTTGAATTCGCTCAGGCTCATGCCCCGGTTCAGCTGGGTGTACTGGGGGATGACCTTGTACTTGGCGAACTCGGTCTGCCAGGCCTGCTCGGACATCGGCGGCACGGCGCCGGTGACCGGCTTCCACTCGGTGATCGACAGGCCCGAGCCGGTCAGGCGAGTCGCGCCGCCCACGACGACCATGGCCAGGACAAGAGCGGCCACGGCGAACAGCCAGACCGCGACCGGACGGGACCGGTCGGAACGCAGGAACGAAGTCATCGCCGCCTCTGCTGGGCCCCCGGGAGGGGGCGGATAATCGGCAGGCAGTACCTAGGCCGGTCATGGCGCGGGGTCCAGAGCCGTGACGTCATCGCGATCCCCTGTCATGCTGCCGGCGATGTCGGGACCGGGCCTCTTCGCCGTAGTTGTGATCGGGCTGCTGGCCGGGGTGCTTGCGCGCGCGCTGCTGGGCGGGCGCCGGTCGATGTTCGCCTGCCTGGGTCTGGGACTGGCCGGGGCTCTGGCGGGAAGCACGGTCGCCGATCTCCTGGGCCTCCATGTCAGCGGCGTTGCCGCCGTCGCGGCGACGGCGCTGACGGGCGCCACGGCGCTCCTGGCGGCGGCCCGGCTGATGCCGAAGCGGTGACCGCCGGCTCATCGTGGAACCGCAACCGGCCCTGCGCAGTTTCCGCAACGCCCGATCACGGGGCTGGAGGAGATATTCATGGGCTGGATCGTCGCAATTCTGATCGGCATCGCCGCGGGCTGGTTGGCCGAGAAGATCATGGGCCGCAACCACGGGCTGCTGACCAATCTGGTCGTCGGCGTCATCGGCGGCCTGATCGGCGGGTTCATCGCGACCCAACTGAACATCGGCGTCAGCGGTCTGCTGGGCACCCTGATCTTCGCGACCCTGGGCGCGGTGATCCTGCTGTTCATCGTTGGCCTCTTCAAACGACGCTAGCGTCACTCTATGTCGAAGGCGGCGCGGCCTCGTCGCGCCGCCGGAGGCTGCATGAACACGCGACTGAAGAAGCTCATCGGAACCCTGGCGATGCTGGTGTTCCTGTTTGTCTATGTCGCGGCGGCCCTGGCCGTGGCGGACCACCTGCCGGCCCACTGGGCGGCCCAGCTGGTCTTCTACGCGATCGTGGGCACGGCCTGGGGCCTGCCCCTGATCCCGCTCATGAAGTGGATGAACCGCTAGCCGGCGGCGGAAAACGGTGGTCGGAGCGACAAGATTCGAACTTGCGACCCCTTGACCCCCAGTCAAGTGCGCTACCAAACTGCGCTACAGCCCGCGACGTCATCCCTGAGGGATTTCAGCACTTGCGAACCATAGTCGCCGCCCCTGATGCGGGACGCACCCCCTGCTACCCAGCTTCGAGCAACCATGAAATTGGGTTGATCGGCTCGCACTGCGGGGCTCAATACTCTCTACCACCAAGGGCTAACATGCTCAACCACTGCACCTTGAATGAGGGACTCCAATGAACTTTGCCACGCGCATTATTCCTGCGCGCTACGTGCCGGCCGCAAGAACTGTGAAGCACGCAGTGTCCAACACGCTCGCCAAATCCCCGCTTGGCAACGCCGTGGAGTCAAAGAAGTGGGCGGATCGCTGCTATGACATGCCCGCCCCCCAGGCGGTCAAGTGGTCAGTGCTGACCCGCTACGGCCACCCTTCGGGCACCTGGGTTGAGACAGGCACCTACCTCGGCGGCACCACAGCATTCCTGGCAGACAGCGCCAGTCACGTGTATTCAATTGAGCCCATGCCTGAACTTGCTCAGGCGGCAATTGAGCGATTTCACAGCACGCCCAATGTCACAATCATTCAAGGATTGTCCGAGGACCGCCTGCCTGGAGTCCTCGAAGGCATCCAGGAGCCAGTGTCATTTTGGCTCGATGGCCATTTTTCAGCCGGCAACACCTTCCAAGGCCCCTCGGACACACCTATTCGAGAAGAGCTTGCCGCGATCGCACCCCATCTGCCGCGATGGAGCACCGTGAGCGTCCTGGTCGATGACGTGCGCTGTTTTGACCCCTCAAACCCAAGCTTTGCTCACTACCCCACACGTGGTTGGCTCGTTCAATGGGCAGAGCGAAATGAACTGAACTGGCTCATTGAGCACGACATCTTCGTCGCCCGCAGGTAGTAGTCAGCGAGTCAGGAGTGAGTTCCGCGCATTCGATCCCGGCGGGCAGTTTTCGCGTCTGGTTGGGTGACATCGCCCTCGCCTTGTCCGAAGGTGCCGATTCTGATGTTCCCTGCGGTTCTTGCAGTGCCTGTTGCCGCTCATCGCAGTTCATCCTGGTGACCGATACTGACAGGGACGCTCGATCAGTGATTCCTGCCGAACTGCTGTTTGCTGCTCCTGGTTTGCCCGTAGGCAATCACGTCATGGGCTACGACGCGAACGGACACTGTCCGATGTTCGGCGAATCAGGATGTTCGATCTACGAACAGCGACCACAGGCCTGTCGAGCATATGACTGCCGAATTTTCACCGCGACCAAGATCGACGTCGGAGCAGACGGGCACCATGAGATTGCTTTGCGTGCGCAGCAGTGGCATTTCGACATGGATGCGCAGAGCGACATTGCCCAGGCGGCCGTACTTGCAGCAGCAGAACACGTGAGCGCGAATGCATCAGCACTCGGACTTGAATACAGCGCGACTGCTCGAGCACTTGCAGCGATCGAGTTGGCGATCACACCCTGAGCTACTTGCGCACTCGCTTCTCGCGCACGCGCATCAGGATGCGAATTGGCGTGCCTTCAAAGCCATATTCCTCGCGCAGGCGCCGCTCGATGAAGCGACGATAGCCAGCCTCGAGAAATCCTGTCGTGAACAGTGCAAACGTCGGCGGACTGACCGACACCTGAGCACCGAACAGAATGCGTGGCTGCTTTCCACCCCGAATCGGGTGCGGATTGGACTGCACAATGGCACCGAGGAACTGGTTGAGGCGTCCGGTGGGCACTCGGGTTTCCCAGCCCTTGATTGCTGCGTCCAGGGCAAACTCAAGACGCTCAATATGACGCCCGGTCTTGGCAGACACGTTGACGTGCGGAGCCCATGGCACCTGCACAAGGTCACGATCGATCTCTCGCTCGAGGTAGTGCCGACGCTCTTCATCCGTGAGATCCCACTTGTTGTAGGCGATGACGATGGCGCGCCCGGCTTCCTCGGCCATCGCGATGATGCGCACATCCTGCTCGCTTATCGGCTCAGACGAATCAATGAGCACGAGCGCAACTTCGGCACGATCTAGTGCTGCAGTGGTTCTCAAGGTGGCGTAATACTCGTGGCCACTGGCTTCCTTGGCACGTCGACGGATGCCGGCAGTGTCAACGAACCACCACCACTTCTCCTTCAGCTTGACGAGCTCATCGACTGGGTCAACCGTGGTGCCCGCGACATCGTCGACGACCACTCGATCAGACCCAGCCATCGCATTGAGCAGTGACGACTTTCCAACATTCGGCTTCCCCAAAAGCGCCACCCGCCGTGGTCCTGCGCTGCGCATCCGGCCCTGACCCTCGGCAGGCAGGATGTTGACGATCGCATCGAGCAGATCTCCAGCTCCTCGACCATGCTGAGCAGAGACCGGGATTGGCTCACCGAGTCCGAGCGACCAAAGGTTGGCCGCTTCAATCTCAAGGATCGCGTCGTCAGCCTTGTTGGCAACGAGCAGCACGGGCTTGCCCGAGCGTCGCAGGACTTCAACTACTGCCTCGTCGGTGTCGGTTGCTCCCACGGTGGCGTCAACCACGAAGGCCACAGCGTCAGCGTCGTTGATGGCGCGTTCTGCCTGTTGGGCAATCTGGGCGGCCATGCCCTTGACCTTGCGGTCCCAGCCACCCGTGTCGATGAGGATGAAGCGCTTGCCATTCCATTCCGCCTCATATGTGACGCGGTCACGTGTGACACCAGGGATGTCTTCAACTACGGCTTCGCGACGACCGATGATGCGATTGACCAGAGTGGACTTGCCGACGTTTGGACGACCCACCACAGCCAAGACTGGCCAACCGTCTTGGCTGGTCTTGTCGGTCAGATCCGCGAGGTCGTCGTCGAACTCTCCAAACTCCGCACGCGCAGCCTGCAACGCACGCTCGAGGGCGACGAGATCCTCGCCTTTCTCCAGCTCAGAGTCTTGATCCTCATCGAGAACGAGATTGTCGTCGTCTCCATCGATTGCAACCCAGGAGTCGCTCATCTCACTGCCTCTCTTTTAGGCCTGCGCATCCGCACGAGCCTGTCGCACCTGCTCAGCAACCTCTTGGACGGTTGCGAGCGCACACGGGTCACCATGGACCTCAATCTGGATAGGTGCTTCGAACACGATACTGATACGTGATCCGGGCTTTGGAGGGTCGGTCCGTACTTTGCCGCCAGCACCACTCACGCGCACCGGCACAATCGGAGCCCCCGTAGCAGCAGCCAAGTAGCCAAGTTGCGGTTGATCCCCCACAAATGCCACGGTTCCGCCTGCTTTCAGCACCTCCACTGCCTGTTGGGAGGCAGCGAATCCGAAGCCGTACATCGAGATGTCGCCGGCGAGGATCTGGGTGCCGCCGAGAAATACCTCCCCCAGCGCGCCTGAGACGATGAGCTGCACCGGCCGGGGAGCAACAGCCTTGACTGAAGGGCCAGAAAGCAGTGCATCGCCTTCGATATGAAAGATGACTGGTCCGCTGACAGGTACCTTGCCTTGCCCTGACGCCCGGATGCGGTAGATGAACTTCAGCGCGGAGCCTGAGAGGTTTGCGAGCATGCCGCCGCTGGGTGCCTTGCTCATCGAGCTGCCGCCTTGGCATAGGCCACCATCTTGGCGATGACCTGATCGAGAGTGAGATCGCTGGTGTCCAATTCGATCGCGTCTTCGGCTTTGACCAGTGGCGACGTTGATCGCGAGGAGTCCAACTCATCGCGCTTTACCAGCGCCGCTTCGGTGGCCTGCACTGTGGTGTCTGCTACGACTCCCCCGTCAGCCTGCTCCAGGGCTCTGCGCTGAGCACGCACCTCCGGTCGGGCAGTCAGGAAGATCTTCAGATGAGCGTGTGGCAGCACAACGGTGGTGATGTCTCGCCCTTCCACCACGATGCCTGTGCCGGAGCGCATCGCCAACTGCGCAGCATCACGCTGCTTCTGCACGAGCAACTGCCGAACCTTGGGTACGGCACTCACCGCGCTGACAGCAGAAGTGATGCGATCCTGACGAATGGCGTCTGCAACATCGGTGCCATCCACCTCGATGGTTGGCTGGTATGGATTGGAACCACTGGCGATATCTGGCTTCTTGGCGAAGTTGGCGACCGCTTGCGCATCATTGGGATCGATTCCGGCATCAAGCACAGCCCAAGTCATCGCGCGGTACATCGCACCGGTGTCGAGATAGTGCCAGCTCAGTCGAGCTGCCGTGCCTCGGCAGACACTGGACTTTCCTGAGCCCGCCGGGCCATCAACGGCTACGACCAGCGGACTGATGTCATTGGTCATCCATCGACCCCACGCACATCAAAGCCACGCTCGTGAAGAGCTGTTGCGAGCGGCTCTGCCGCGTCCGGCTTGACTGCCAGTTCGACCCGACCACTGGGTCGACCAAGCACATGCTCGATGCGCACGTCTTCCAGATTGATGCCGGCCTCGCCAGCTGCAATGAACAGCCGGGCAAGCTCTCCTGGCTGATCGGCAACCATGACGGCGACTTCGCGGAAGGGCGAATCTGGATTGCCATGCTTGCCAGGGATGCGCTGGCGCCCGAGGGCACCTGCGCGCAAGGTCGCATCAATGGCTTCTTGATGATCACGATCCCCCGCAGCAAGCTCTTGCAGAGCGTGGAGTACCTCTTGCAATTCAAACACCACACCGCTGAGCACCTCTGACACTGGTCCGGCATTCTCGCTGAGAATGTCCAGCCAGAGGTCACTGTCAGAAGAAGCGATGCGAGTCATGTCACGAAGTCCCTGGCCTGCGACCGAGATGTGGAGTTCCTTTGCTGGCAGCAACTGCGCCGCCAGCGCGCTGGAGACCACTTGAGGTGCATGCGAGACCAGCGCCACGGCAACGTCGTGCTCGCTGGCTGCCATCTCCACCGAAAGTGCCCCGCAAGTGCTCACCAGCAGCTGTGCGCGCTGCACGTGTTCGGTGTCCGTCTCCAGAGTCGGGGTAAGAATCCAGAGCCGGTCGTCAAAAAGGTCAGCCCGCGCACCTGCGGCACCGGAGACTTCGCGGCCAGCCATCGGATGACCACCCACAAGTCGCGATGAGTCAGCCCCAGAGAACACTGCCTGGCGCAGGATGCCGGACTTCACGCTGGTGACATCGGTGATGGTGGCGTCTGGGAACTCCTTGCTGGCAGTGGCCATCACATACGAGGCTGATCTCGGCGGGACGGCGACCACAACAATGTCTGGCTTCTGGGATGCGTGCTGAACTCCAGCAGACATGCCAACGGCAGTCGCAAGTTGCGCAGGGTCCTCGTCGCGCAGCAGCACTTCTGCACCGGCTCGCACGAGCGCCAATGCGATCGAGGTGCCGATCAGGCCAGTACCGATGACCAAGACCGGCCCGAGCGCAGTCGGCGTGGCCTGGGTCATGACTGAGTATCCGGTCGCAGCACTTCGGCGCCGCGCAGATAGACATGCACGATTTCACTGCGAGGTCGATCGATGTCGACGTGGAGCATGACGCGCACGACGCGCTCAAGTGCTCCGTCGACATCGATTTCCTGGGCACACATCAAAGGCACGTCAGTGAAGCCGACTTCGCGGGCGGCCTTGGCAGGAAAGGCGCAATGCAGGTCTGGGGTGTTGGTGAACAGGACACTGATGACATCGTCAGGAGTGACGGCATTGCGCTGAAGAATGACTTCGAGCAACTCGCCTACTGCTTCCCGCATCTCGTCAGCGTCATCCTGCTGCAAGCACACGGCTCCCCTGATT
This sequence comes from Caulobacter sp., assembly GCA_030652755.1. GTDB lineage: Bacteria > Pseudomonadota > Alphaproteobacteria > Caulobacterales > Caulobacteraceae > Caulobacter. Next base: position 613 of record JAUSPV010000156.1, on the reverse strand, counting down.
GCGCGCATCGGCAAAGACTACAGACCAACAGCCGTGTACAAAGCCCGTAAGTCAGGACCATTCAACTCACGCATCTGCCCAGCCTTGAGGTTGCCCAAGTGCAGTGGACCGATACGGGTGCGGACGAGCTCGACAACCGGATGTCCAACCTCCTCCAGGAGCCTTCGAACGATCCGATTGCGTCCTTCGTGGATCACTAACTCCAGCATCGACCGATCCTTGGCCTGCTGAACCATGCGAACCGAATCGACTTTCATTGGCCCATCGTCCAGCTCGACACCATCGCGAAGCAGCCGCAGAGTCTGCGATGTGACCTGACCAGTCACCGTTGCCACATAGGTCTTGTCGACTCCGTGCGCAGGGTGCACCACCCGGTTGGCCAGCTCGCCATCGTTGGTCAATAGGAGCAGTCCCTCGGTCTCAGCATCCAGTCGGCCCACATGGAAGAGTCGCTCAGATCGATCGGCAACAAGGTCACCCACACACGGGCGTCCATGCTCATCGCTCATGGTTGAGACCACGCCACGCGGCTTGTTCAGCAGCAGCACGACATTGCCCGGGGCTGTTGGTACCCGCTGGCCGTTAACATGCACCACGGCAGTCAACGGATCGA
>JAUSPV010000153.1 GCA_030652755.1 Caulobacter sp. | reverse complement strand
GCGGCTGCTCAGGATGACTGGATTGGATGAATACTCGCACTAGTCATGCTGAGCAGCGCCGAAGGCGCGTGTCGAAGCACGCAGGAAACTTGCGGGCGCATCACGCATGGGTGGCCCGAACACGTCGGGCCATGACGGGTGGGGGCAGCGGGGACACGCACTGAAGTGCATGTCCCCGCAGGCGCGTCACCCGGTGAACACCACCACGACGCCGGCCTTCACCGCCGCCGCCAGCTGTTCGGCGTCCCAGTTGGTCAGGCGGACGCAACCGTTGCTGAAGGTCTTGCCGATCTGCTTGGGCTCGTCCGAGCCGTGGATGCCGTAGGTGTCCTTGCTCAGGGCGATCCAGACCGAACCCACCGGGCTGTTCGGCCCGGCCGGGACGGTCACCTTCGTCTTCGGGCCCTCATAGGTCAGCCGCCTGGGGTCGAAGGTGTAGGTCGGGGCGTGGGCCACGGCGCGCACCGTCAGTTCGCCGCTGGGCGCGGGCATCTCCTCGCTGCCGATCGTCGCCGGATAGAAGGCCAGCAGCTTGCCGTTGGCGTCGAACGCCTTCACGGCCCGCTCGGCCTTGTCGACCTCGATCCGGGCCACGGCGCCCGCCAGCTCGGTCTTGCGAACCGCCGGCACGACGATACGGGTCCCGGCCTTTGTCAGGTCGACGCCCGGGTTGAGCGTCGCCAGCAGCGCCTCGGTGGTGTGGAACTTCTCCGACAGCAGTTCGGCGGGCCCGCGATAGGACAGGGCTTTCAGCTTCGCTTTGTCCACCAGGTCAGCGGGCATGGACGCCACAAATGGGCCGGCTACGTCGTCAGGCGTGATCTCGTACTCGGTCAGGGCGGCATCGGAGTCGAAGGTGGTCAGGGCGGCGAACACCTGGGCGTCCAGCTGGCCCTCGACGGCCAGGCCGTTGGTCGCCTCGAAGGCGGCGACGGCCTGGCGCAGGTTCTCACCCGCCAGACCGTCGATGACGCCGGGCGAGAACTGCGCCCGGTCCAGAAGCACCTGGGCGCGCAGGACGGCGGGCGCCGCGGTGGCGGCGTCCTCGGGGAGCTCGGCCCAGGCGGCGGTGTCGATGCTCTGCCGGTTCAGGGGCTGGACAGCGGCGGGCGCGACGATCTTCGCGGCGGGGACATCGTTGGCGGATTTGCCGTCGCCACAGGCGGCGAGGGCGATAAGCAGGGCGGCGGACAGGGGAACGCGAAACACAGGGCAGACCTCCGGGGTGTGGAGGCTAAGCGCGCGTCGCGCCCCGCTGTTCCGGCGGCGACCATTCCCAGTGCCAGGGCTCGAACACATAGTTCACGAAGCCGTAGCGGTGGGCGTTGCGGACCATCCAGCGATAGACCGGCGTCTGCGACTGGGCCAGGCGGTTGAAATTCTCGGTCGAGTCCACCCGTCCGCCGGGCGCGGCGCCGACGATCAGATCGAAGGCCAGGCCGGTGCGATGGGCTGAGCAGGGCGCGCGGGAGACGTTGTCGCAGGATCCCGGGATCAGGCAGCGCAGGTCGTTCTCTTCCGGGCTGCGATAGCCGGAAAAGATCAGCAGGGCCTGGCGGTCCGCCGCGATGGCGGGGTCCTGGGCCCGGGCGTCGGCTGCCATGCGGCGCAGGGCCGCCAGGGCGTCGGCGCGGGCCTGGGTCGGCGCGCTCCCGTAGACTTCGCCCGGGTCGGCGAGCGCCAGGGCTTCCGGCGGCGGGGCGGGCGGACAGCCGATGGTCCGGTTGAGGATCACGAACGGCCGCTTCAGATGCCAGCGCACGCGCATGACGTCGAAGGTGGCCGCGTCCAGCACGCCGCTGGGCGGCAGCCCGTGCGCCCGCTGCCAGCCGGCCAGGGCGTTGGCGAAACCGGTGCTGTCCCAGGCGCAGCTGGAGCCGATCTCGACGGCGATATGCGGGGCATAGATCCGCCAGCCGGTCTCGGGCCGCTTGAACGGCGCGAAGGGCAGGGTGTCGATGTCGACGGCGTTACGCGCGGCGGCGGCGGCGAACCGTGGGGCGTCTATGCACCTCTCGGTCCGCGGTGAGCCGAAGCGGGGCGTCACACTGGCCGGGAGCGATTGGGGCAGGGCGTCAAAGGCGAACGTCGGCTCTGCCGCCGTGGGCGTGCGTGCCGTCGGCGCGAAGAGGCCGACGCCAAGAATGGCCGCCGCGACCAGCACCGCCGCCAGTAAAATCCACCGCATCCCGCCACCCTGCGCCCCGTTCGCAGGGATGGGAACGGGTGAGATGCACGGATGTTCCTCTCCCACTTCCTTACGGCGTCATGGCCCGACGTGTTCGGGCCACCCACGAACACCGCCTTCCCCGTGCGTCCTTCGACACGCCGCTGCGCGGCTGCTCAGGATGACTACGTTGGAAGGCTTCCCACCCTGGTCATGCTGAGCAGCGCCGAAGGCGCGTGTCGAAGCACGCAGGAAGCGGGCGGACTCACCAAGCATGGGCGGCCCGAACGAGTCGGGCTATCACGGGGCCATAGGGGAATGCGCCCTGGGACCTACGCCATCGCCTTCACATAGGCGTCCCGCAGCTCGCGCTTCAGCACCTTGCCGATGTGGCTGCGGGGCAGGACGTCGATCAGCACGACGTCGGCGAGGCGCTGGGTCTTGCCGACCTGGCCGTTGGTGAAGGCCTTCAGCTCGTCCGGCGTCGCCGTCGCGCCGTCCTTCAGCGCGACATAGGCCACCGGCGTCTCGCCCCACTGGTCCGAGGGGGCGGCGATCACGGCGGCTTCGGCGACGGCCTCGTGCTGCATCAGCACCGCTTCCAGGTCGCTGGGATAGACGTTGAAGCCGCCGGTGATGATCATGTCCTTGCGGCGGTCCATCAGGGTCAGGAAGCCGTCCTCGTCCAGCCGGCCGACATCGCCGGTGCGGATATACAGGTCGCCGGTCTTGGGGCAGACCCATTGGGCCTCCGACGTCTTGCCCGGCTGGTTGTGATAGCCGCTCATCACCGCCGGCGAGCGGCCGATGATCTCGCCGACCTCGCCGGGCCCGACCTCGTTACCCTCTTCGTCGATCAGCTTGATCACCGCGCCGGGGCTGGGCAGGCCGACGGTGTGCAGCTTGTCGGGATAGAGGTGGGCCTGCAGCATGAAGCCGCCGCCGCCCTCGGTCATGCCGTAGTATTCGGTCAGCCCGCCCGGCCAGCGCTCGATGGCCTGCTTCTTCAGCTCGGCCGGGAACGGCGCGCTGGTGGCGAACTTCATCTGGAAGCTGCTGAGGTCGTACTTGTCGAAGTCCGGATGCTCGAGCAGGCGGCGGTACTGCACCGGCACCAGCATGGCGTGGGTGACGCGGTTGTCCTGCGCCGCCGTCAGCCACTTCAGCACGTCGAACTTGGGCAGCATGACCATGGTGCCGCCGCCGGCCAGGGTCGGGAAGAAGCAGACCAGGGTGGTGTTCGAATAGAGGGGCGTGGAGATGAACCCGACCGCGTCGGGGCCATAGCCGATGCCGTCCGGACGCGGGGCCAGGTGGCGCCAGCGCATGCCGTGGCTCTGGACGATGCCCTTGGGCGTGCCGGTCGTGCCCGAGCTGTAGATGATGTTGAACGGGTCCTTGCGGCCGATCTCGACCGGCTTCGGCGCGATGCCTTCCGCCGGCAGCCACCGGGCGAAGGGCAGGCCGACGTCGGAGCCGTCCAGCGCGATCTGCCGGGTGACCACCTCGCCCAGCTTGTCGCCCATCTCCGCCGCCACGGTGGCGTCGAGGAAGAACAGGCTCGCGCCGCTGTCGTTGACCATGGCCACGATCTGGTCGGGCGTCGAGGACGGCGCGATCGGCGCCACCGCCGCCCCGGCCCGCAGACCGCCCAGGAACAGCGCCGCGTACTCGATGGAGGTGGTTGCGCAGACGGAGATCGCCTGGCCCTGGGTCAGCCCGTCCCGCTGCAGGCCCGCGGCGATGCGGTCCATCAGCGCGTCGAGCTCGGCGTAGCTCAGCGACCGCCCGTCCTGGACCAGCGCCGGGTGCGTCGGCTTCTGCGCCGCATACAGCCGGATGAGGTCCGGGACGGTCCCGAAGTCCTCGGCGATCATCTGGTCGAGGGTCATGCGCGGTCTTTCACTATCAACTGTCATCCCGGACGGCCGCAGGCCGATCCGGGACCCAGAGGTCTGTGCAGGTTCGCTGGGTCCCGGGTCGCCGCGAACGGCGCCCGGGATGACAGCGAGGCCCTACAGGTCCTTGAAGCCCTTGCCTTCGGCGGCGAGCTTTTCCAGCAGCGCGGACGGCTTGAAGAAGTCGCCGTGCTTGTCCTGGTACTCCTTCAGCCGCGCCACGACATGGGCCAGGCCCAGGCTGTCGCCGTAGTGCATCGGGCCGCCGCGGTAGACCGGCCAGCCGTAGCCGTTGATCCAGACGGTATCGACGTCCGACGCGCGGATCGCCTTGCCCTCTTCGAGGATCTTCGCGCCCTCGTTGATCATCGGCAGGATGGTGCGCTCAAGGATCTCCTGGTCGTCGACCGTGCGGGCGTTGACGCCCGACTTGGCGGCGAAGTCCCTGATGATCTGCTCGGTTACCGGCGAGGGCTTGGCGTTGCGCTTCTCGTCGTAGTCATAGTAGCCGGCGCCGGTCTTCTGGCCGCGGCGATCCAGTTCGCAGAGCTTGTCGCGGATGGTCGCGCTCTTGTTGGTCTCCTTGCTCCAGCCGATGTCGAGGCCGGCCAGGTCGCTCATCGCGAACGGACCCATCGGGAAGCCGAAGTCGTAGAGGACGCGGTCGACGTCCCAGGGCATGGCGCCCTCGGCGACCAGCGCCTGGGCCTGGCCCTGACGGGATGACAGCATGCGGTTGCCGACGAAGCCCGGGCAGACGCCGACCAGGACGCCGACCTTGCCGATGGTCTTGGCCAGCTTCATCGAGGTGGCGATCACCGGCTTGGACGTGGCGTCGCCGCGCACGATTTCCAGCAGGCGCATGACGTTGGCCGGCGAGAAGAAGTGCAGGCCGATCACGCTCTCGGGACGGCTGGTCGCCGAGGCGATCTCGTTGACGTCCAGGTAGCTGGTGTTGGAGGCCAGGATGGCGCCGGCCTTGGCGATCTTGTCGAGCTTGGCGAAGATGTCCTTCTTGATCTCCATGTTCTCGAACACGGCCTCGATGATCAGGTCGCAGTCGGCCAGATCGGACAGCTCGAGCGAACCGCTGAGCAGGCCCATGCGCTTCTCGACGTCCTCGGTCGTCAGGCGGCCCTTGGCGGCGGTGTTCTCGTAGTTCTTGCGGATGACGCCCAGGCCGCGGTCGAGGGCCTCCTGCTTCATCTCGACGATCTTCACCGGGATCCCGGCGTTGAGGAAGTTCATGGAGATGCCGCCGCCCATGGTGCCGGCGCCGATGACGGCGAC
>JAUSPV010000142.1 GCA_030652755.1 Caulobacter sp. | reverse complement strand
GGGTCCCGGATCGGCCTGCGGCCGTCCGGGATGACAGCCAGGCGCAAGGTCTACATCCTTGACTTTCCCATGCTGCACTGCCACATGACCCTTCTGCGCGGCGATCTCGCCGCGCCATCGGCCCTGCCCGGCCGCGTAAGGCGCCATCTCGGCGCCCCCCGGGCCTTCCGCCGACCGACCCCATAGCGACGCCATTACGCGGGGCGTCTCCCAACGAGACCCCGCTTCCGACCGCCGGCCCGCAAGGCCGGGCGGCTCTGGTCGCATACGAAAGAGATTTATGTCCAACTTCGCTTCGCTTGGCCTCGCCAAGCCGCTGCTCACGGCGCTGGCCGCCGAGGGCTACACCACCCCCACCCCCATCCAGGCCCAGGCCATCCCGCTGGTGATGGAAGGCAAGGATCTGCTCGGCATCGCCCAGACGGGCACCGGCAAGACCGCCGCCTTCGCCCTGCCGATCCTGCACCGCCTGGCCGCCGACAAGAAGCCGGCCCCGCGTCGCGGCTGCCGCTGCCTGGTCCTGTCGCCCACCCGTGAACTGGCCACCCAGATCGCCGACAGCTTCCGCGCCTACGGCGCCGGCATGGGCCTGTCGGTCGCCGTCGTGTTCGGCGGCGTCAAGTACGGCCCGCAGGTCCGCGCCCTGGCCGCCGGCGTCGACATCCTGGTCGCCACGCCCGGCCGGCTGATCGACCACATCAACGAGAAGGTCGCGGTCCTGTCGGAGGTCGAGGTCTTCGTGCTCGACGAGGCCGACCAGATGCTCGACATGGGCTTCGTGGTGCCGATCCGCCGCATCGTGAAGGGCCTGCCGCAGAAGCGTCAGAACCTGTTCTTCTCCGCCACCATGCCCTCGGAGATCGAGAAGCTGGCCGGCGAGCTGCTGAAGACGCCGTCCAAGGTGTCGGTCACGCCGCAGGCCACGACCGTCGAGAAGATCGACCAGAAGGTCCTGTTCATCGAGACCGCCCGCAAGCGCGCGCTGCTCGCCGAACTGTTCGATGACGCGTCGTTCAAGCGCGTGCTGGTCTTCACCCGCACCAAGCGCGGCGCCGACCGCGTCGCCAAGGGCCTGACCGCCATCGGCATCGAGGCCGCCTCGATCCACGGCGACAAGAGCCAGGGCCAGCGCGAGCGCGCCCTCGCCTCCTTCAAGGCCGGCGAGACCCGCGCCCTGGTCGCCACCGACATCGCCGCCCGCGGCATCGACGTCGACGGCATCAGCCACGTCATCCAGTACGAACTGCCCAACGTGCCGGAAGCTTACGTCCACCGGATCGGCCGCACGGCCCGGGCCGGCGCCGGCGGCTCGGCCATCTCGCTGGTCGCCGACGACGAGCGCAACCTGCTGCGGGACATCCAGAAGGTGACCCGTCAGACGGTGCCGGCCTGGGATCGCCGCAACGACAAGGTGCTGGGCCAGGCCCAGGCGGCCATGGCCTCGATCGAGCCCGAGAAGCCGCACCGCGATCCGCGCGCGGCCAACGGCCGGGGTAACGGCGGCGGCCGCAACGGCCAGCAGAACCGCAACGCCAAGCCCCAGGCTCTCGACGCCAGCGGCAAGGCCCAGCCCGAGCGCGGCCAGCGCGCCCGTCACCGTCCGGCCGGCTATGACCCCCTCGCGGCCGTCACCAGCCTGATCGGCGCCGCCGGCGAGGCCGCGCCCAAGCGCAAGAAGACCCGCAGCCGCAACCGCGGTCGCGGCGGCGGCGCGGGCGGCGACGGAGGCCAGACGGCCAGCGCGTCGTAGGAACGACAAAGGGCGGCCCCGGAAACGGAGCCGCCCTTTTTCTTTCACGCGGATCCTCCCCAGCTTGCTGGGGAGGGGGACCGCCGGAACGGCGGTGGAGGGGAGATGCC
>JAUSPV010000138.1 GCA_030652755.1 Caulobacter sp. | reverse complement strand
TCGCCGAGATCGAGACCGACAAGGCGACGATGGAGGTCGAGGCCGTCGACGAGGGCGTGATCAGCGCCCTGCTGGTCGAGGCCGGGACCGAGAACGTCAAGGTCAACACGCCGATCGCGCGGATCGGGGAGGGCGATGCGTCCTTCGCGACGCCGGCTGCGCCGGCTCCTCAGGATGACGTAACAAAGAGCGCCGTCAGCGAGAGCAAATCACCACGTCATCCTGAGCAGGGCGCGCCAGCGCCCGTGTCGAAGGACGCAAAGCCGGTGACGCTCAACGACCCCGAAATCCCCGCCGGAACGAAGATGGTCCGCATCACCGTGCGCGACGCCTTGCGCGACGCCATGGCCGAGGAGATGCGCCGCGATGGCGACGTCTTCCTGATGGGCGAGGAGGTCGCCCAGTACCAGGGCGCGTACAAGGTCTCGCGTGAACTCCTCCAGGAGTTCGGCCCCCGCCGGGTCATCGACACCCCGATCACCGAGCACGGCTTCGCCGGCCTGGGCGTCGGGGCGGCGATGGCGGGCCTCAAGCCCATCGTCGAGTTCATGACCTGGAACTTCGGCATGCAGGCCATCGACCACATCATCAACTCCGCCGCCAAGACCCTCTACATGTCCGGCGGCCAGATCAGGTCGTCGATCGTGTTCCGCGGCCCCAACGGCGCGGCCGCCCGCGTCGGCGCCCAGCACAGCCAGGACTACAGCGCCTGGTACGCCCAGATCCCGGGCCTGAAGGTCATTGCGCCCTATGACGCGGCCGACGCCAAGGGCCTGCTCAAGGCGGCGATCCGCGATCCCAATCCCGTCGTCTTCCTCGAGCACGAGATGATGTACGGGACCGAGTTCGACATCCCCGACATCGAGGACTGGATCGTCCCGATCGGTAAGGCCAAGGTCCGCCGCGGGGGCAAGGACGTCACCATCACCGCTCACAGCCGCATGGTCGGCCTGGCGCTGAAGGCCGCCGAGGAACTGGCCGCCGAGGGCATCGAGGCGGAGGTCATCGACCTGCGCACCCTGCGCCCGCTCGACCACGAGACGATCCTGGAGAGCGTGCGCAAGACCAATCGTCTGGTCAGCGCCGAGGAAGGCTGGGGCCCGATGGGCGTCGGCGCCGAGATCGTCGCCCGCGTCGTCGAACACGCCTTTGACTACCTCGACGCCCCGCCGCTGCGCGTGCATCAGGAAGACGTCCCGCTGCCGTATGCGGCCAATCTCGAAGTGCTGTCGCTGCCGTCGGCCGAGAAGATCGTCCGGGCGGTGAAGGCGGTTTGTTACCGGTGATGCTGCTTCCCAACACTTCGTCATCGTCGGACTTGTTCCGACGACCCATGAACACCGGCGAACGATCGTGTGCATGGGTCCTCGCGACGAGCGCGAGGATGACGGATGATTGGAGTGCGGGGCGATGAGCTCGGACCTCACCTGGCGCGCCGGCGGCTGCCACTGCGGCGCCGTCCGCTTCGAGGCCCACCTTCCGGCCGTCGTCGAGGCGCAGTCCTGCAACTGTTCGATGTGCGACAAGACCGGCTTCATCCATGTGATCGTGCCCGAGAGCCGGTTCCGGTTGCTGTCGGGCGGCGACGCCATCACGACCTACAGCTTCAACACCGGCGTCGCCCGACACACCTTCTGCAAGGTGTGCGGCATCAAGAACTTCTACCGCCCGCGCTCCGATCCGGACGGCTGGTCGGTCAACGCCCGCTGTCTCGACTCCGTGGACGGCCTCGACATCCGTATCGAGGCCTTCGACGGCCAGAACTGGGAGGCCCATGGAGCTTCCCTCGCCCATCTTTCCAGGGAAGCCTGAATGTCCATCGAGATCCTGATGCCCGCCCTGTCGCCCACCATGGAGGAGGGCACCCTCGCCAAGTGGCACGTGAAGGCCGGCGACACGGTGAAGGCCGGCGATGTCATCGCCGAGATCGAGACCGACAAGGCGAC
>JAUSPV010000129.1 GCA_030652755.1 Caulobacter sp. | reverse complement strand
TTAACCTGTCCCCGACCTAGTCCCCCACCAGCGACTTCCACCCGATCGCATGCACCCGGTCGGTCCCCAGCGCCGCCGCCATTGGCCGGCCGGCGAACAGCGGCCCGAACGCCGGGTCCTTCACATTCAGCCCGCCCGCGTAGGCGCCGAAGGCCGGCACGACGATCCGCGAGCCGTCGGTGACGAAGCAGCGCCGCCGCACCCGCCCGCCGCGTCCGGCGATGCGCGCCGCCGGGTGCAGGTGGCCGGCGACCTCGCCGGGCTGGACGCCTGGCCGGGGCTCGTGGCGCAGGACGAGGGTTTGCAGGGCCATCTCGTCGAGGATCTCGCCGGGCAGGGCCCGGGGCCCGTCGGCGTCGTGGTTGCCGACCACCCAGACCAGCGTGCGCCCCGAGGCGAGCGCCACGAGCCTGGCCGCGTCGTCCGCCGCCAGGCGGCCCTCGGCGCGACCGTCGTGGAAGCTGTCGCCCAGGAAGACCAGCAGCCGCGGCGCGCAGGCCGCCACCGCCCGTTCCAGCCGCGTCAGGGTCTCGCGGGTGTCATAGGGCGGCAGGAGCTGACCGCGCACGGCGTAGGCCGAGCCCTTTTCGAAATGCAGGTCGGCGACCAGCAGGGCCTCGTGCGCCGGGACGTGCAGCGCGCCGGAGGCCTTGAGGACAACTTCGGTGCCGTTGACGGCCATGGCGACGCCGCCGCACGGGGAGGCGGTGAAGCTCATTGCGTCCTTCGACACGGCGCTGCGCGCCTGCTCAGGATGACGTGTGGGGGGAAGCTGCATTGAGTCCACATCCGAAGGCGTCACTGAATACGTCATCCTGAGCAGCCCTGCGGAGCAGGGCGTGTCGAAGGACGCACCGCCACAAACGCCATCAAGACATCGCCTCCGCGATCAGATCCTCGGCCGCCTCGGCCAGCATCATGTCGGCCGCCCCGCCGGGAGCGCGCTCGCGGCCGATCTCCATGAACATGGGCACGGCGAAGGGCGAAAGGTGGTCCAGCGCCGCATGGCGTATCTTTCCCCTCACCCGCGCCAGCAGCCGGCCGACCCGGGCCACGTCGATGACCATGGTCGCGGCGTCGGCCCGCGCGCACTTGAGCAGCAGGTGATCGGGCTGGTGCCGGCGCAGCACGTCATAGATCAGGTCGGTGGAGAAGGTCACCTGCCGGCCGGATTTCTCCGCCCCCGGCATCCGCCGCTCGATCAGGCCGCTGATCAGGGCGCAGGCCTTGAAGGAGCGCTTCATCATGAAGCTCTCGTCCATCCAGGCCTCCAGATCGTCGCCCAGCATGTCCTCGTCGAACAGGTCGGCGAGGTCGACGTCGTCCATCGGCTTCAGCGCCCAGATGGCCATCGCGTAGTCGTTGCAGACAAAGCCCAGCGGTCCGATGCCCAGCCGGTCCAGCCGCCGGGTCAGCAGCATGGCCAGGGTGGTGTGGGCGTGCCGGCCGTCGAACGGATAGACGACCAGGAAATGTCGCTTCCCGCGCGGGAAGGTCTCCAGCAGCATCTCGTCCGGCCCCGGGATCACCGACCGATCGCGCTGCGCCTCCAGCCATTCGCGCACGTCGGTCGGCAGCACGGTCCAGGCGGTCTCGTCCGACATCATCCGCCGCACCTTGGCGGCCAGGAAGGTGGAGATGGCGAACTTGCTGCCGCCCCAGCTGGGCATCTTGGGGTTGGCGCCCGGCGCCGGGCTGACCAGCACGTCAACGCCGGTCACGCCCACCAGTCGCCAGACCTGGCCGGCGAAGACGAAGGTGTCGCCGGGGTCGAGCACCTCCAGGTAGCCCTCCTCGACCTCGCCGATCTTGCGGCCGCCCTTGCCGCCCCGCATGGCGATGCGGACGTTCAGGGTGGCCGGCGAGACGATGGCGCCGACGTTCATCCGATGGCGGCGGACGGTGTCGGCGTTGCGCGCGCTCCACAGGCCGTCGGCCCCCTTCACGATCCGTCGGAAGCGATCGTAGGTCTTCAGGGCGTAGCCGCCGGTCGACACGAAATCGACGACGGCCTCGTAATCCTCCCAGGCGAGGTCGCGGTAGGGCCCGGCGGTGCGGATCTCGTCGTAGAGCGCCACCAGGTCGAAGGGCTCGGAGCAGGCGCAGCCCATGACGTGCTGGGCCAGCACGTCCAAAGCGCCGGTCCGCGGCGCTTCGGTGTCGAGGCTGTTCTCGGCGATGGCCTCGATGGCCGCCTGGCACTCCAGCATCTCGAAGCGGTTGGCCGGGACGAAGATCGCCTTCGACGGCTCGTCCAGCCGGTGGTTGGCGCGGCCGATCCGCTGGACCATTCGCGCCGCGCCCTTGGGCGCCGCCAGCTGGATGACCAGGTCGACGTCGCCCCAGTCGATGCCCAGGTCGAGGGTGGAGGTGCAGACCACCGCCTTCAGCTCGCCACGCGCCATGGCCGCCTCGACCCGCCGCCGCTGCTCGGCCGCCAGGCTGCCATGGTGCAGGGCGATGGGAAGGGAATCGTCGTTCAGCTTCCACAGCTCCTGGAAGGCGAACTCGGCCTGGAAGCGGGTGTTGACGAAGACCAGGGTCGTGCGGTGGCGCTTGATGATCTGGTAGACCTCGGCCATCGCGTGCTCGGCGGTATGCCCCGCCCAGGGCACCCGGCCCTCGGAGACCAGGGTCTCGACCACCGGCCGCGGTCCCGGCGGGCCGAGGACGAGGTCTACGCCGGTGTCATCCCGGCCGTAGCGCAGCGGAGAGCCGGGACCCAGTGCCGTGCCGCCCGCGCCGGGTCCCGGATCGCCTGCGGCGTCCGGGATGACAACAGA
>JAUSPV010000119.1 GCA_030652755.1 Caulobacter sp. | reverse complement strand
CCATCGCCAGCGGCCGGGCCATCCTGGCCGCCCAGGCCATGGGCGCCGACCTCGCCTACATCGGCTCGGCCTTCATCGCCACGAAGGAAGCCAACGCCGTCCAGGGCTACAAGGACATGATCGTCGAGAGCTCCGGCGAGGACATCGTCTACTCCAACCTCTTCACCGGCGTGCACGGCAACTACCTGCGCCCGTCGATCGTGCGGGCGGGCATGGACCCCGACAACCTGCCGGTCAGCGACCCGTCGGCGATGAACTTCGGCTCGGGCGGCAACCAGGAAGCCAAGGCCTGGAAGGACATCTGGGGCTGCGGCCAGGGCATCGGCGCCATCGACCAGGTGCTCAGCGCCGGCGAGCTGGTCGCCAGGTTCGCCGAGGAGTACGAGGCCGCCAAGGCCGAGCTGGCCGCCAAGACGGCCCTGACCTCGGGCGTGAAGCTGGCCTTCGCCGCCCAGTAGCCGACCGCCGAACGCACGGCCTTTCGCCGCCGGAGTCGAGCCTTTCCAGAGGCTTGGCTCCGGCGGTTGCGTTTCGATCCCCCTCCGCCGGGCGACGTCCATCCTTGTCGTGACGCACGACAGGGAGATCGACGCATGTCCGACGACGCCACACCCCGCCTCGGGTTGCCGTATCTGGCGGCCGGCCAGGCGCAGAAGCATGTGACCCTCAACGAGGCGCTGGCCCGGCTGGACGGCCTGGTCCAGACGACGGTGGAGAGCCGGGCCGTGGCGGCGCAACCGGCCGATCCGGCTGACGGCGCCCTGTACATCCTGCCCGCCGATGCGACCGGCGAGACCTGGAGCGGCCGGCCGGCGGGGACGCTGATGCGTTTCGAGGCCGGCGCCTGGCTGGCGCTGCCCGCGGTCGAGGGGGGCCTGGCCTGGATCGCGGACGAGGCGCTGCTGGTCGCGCGGGCTGACGACGGCTGGGCGCCGGTCGCGCCGGAGGTCGACCTTCAGAACATTCCGCTGCTCGGGGTCGGCGCGACCGCCGACGCGGCCAACCCGCTCACGGCCCGGGTCAATGGCGTGCTGCTGACCGCGCGCCCGGCGGCGGATGGCGGGGACGGCGACCTGAGGCTGACGGTCAACAAGGAGTCGGCCGGCGATACGGCCAGCGTCCTGTTCCAGTCCGGCTACTCTGGTCGCGCCGAGTTCGGCCTGACCGGGGACGAGGACTTCAGCGTCAAGGTCTCGCCCGACGGCGCGGCCTGGACCCAGGCGCTCGGCATCGATCGCACGACCGGTCAGGCGACGTTCGCCCGGTCGCCGGCGCGGGCGCAGCATGTGACCATCTTCACCGCCGACGGCGCTTACGATCCGCCGGACTGGGCCCGGCGGCTGGTGCTGGTCGCCATCGGCGGCGGCGGCGGCGGCGGCGGCGGAGCGGCGGGGACCAACGCCGCGAGTCGCGCCGGCGGCGGCGGGGGCGGCGCCGGCGGCGTCATGCGCGAGGTCCTCGACATCAGTGAATTGAGCGGCGCCGTCCTGGACGTCGTCGTCGGCGCCGGCGGCGCGGCCGGAGCGGGCGTCACAGGCGTCACGGCCGGCGGCGCGGGCGGGGCGGCCGGCGAGAGCCGCGTCTGCGACGGCGCCGCGGTGCTGGTGGCCGCGGGAGGCGGCTCCGGCGGCGGTGGCGGAACCACCAGCAGCGGCGCCCCCGGCATGGGCGGCTTCGGCTCGACGCCGGGAAACGCCGGCGGCGGGGGTGGAACGGCCAGCAACGCGGCGGCCGGCGGGGAGCTGATCTGCGGCGCGGGCCCGGGCGGCGGGGGCGGGGGCGGCGGCGTCAACACCGCTTCGGCCACCGCCTCGGGACGCGAAGGCGGCCATGGCTGCCTGGCCGCCCGGCGGTCCGCTCGGGGCGACGGCGGAACCGGCGGCGGCCCGGGATCACCCGGCGCGGCGAAGGCCTGGGAGCGCGGTTGCGGGGCCGGCGGCGGGGGCGGCGGCGGCATCGCCTCGACCA
>JAUSPV010000113.1 GCA_030652755.1 Caulobacter sp. | reverse complement strand
CTCAGTTGGTAGAGCAGCGGATTGAAAATCCGCGTGTCGCTGGTTCGATTCCGGCCCCAGGCACCACCGCCCGCCTCCGCTTCGCGTTCTGATTGCGCGATCAGGGACGTTCAGAAAAAAGACCCATGTTTGATGAGTGATGCTGCGTTGCAGCATCCGAATTCCCTTGGAAAGGGAAAAACTCCCGATCCTCCTCGATAATCAGATTGTGCGCTGCAACATTTGGTCGCCAGTGTCGGAATCGACCGAATAAAAACCCTCTGGCAAGACCCTTGACGTTACAGAAAGGGGTTGCCAAAGGGCGGGTACGCCAAGTCTAACTTGGCCAAATGACCTGACGGCCGAAACGCCGCCGGGTCGTCTTGCGCCTTCGGAACGCCATCTTCGACAACGAATGATCGAGGAACGTGTTACGGGTCGGCGCAGCGATAGCGGTTTACCGAAGCGCGACGCCTCGTCGCGGTTCACGAAAGATTTCAAAGTTAGGGTGGAATACGCTCTCGCGTGACGACCCTCGGTCCAAACTAGCTAGACCAACCAGGAACTGGCGAAAGATGCTCGACAAACAACGACTGAACCCTCTCATCGCCATCATGGGCGCCGCGGCGCTGATGATGAGCGCTCCGGCGTTCGCGCAGGATCCGGCCGCTCCGGCCGCCGACCCTGCCGCCGCCTCCGCTCCCGCCGCTGATGCGGCCGCGGCTCCCGCGGCTGTTGCCGCGGCTCCCGCCGCTGACGAAGCTCCGCCCACCATCGACAACCACGGCGGCAACATCACGCCGGCGACCATGTTCTTCGAAGCCGACCTGGTCGTTAAGGTCGTCATGGTCGGCCTGATCCTCGCCTCGATCTTCTCGTGGGTTCTGCTGATCACCAAGCTCGTCGAGTTCGGCTCGCTGAACCGCAAGTCGGATCGCTTCGTCGAAGCTTTCCGTACGGCCAAGAACGTCCAGGACATGGGCCGTATCGCCATGTCGGACGAATTCGAGGGTAACCCGCTGGCCGATATGGCCGCCGCGGCCGCCACCGAAGTCGAGCTGTCCCGTCAGGCCGGTCTCGCCATCACCGGCGCGCACCGCGAAACGACGATCATGCGGGCCCAGACCGCCGTGTCCGCCGTCCAGTCGTCGCTCTCCAAGCGTCTGTCCAGCGGGATGATGTTCCTGGCCTCGGTCGGTTCGGGCGGTCCGTTCATCGGTCTGTTCGGCACCGTCTACGGGATCATGAACTCGTTCATCGGCATCGCGAACACCAACACGACCAACCTCGCCGTCGTGGCCCCCGGCATCGCCGAGGCCCTGCTGGCGACGGGTATCGGTCTGTTCGCCGCCATCCCGGCCGTTATCTTCTACAACTACTTCCAGACGCGCGTTTCGGGCTTTGGTACGCGCTCCGACGGCTTCAACGCTGAACTCATGAACGCCATCTCGCGGCAGCTCGACAAGGGGGCCTAAGCACCATGGGAGCCAAACTCGGAGGCTCCGGCGGCAGCGACAGGTACCAGGTTGAACAGAACAGTGAAATCAATGTGACGCCCTTCGTGGACGTCATGCTGGTCCTCCTGATCATCTTCATGGTGGCCGCGCCGCTAGCAAGCGTTTCGGTCGAGGTGAAGCTGCCGGATGCGGTGGCCAAGCCTCGGCAGAATCCGCCGAAGCCGGTTTACATTTCGATCCAGTCAGGTGGGGCCGTCTATATCGGTGACTTCCCCACCGACCTGGCCTCCATGGGCGACGACCTTCGCAAGCAGGTCGGCAGGCGGGACCCTACGAAGGAGCGGATTTTCATCCGGGCCGACAAGGGGGTTCGCTACGGGGATTTCATGCAGGTTATGAACACGTTGCAGGACAATGGCTTCTACAGCGTGGCTCTGATCGGGCAGGATAACGCCAACGCGGCGGGCGGGTGACACATGGCAGAGCAAAACAACGACGCTCCGCTTAAGGTGCACAATCCGTTCGATCCGCCGAAGACGAAGATGAACCCGACGGCTGTGCTGATCGCGGCCATCATCGTCCTCGGCCTCCACGCGATCATCGGCTGGTACCTCTATACGATGCGCTTCACCATCAAGGAGCGGATCTTCGAGGACGAGAAGCTGGACACCCAGCTGATCAAGCCGCCACCGCCGCCGCCGCCGCCGCCTCCGCCGCCGCCGCCGACCGACAAGCCGCCGCCGCCGCCCAGGCTGCAGCCGCGGCCGCCGATCGCGCCGCCGCCGGATGTGACGCCGCCGCCGCCGCTGGACGTGCCGCCGGTCGACAAGAAGGATCGGGTCGAACAGCCCGCGCCTCCGGTGATCGCGCCCCGTCCGCCGGAGCCGCCCCGCCCGTCGATCATCACGAACCCGGACTGGTCACGCCGTCCGAACGCTGAGGATCTGGCGCGGTACTATCCCGAACGGGCCCAGCGCCTGGAACGGGAAGGCCGGGCGACCATCACCTGCAAGGTGAAGGCGAACGGTACTCTGGAGGACTGTTCGATCGTGTCGGAAGACCCGGCGGACATGGGCTTTGGCGACGCCACCCTTCGCGCCTCGCGTCTGTTCAGGATGCGGCCGCAGACCAGGGATGGCCAACCGGTGGACGGCGGCACGGTCCGCATTCCGCTGGTCTGGAAGTTGCCCCAGTAGCCACGGCTTACGAAAAGCGAACGCCCCGGAGGGAAACCTCCGGGGCGTTTTGCTGTCCGCGATGAGCGGAGCTCGATGGGGCCGGATCGCGCCCCCCGCACGACCTTCAGCCGGTCAGCCCCTTTTCGCCCAGCCAGGCTTCCAGCCGGGCGTTGACGGCCTCCGGCGCTTCCTGCTGCACCCAGTGCGACACGCCCGGCAGCCGGTGCAGGGTGAAGTCCTTCACGTAGGGCCCGTACCCCTCCGTCAGCTCGATCCCGAGCGCGGTGTCCTCCTCGCCCCAGACCATCAGGGTCGGGGTTTCGATCGGCGGCTGATCGACGTCGCTCCACGGCTTGAGGCCGCCGGCGAAGTTGGCGCGGTACCAGTTGATCATCGCCGTCATCGCGCCGGGCTTGAGCGCGTTGGCGCGGTAGACTTCCAGCACCTCGTCGGGGAACCGGCTCTTGTCGATCGCCATGCCGCTGAAGGCCCGCGCCACGCCCTCGGCCCGGCGGGCGGTCAGCATCTTTTCCGGCAGCCACGGGATCTGGAAGAAGATCACGTACCAGGACTTCTTCAGCTGGCCGCCGCCCTTGCGCATCGCCTGGCTGAAGACGGCGGGGTGGGGCACGTTCATGATCACCAGCCCCTCCAGCGGACGCAGCTTCCGCATCGCGAACACCCAGGCGACGATCGCCCCCCAGTCGTGGGCGATGAGCAGGCGCCGCCTGGCGCCGAGCGCGTCGTAGATTGCGGCGACGTCGTCGGTCAGGTTCTCCACCCGATAGGCCGACGTCGCCTTCGGCCGGCTCGAATCGCCATAGCCGCGCAGGTCCGGCGCGACCGCCCGCCAGCCCAGGGCGGCCAGCAGCGGCAGCTGGAACCGCCACGAAAAGCGGCTCTCCGGAAAGCCGTGCAGAAACAACGCGACCTTGTCGCCCGTCCCGGCCTCGTCGATGGTGAAGGTCAGGCCGTTGGCCTCGATGGTGCGCGTGGTGATTTTCGTCATGCGTCGAGGGTGTAGCCCTGCGGCGCGCCTTGCAAGGTCGAGGCTTGATCCAGAGCGCGGCTGCGACTAAACCAGCCGCTCGCGAAAGCGCGCCGCCTTAGCTCAGTTGGTTAGAGCGCCGGTTTGTGGAACCGGAGGTCCTCAGTTCAAGCCTGAGAGGCGGTACCATCGCGCGGGGCGGGGCGACGTCGCCCTTGGCCGCCATCCTTCATCCGGTCCGCGGTTCCGCGCTGCCCCTGGCGAGCGATCGCCTGTTGTCCGCTCCGTTGAAGCGGCATACTCCATGCCGAAAGAAACGGGGGAGACCATGATCCGGATGCTGCTTCGAGGAGTCGTCGGCCTGATCGGCGTGTTGGCGTTGCTGCTCGCGGCGCGCCTGTGGGCAGGACCGGAGGTTCCGGCGCTGGCGCTGGGGCTCAAGCCCGATGGCCTGCTCGGTCTCTCGACCCTGCGGGCGGACGTGGGCGGCTTCTTCGCCGCCGGCGGCCTGTTCGCGCTGGCGGGCGCGATCCGCGGCGAGGGGCGCCTGCTGACGCCGCCGGCCCTGCTGCTGGGTCTGGCGCTGGCCGGCAGGCTGCTGACCGTGGCGGTCGATGGCTACACGCCCGCGATGCTGCAGCCGATGGTCGTCGAGGCCGTGCTGGTGGCGATCCTGCTGCTGGCGCGCCGTCGCCTGTAGCGTCGCCCAAAGTCCTCGGGAGCCCCGTCATGATCGAACGCCAGCTGGACATCGCCACGCCTGACGGCGCGACGACGACCTTCATCGTCCATCCCGACCGGGACGGGCCCCATCCGGTGGTGCTGTTCCTGATGGACGCGCCGGCCATCCGCGAGGAGCTGCGCGACATGGCCCGCCGGCTGGCCAGCGTCGGCTACTATGTGATGCTGCCCAACCTCTATTACCGGGCCGGCGTGATGGAGCTGTGGCCGTTTCCGACGGAGCCGGCGGCGCTGGAGGCGGCGCGGGAGAAGATGTTCGAGCTGATGGGCTCGCTGTCGCCCGCGCTGGTGATGAGCGACTGCGCCGCTATGCTGGCCTTCGCGGGCGGCGACGAGGCGGCGGACGCCACGCGGGTCGGGACGGTCGGCTACTGCATGAGCGGCCCCTACGCGATCCAGGCGGCGGGAGCCTTCCCCGACCGGGTGCGGGCGGCGGCCTCGATCCACGGCGTGTCACTGATGACCGAGGCGGCCGACAGCCCGCACCGTGTCGCCCGCGACAGGGACGCGAGCTTCTATTTCGGCTGCGCGCAGATTGACCGCTGGTTCCCCGAAGAGATGATCCCGCGTCTGGCGGCGGACCTTGCCGCCCATGGCGTCGACGCCGAGGTCGAGACCTATCCCGGCGCCGAGCATGGCTTTGTCTTCCCCCAGCGTCCGGCCTATGACCGCGCCTCGGCCGAGCGGCACTGGGAGCGGGTGCTGGCCCTGTTTCGTCGACGGTTGTCGGCCTGACCGGTCAGTCGCGGTCGAACTTGTCGCGCTTGCGGCGGCCCAGCAGCATGCGCGTCTCCAGCCGGCCGCGCACGGCGGTGTAGTAGGCCTGAAGGAACGGGCGATCGGTCTCGTACGCGGCGGCGGTCCAGCCGACCTTCGCCCGTATGCGCTCGGCCACCGCCGCCATGACCTTGCGGTCGGCCTTGCGCAGGACGTCTTCCAGGACGTGAAGCTCCTTGACCCCGTAGGCGTCCAGCTGGGCCAGGGTGAAGGCGAAGTCCTCGTGCAGCACCGGCTGGTCGTCGACCATGTCGCGCAGCAGCGTCACTTTCGGCGCATGCACGACCCAGGTCCCGGCCACCAGATCGCCGACTCGCAGGTGGTCGCGGTTGAACAGGGGAAACAGCGCGAAGACCCCGGCCCAGACGACGCCGAACAGGTACATCCAGCCGTCGACGCCCTCGCCGCCGCCGCCGAACACCATGGTCAGCGGCAGGAACAGTTCCAGCTCGCGCATGCCATTGCGGGCCAGGATGGCGCCGGCGGTCAGGCGTCCGCCGTTGCGGGCCGCGACCCGCAGCCCGGTCGCCCGCTTGCCCGGCGTGGCGGCGTAGGGCGTCAGCTCGAAGGCGATGAACCAGCCGTTGCGCAGCAGGAAGCCGCCGACCACGACGAGGACGAACAGAAACTCGGCGTTCCTGAAGCCCATCACCCAGCCCGCGCCCAGACACAGCAGCAGGCCGACGATCATGATGCCGATGATCAGCGCGGCATCGATCATCAAGGCCGCCAGCCGCTCGCCCGGTCCGGCCACGCGGACGCGCAGGTCCACGCCCTCCGGCGTGATCAGGGCGCGCTCGTCGGTCCGGCGGGCGCCGTCGGCGAGGCTCATGGCGTCCTCCGGCGGGGAAGGTAGAAGTACAGGCCCCAGATCACCGCCGTGGCGCCGGCGATGGCGAAGCGGGCGGCGTCCAGGGTGATCAGCTGTCGACCGAAACCTTCGAGCAACCCCGCGCACATCAGCATGACGACCACCCCGGCCATGGCCAGGGCGGCGGTGCGGCCGGCCTCGGCGGCCGCCTCGACCCTCGGACGGTCGCCCGGCGCCAGGATGGCCCGGCCGATGCGGAATCCGGCGCCTCCGGCCAGGGTGATGGCGAAGATCTCGGTCACGCCGTGGATCATCAGCCAGCCGGCGAGCTCCAGGCCCAGGCCCCGGCTCACGAACAGCGCCATCAGCGCGCCAAGGCCCAGGCCGTTGTAGATCATCAGCAGCGCCGTCGGCAGGCCGAAGGCGAAGCCCAGCGCGAAGGCGAAAATGGCCACCTGGGCGTTGTGGGTGAACAGGAAGGCCGCGAAGCCGGTCAGGCCCGAGGTCCCCTCGTCATGATAGAGGGTCGCGCGCAGGGCCTCGGTGCTGGTCGCCGGGTCGCGGCCCTGCGACATGCCGCCGGGCATGACGGAGTAGAACCAGTCCGGGTCCTGGCTGGTCAGCACGAAGGCCGCGACGGCCCCGATCGCGAACAGAAGGGCGGCCAGCAGCGTCTCGCGCCAGATCGACTGAACCGCGCGCGGCCAATCCTCGCGGAAGAAGCGGGCCAGCCGCTCGAGCGGCGTGGAGCGCACGCCGTAGACGAACAGATAGGCGCGCAGGCAGAGGTTCTCGAGGTAGGTCGCCGCGCCCTGGTCGAGCGAGATCGACCGCGCCACCGACAGCGACGACATCGCCGACCGGTACAGCACCGGGATCTCCAGCAGCTGCTCGTCGGTCAGGCTGTCGACGGACTGCCGCTCGACCTTGGTCATCAGCGAGTCGAGCCGCCGCCACGAGGCCTCGCGCTCGTTGCGGAACCGGTGACTCTTAAGCTGCAGGTCGGCCATCGGGGTTTTCCTACAGCAGGTCGCGGCGCTTGAGGTCGAGGTAGGCGTTCAGGAGGCGCGGCCCCACGGCGCCGACCGGCGCGTCGACGATGTGCGCGCCGGTGCGGCGCAGCCGGGTGATCACCAGGTCCCGCTCGCGCAGCAGGGCCGCGGCGGCAACGGCCCTGGAGACGTCATCGGCGGTCACCGGCTCGGCCTGGGCGAAGGCCTCCAGCTCCTCGTCGCGGAACACCACGAACAGCAACAGGTGACGCTTGCCGATCCGGGCGGCGTTCTCGATCAGCAGCTCGGCGCTGGTCGGGTCGGCGAACTCGGTGAACACGACGATCAGCGAGCGGCGTTCGAGGTCGGAGGCCAGCTGGGTGAGGCCCAGCGTGTAGTTGGCCTCCTCGTCGCTGTAGTCGAGCGAGGCGGCGAGGTGCTCCAGCAGCGGAAACGAGCCGACGCCGGCGACGATGCCGGTCTTCAGACGCGGCCGGGCGTCGAAGCCGAACAGGCCGACCCGGTCGCCGATCTTGAGGCTGACATAGGCCAGGGTCAGGGCGGCGTTGATCGCCCGGTCGATGCGCGGCAGACCGGCCAGCGGCTCGCACATGGTCCGTCCTGTGTCGAGCGCCAGCAGGATGTGGTGGTTGCGCTCGGTCCGGTACTCCTTGGATATCAGCTTGCCGTGGCGGGCGGACTGCTTCCAGTCGACCGAGCGCGGATCCATGCCGTCGGTGTAGTCGCGCAGGGCGTGGTATTCGGCGCCCTCGCCGATGTCGATCTGGGCCTTGACCCCGAACATGGCGTCGCGGGCGAACAGGCGCATGGCCTCGGCCTTCACCCCGGCGATGTCGGGGGTCAGCACGATCTTGCGCCGCAGCGCGCGACTGTGCTGGCTCCAGACCAGGCCCAGCGGTCCCGTCCAGCGGACCCAGGCGCGCTCGATGCTGGCCTCGCCGCGTCGTCGCGGCGTCAGGGTCAGGGCCAGGGCGCCCGACCGCCCCTCGGTCGGAACCGTCAGCCGATCGGGCGCGACGGCGATCCGCGCATCGCTCTCGACGGCCAGTTCGGCTCGCCGCGGCGCCGCCTGCCGGAAGGCGACGGCCAGCTCGCCCCGGGCCTCGACGCCCACGCCCATGCGCGGCGGCGCCGTGAACTCGACCGACAGCCCCCGACCGGTCCGCCAGGCCAGGCCGGCGTCGAGGAGGATCACCAACGCGAGAACCGCGAGCCAGGCCGGCGCCGCCAGCCACAGCTGCGGCGAGACGATGCCGATCACGATGGCGACCGGCGCGCCCAGCGCGGCGATCGCCACCGCCCTGAGCGTGGGATAGATCACCGGGGCGCCTCGACCTGCTCGATCAGGCCGCGCAGAATCTGGTCGACCTTGCGGCCCTCGATCTCGGCGGCGGGCGACAGGATCACCCGGTGGCGCAGCGCCGGCAGAGCCAGCGCCTTGACGTCGTCCGGGATCACATAGTCCCGGCCGTCGAGAACCGCCCTGGCCCGCGCGGCGATGGCCAGCATCGCGGCGCAGCGCGGCGAGCCGCCGGTTTCCAGGTCGCCGGTCTCCCGCGTCGCCCGAACCAGCCGCACCACATAGTCGGCGATCTCCCGGGTCAGGTGCACGGCCGAGACCGTCTGCGTCGCTTCGGCCAGGTCGGCCGCCGCGATGATCTGGCCCACGCCCAGGTCGTTGATGTCCGGCAGGCCGGTCTTGGCGCCGTGCAGCAGGACGATCTCCATCTCCTCTTCCGCGGAGGGGTAGGACAGGGTCTGCTTGAACAGGAAGCGGTCCAGCTGCGCCTCGGGCAGGGGATAGGTGCCCTGCTGCTCGATGGGGTTCTGGGTCGCAACAACCATGAAGCGGTCGCCGAGCGGGTGGCGCTTGCCATCCAGGGTGACGAACCGCTCCTGCATCGCCTCCAGCAGCGCCGCCTGGGTCTTGGGCGGCGTGCGGTTGATCTCGTCGGCCAGCAGCAGATCGCAGAAGATCGGCCCCTTGGTCAGGGTGAAGCTGCTGGTCTGGAAGTTGAACAGGTTGGCCCCGATGATGTCGCCCGGCATCAGATCGGGGGTGAACTGCACTCGCCCGAACTTGATGCCCAGCGTCCCGGCGAAGGCCTGGGCGAGGAAGGTCTTGGCGGTGCCCGGCGGTCCCTCGAGCAGGACGTGACCGCCCGCGAACAGCGCGATCAGCATCAGGTCGACGGTATCGGCCTGACCGACGACGGCCTTGCCGATCTCGGCGCGGACGCGGTCCGCCAGCGCTTTGACCTCAGTGACTTGCACGCGTCATCTCCAGTCTCCAGTCATACAGTTTGCGGGTCACGGCGATGAGGTCGGGGAGCCCCCTGGCCTCCCGGGCGGTCGTCATGAGGTCGGTGAACAGCAGCGCGCCGCGCTGGGCGCTGAGCCGGTCGAGGAAGGCGTCGAGCTGCGCCGGCTCCAGCTGGCGCGGGGCGCCGACAGCGCGGGCGGCGAGGTCGCGACAGAGCCGGGCGTAGCCCTCGGCCATGCGATGCTCTCGCCGCGCCATGCGGATCAGCCCGGCGGTGTTCTCGACCAGCGCGCCCTTGCCCATGGCGTAGGGCGGGGCTGCGCGCCGGGCCGGTCCGAAGCGGATCGCCGCCGCGATGCCGGCCAGCAGCGCCGCCGCGACGGCGCACAGCGTGCCGCCCAGGAACGGCGGCTCCAGCGCCAGGGCCAGCAGGTTCCGTGAACGCTTGAAGCCGTGCAGGCTGACGTCGAAGATCAACGGGCCCTCGGGCCGGACCAGATCGAGCATGGCGTCCGCGGCCCGCGCGGTCTCAAGGCTCTTGAGCCCCATGGTGTTGAGGAGGTCCGGGTCAGAGAGGATGTAGACCTTCCGATCCCGTGTCCGGGCAAGGATCGCCTCGCCCTGATCGTTCGAGACGAGCGCCACCAGGCCATCGGCCTGAAGCGTCTGTAGCTGGTCAACCGGACCGGTCGCCATCGTCCGGCCGTCGGCGAACCGCAGGTTGGCGCGGGCGATCCCGTCGCGGCGCTGCACGGCGGCGGTCCTGGCGTAGGCTTCCAGGACGCCCTTCTTCTCCAGCGCTTCGACCGGCAGAACATCGGCCTTCAGCACCCAGCCGGGCCGGGCGGGATGGGGCGCGACCAGCCATTTGGGCATGACCACCAGCCGGCGGCCGTCGAAGGCCACCGAGCGGATAGCCCTGGCGTCGTGAGCCGGCGAGGGGGTTACGATCAGCAGGCCGGCGCGGTCGATGCCGGGCGTGTCGCCCCGGCTGACGATCACCGGGTCGCCCAGGGCGCCGAACAGCTTCACCGCCCCGCCGAACCCGACGGCCGACTTCGACAGCGAATGACCGCCGCCGTCATTGCCGCTGCGCAGGCTGGGCGCATAGACGCTGAGCACCGCCAGCGCTGCGAAGGCGAGCACGCCGACGGCGATCATGATCAGGACCGTGCGGCCCTTGAAGAGCTGGCCGTCGGTCGCCGCCGTCATGCGCCGCCGCCCAGCGCGAAGGTCTCGTAGGCGCTGCGGCAACGGACCCAGTCGTCGGCCGCCAGATCGCGGCCGCCGAAAAAGCTGCGTTCCACCACCCCCGCGATGGCGCCGAAGGCCTCCCGCGCCTGCGTCGGCAAGGCGTCCAGGCCGGCGATGTCACGGCTGGTCAGGGCTGGACGCACCAGACCCGGGCGATGGTCGCGAATGTCCTGCACGCCGCGCAGCAGCAGCAGGTGCGCGGCCTCGGCGAAGCGGCCCTCGTCGGCCAGGGCGTCGGCGTCGGCCAGCAGCACGCGCGCCTGCTCGGCGGTGGGGCGCCACTCGGCCTCCGGGCCCAGGTTGGGCCCGGCGCCGGGCCGGCCGCCATAGCGGGCCTTCACCAGGCTTCGCGCGATGACATAGAGCAGGCCCAGAACCATGGCCGCGACCACGACCCAGAACAGGACATTGAGCAGCGGACCCATCGCTTCCAGGGCGTCGGTGAGCGCCTTCAGCCACTCAGGCGGCGGCGGCGGCTTGAACCGGGTGATCTCGAACTGCAGCGACCGGTCCAGCAACAGCTCGCGGTGGGCGCCGGAGATGTCCCGCACGCCAGCCCCGTCAACGCCGCCAGAAGACTGATCAGGCCCCATCCCGAACCTGCATACACGGGCGGGCGCGACGCGCACAATCGAGGCTTGCGCCGCGCCCTCGATAAATCGACCCGCGACGTCTTCCAAACAGTTGTTCGTCTGCTAGCCTCCCCCAAACGCACGGGGAGAAACACGATGATCGACAACCGCCTGACGCGGCTGCTGGGGGTCCAGTACCCCATCGTCCAGGCCCCGATGGGCTGGATCGCCCGGGCGCAGCTGGCCTCGGCGGTGTCCAACGCCGGCGGGCTGGGGATCATCGAGACCTCCTCGGGCCGACTGGACGAGGTGCGCGCCGAGGTCATCAAGATGCGCGGCCTCACCGACAAGCCGTTCGGCGTCAACATCGCCCAGGCCTTCGTGCGCGACCCGGACATCGTCCAGTTCGTGATCGACCAGGGCGTCAAGTTCGTCACCACCTCGGCCGGGGACCCGCGCAAATACTGCGAGGCGCTGAAGAGCGCGGGCCTGACCGTGTTCCACGTCGTGCCGTCGCTGTCGGCCGCCTTGAAGGCCATCGACGCCGGGGTGGACGGCCTGGTCGTCGAGGGCGGCGAGGGCGGCGGCTTCAAGAACCCGCGAGACGTGGCGCTGATGGTCCTTCTGCCGCTGATCGCCAGCAAGACCGACCTGCCGATCATCGCCGCCGGCGGCATGCTGGACGGCCGCACCATGGCCGCCGCCTTCGCCCTGGGCGCCGAGGGCATCCAGATGGGCACCCGCATGGTCAGCTCGGCGGAGTCTCCGGTGCACCAGAACTGGAAGGACGCCATCGTGAACGCGGCCGAGACCGACACGGTGTTCCTCAACCGCTTCGGCCCCGGTCCGGCCCTGCGGGCGCTGCGCACCAACAAGACCACGGAGATGGAAATCAATCCGCCCGAAGCCGGCGCCATGCCGGAAATGGCCCGGGCCCTGGACCTCTACTTCGGCGGCGACATGGAGGCCTCCATCGCCCTCTCCGGCCAGGTCGCCGGCCGCATCGACAGCGTCCGGCCCGTGGCCGACATCATCCGCGACACGGTCGAGGAGTTCCACGCCTGCTGCGCGGAGATGGGCAAGCGGTACGGCGCGAATTCGGGGACAGTTTAAGGTGTCCCAAGGGACATCTTAAAC
>JAUSPV010000111.1 GCA_030652755.1 Caulobacter sp. | reverse complement strand
TCCTTCGACACGGCCCTGCGGGCCTGCTCAGGATGACTAGCCCAGAACAGTCATGGTGAGCAGCACCCAAAGGGCGCGTGTCGAACCCCGCCATGAGCGAGGAAAAAGGTGGCGGCGCCGCGTAGAGCCGTGAAGGCGTTTCAATCCCCTCGGACCTGTCGTGGACAGGTGGGCGCCGTTTGCCGGGGTCCACGGACCCAAGCAGGGACAGCTCCCTAGAGGTGAATTAAGGTCCCCGGGATTAGTTTGCCTTCGACGAGAGCCGCAGCAGACCCGCCGCCTGACAAGATAGGGGGTCGGGGGGGCGGTCACAAGCTTTCCCTCCCCCTTGTGGGGAGGGACAGGTCGCGAAGCGACCAGGGTGGGGCAAGAGGTGGCCGCCTTCTGAGTCCGGTTGGGATCGCTACAGGCCCCACCCGTCTCGTCTCGCTGCGCTCGCCGATCCACCCTCCCCATAAAGGGGAGGGAGAGCGAAGCCCCTACCCCCCCGCGATCTTCTCGATCCGCTTGGCGGCGCTTTCCAGCGCGGCGACGGCCTTGACCTCGATCTTGGCGTGGTCGGTCTGCAGGCGGGCGACTTCGCCCTGCAGGTGGGCGAGGCGCAGCTTGAGATCGGCCATCTCGTCGGCCAGCAGCAGGGCGCCCATCAGGAACAGGCGGGTGTCGCCCAGCTGGCCGACGTCCTGGCTGACCTGGCGGACCTGCTGGTCGAACAGCTTGGCGATCTCGGTCAGGTGGCGTTCCTGGCCGTCCTCGCAGCCGACGCTGTAGGGCTTGCCGTTGATGTGGACGGTAACCTGGGCCATCGGTCAGGCCTCCGCTTCGGCGGGTTCGCCAAGCGCGGCGCGGATTTCCTCGATGGCGCGGCCGAGGGCTTCGGAAGCCTGGGCCCCGGCTTCCTCCAGCGCGCGCTCGCGGGCGCGGGCGGCGTCCAGCTCGGCGGCCAGCCGGGCGCGGTCCTGGTCGAACAGCCCCCCCGCCTCGGCGCCGGCCACGGCCATCTTCCCGGCCACGCGGCTCTCCAGCATGGCGATCGCCCGCTCCAGCCGGCGCGCGGCCAGGTCGAGGGCGCTTCCTTCAGCCTCTCCCGTCATTCCGGCGGCTCCTTGATCTGCTGAATCTCTATAGCCTGCACCGGGACGCGACAGGAAGGCGGGTTGAAAGAAACGCCCTCCCGTGCGAACGGGCGCCATCCGCGCAACACAGACTCAATCCGAAGGCCCCGCCATGACCGTCAGCCCCGTGAAGATGGCCGACGCCATCCGCGTCCTCTCGATGGACGCCGTCCACGCCGCCAGGTCCGGCCACCAGGGCGCTCCGATGGGCCTGGCCGATGTGGCCACCGTGCTGTG
This sequence comes from Caulobacter sp., assembly GCA_030652755.1. Classification (GTDB taxonomy): domain Bacteria; phylum Pseudomonadota; class Alphaproteobacteria; order Caulobacterales; family Caulobacteraceae; genus Caulobacter. The sequence goes on along the minus strand of JAUSPV010000111.1, from coordinate 1,891 downwards.
GACCAAGTTCCTGCGCTATGACGCGAGCAAGCCGGACTGGGCCGATCGCGATCGCTTCGTGCTGTCGGCCGGCCACGCCTCGATGCTGATCTACAGCCTGCTCCATCTGTCCGGCTTCAAGGCCGTGACCATGGACCAGATCCGCAACTTCCGTCAGTGGGGCAGCAACACCGCCGGCCACCCGGAGTACGGCCACACGCCGGGCGTCGAAGTGACCACCGGCCCGCTGGGCCAGGGCATCGCCACCGCCGTGGGCCTGGCCATGGCCGAGCGCTCGATGAACGCCCGCTACGGCGACGACCTGGTCGACCACCGCACCTGGGTCATCGCCGGCGACGGCTGTTTGATGGAGGGCGTCAGCCAGGAGGCGATCAGCCTGGCCGGCCGGCTGAAGCTCAGCAAGCTGACGGTGCTGTTCGATGACAACAACACCACCATCGACGGCGCGGCGACCATCTCCGAGACCGGCGACCAGATGCTGCGCTTCAAGGCGGCCGGCTGGGCGGTGAAGGCGGTCGACGGCCACGACCACGGCAAGATCGCCGCCGCGATGCGCTGGGCGACCAAGCAGTCGGTCCCGACCATGATCGCCTGCCGCACGAAGATCTCGAAGGGCGCGGGCCCCAAGGAAGGCGACGTCCACGGCCACGGCTATTCGCTGTTCGACGAGGAGGCGACCCTGGCCCGCGCCGCCATGGGCTGGCCGCTGCCGCCGTTCGAAATCCCCGAGGACATCGAGGCCGCCTGGCGCAAGGCCGGCCGCAAGGGCGGCTCGCAGCGCCGCAAGTGGGACGCCCGCCTGAAGGCCAGCGACAAGGGCGCCGACTTCACCCGCGCCATGAAGGGCGACCTGCCCAAGGGCGCCTTCGAGGCCCTGGCCGCCCACGTCCAGGCCAACATCGAGGGTCCCGCCGCCAACGCCACCCGCATCCACAGCGGCGCGGCCCTGACCGCCCTGACCCCGGCCATCCCGGAAATGATCGGCGGCTCGGCCGACCTGACCGGCTCCAACAACACCTACGTCAAGGGCATGACGCCGTTCGACGCGCCCGACTACGCCGGCCGCTATGTCCACTACGGCGTGCGCGAGCACGGCATGGCGGCGGCCATGAACGGCATGGCGCTGCACGGCGGCGTCATCCCCTACAGCGGCACCTTCATGTGCTTCGCCGACTACAGCCGCGCGGCCATCCGGCTGGGCGCGCTGATGGGCGTGCGGGTGATCCATGTGATGACCCACGACTCCATCGGCCTTGGCGAAGACGGCCCGACCCACCAGCCGGTCGAGCATCTGGCCTCCCTGCGCGCCATGCCCAACCTCAACGTCTACCGCCCGGCCGACGCGGTCGAGGCGGCCGAGTGCTGGCAGATGGCGCTGAAGACGAAGACGACGCCGTCGATCATGGCGCTGTCGCGCCAGAAGACGCCGGTGGCCCGCACCGTCGCCTCATCTGAGAACCTGTCGGCCAAGGGCGCCTATGAGCTGGCGGCGGCCGAGGGCGGCGCGGCCCAGGTGACGATCTTCGCCTCCGGCACCGAGGTCGGCATCGCCGTGGCCGCCCGCCAGCAGCTGCAGGCCGGCGGCGTGCCGACCCGCGTGGTCTCCACCCCCTGCTGGGAGCTGTTCGAGGCCCAGCCCGCCAGGTACCGAGCCGAGGTGATCGGCAAGGCCAAGGTGCGTGTGGCGGTCGAGGCGGCGGTGAAGTTCGGCTGGGAACGCTTCATCGGCGAGGACGGCGTCTTCGTCGGTATGACCGGCTTTGGCGCCAGCGCGCCCTTCGAGCGGCTCTACAAGGAGTTCGGCATCACGGCCGAGGCGGTGGTCGAGGCGGCGAAGGCGAAGCTCTGAGTTTAGGGGACAGTTTAAGATGTCCCTTGGGACACCTTAAAC
>JAUSPV010000110.1 GCA_030652755.1 Caulobacter sp. | reverse complement strand
CGCCTTCGGCGCTGCTCAGCATGACTATGGAGAGGTAGCCTTCCCTTCCAGTCATCCTGAGCAGCCTGCGCAGCAGGCGTGTCGAAGGACGCACGGCGAAGGCGGTGTTCATGGGTGGTCGGAACAAGTCCGACCATGACGGGATGAGGTAACGCTTCAGCTACAACCCCAACCCCTCCGCCACCGCCTCGCCCACCGCCAGCGACGACGTCAGGCCCGGGCTTTCGATGCCGAACAGGGCGACCAGGCCCTCGACGCCGTGAACATCGGCGCCGTCGATGCGGAAGTCCGGCTGCGGCTCGCCGGGGCCATGCAGCTTGGGCCGGATGCCGGCGTAGTCGGTGGACAGCAGGGTCTCGTCCAGCGCCGGCCAGAAACGGCGGATGTAGGCGGCGAACTCGGCCCGGCGGGCGGGGTCGACGGAATAGTCCTCAGTCTCGACGAACTGCAGGTCCGGCCCGAACACCGCCTGACCGCCCAGGTCCTTGCGGTAGTGGGTGCCGAGCGCGCCGTGGATCGGCGGCGGATAGACCAGCCGCTCGAACGGCGCCCTGGCCTGCAGCCGGAAATAGACGCCCTTGCCGTAATGGCCGGCCGGGATCTGGTCGGCCGGATAGCCCTCGATGTCCGCCGCCACGGCCTGGGCCGACAGGCCGGGGGCGGTGACCAGAAGGCGACAGGTCAGGTCGGTCGGCGCCGCGCCGCCGGCCCGCACGCGAAAGCCGCCGCCCGGCAGCCGGGTCGCGCCCTCGAACGGCGTGGCGGTGACCACCGCGCCGCCCGCCGCCTCGATCTCGCCGACCAGGGCCAGCATGTAGCCGTGGCTGTCGAAGACCCCGCTCTCGGGAGACAGCAGCGCGCCGTGGCAGACCAGGCCCGGCTCCAGCGCCATGGCCTGGGCGGCGGTCAGCACCTCCATGCCCTCGACGTCGTTGGTGCGCGCCTGCTCGAGGATGACGTCCAGCCGGGCGACCTCCTCCGGCGCCGTGGCGACGACCAGCTTGCCGCATTTGCGGTAGTCGACGTGGTGGCTGTCCAGAAAGGCGTAGAGCAGCCGCCGACCCTGCACGCACAGCCGCGCCTTCAGCGAGCCCGTCGCATAGTAGAGGCCCGCGTGGATGACCTCGGAATTACGCGACGAGACGCCCTGCCCGAAGGCCGGCTCCTTCTCCAGCACCGCCACGGTCAGGCCGCGCCGCGACAGCGCATAGCCGGTGGCCAGGCCCACGGCCCCGGCCCCGACCACCACGGCGTCGAAATCGAACTCGCTCATGGTCATGGCGTAGACCACACGGCCGTGTCAGGCCAAGCTGAATAAGCCCTTTGACGACGAGCGACCTCACATGGCCTTCGACATCGCCCTTCCGACCCGCCCGACCGGCGCCAGCGAGCCGGCCCGGGACCTCTACGACACGGTGCTGGCCGATCATCAGCGCTTCATCGGCGACCCGGTGCGGCGGCTGCGGGCGGCGGTCGCCGACAGCCCGGCCTTCGTCATGGCGCAGGTGTTCCTGGGCTACCTGCACGCCGCCGGTACGGATGCGGCGACCCTGCCGGCCGCGAAGGCCTATCACGCTGCGGCGGCAGCCCTGCCCGCCAACGACCGCGAGGCCGGCCATGTGGCGGCGCTGGGCGCGATGGTCGAGGGACGGTTCAGAGAGGCGGCCGCCCTGCTGTCCCGGGTCTCCGAGCAGTATCCGCGCGATGCGCTGGCGCTGCAGATCGGACAGCTGCTCGATTTCCTGACCGGCGACGCAGGCATGCTGCGCGACCGGATCGGCCGGGCCCGACCGCACTGGACGGCGGACATGCCCGGCTACCACGCCATCCTCGGCCTGCACGCCTTCGGGCTGGAGGAGACCGGCGACTACGCCGCCGCCGAGGCCGCCGGCCGGGCGGCCATCGACCTGGAGCCGCGCAACAGCTGGGCCCAGCATGCGGTGGCCCATGTGCTGGAGATGCAGGATCGCCGCGAGGAAGGCATCGCCTGGATGCGCCAGGACGTCGACCGCTGGACACGGGACAGCTACTTCGCCGTCCACAACTGGTGGCATCTGGCGCTGTTTCACCGGGGGCTGGGCGACGCCGCCGGGGCGCTGGAGCTTCTCGACGGGCCGATCTGGGGCGACCGGTCGACGCTGGCCTACGACATGGTCGACGCCAGCGCCCTGCTCTGGCGGCTGCACCTCGACGGCGTCGACGTCGGCGACCGCTGGACGCCGCTGGCCGACCAGTGGGCGGCGGCGGTCGGCGAAAGCACCTACGCCTTCAACGACGCGCACGCCGCGATGGCCTTCGCAGCCGCCGGGCGGGCGGACGCGCTGGCCGCCCTGCGCGAGGCGCAGGCGCGGGCCATGGCCACGCCGGGCGACAACGCCGAGATGGTGCGACTGGTTGGACGGCCGCTCGTTGACGGCCTGGCGGCCTACGCCGACGGCGACTGGCGCGGCGCCATCGCGGCGCTGGAGCGCACGCAGGGCGTCGACAATCGCTTCGGCGGCAGCCACGCCCAGCGGGATGTCATCGACCTGACCCTGATCGCGGCGGCGGAGCGGGCGGGCGACAGCTCAGCGGCGGCGCGGTTCAGGGCTGGGCGAGCCGCGAAGCGCTGATCCTCTCCCGATGGGGGAAGATCGCAGTCAGCCCCACTCCGCCCAAAGCGCGGCCTCGTCGGCCTTCGCGACCTTCACCGAGGCGTCCTTGATGTGGCCAAAGCCGCGGATCTGCTGCGGGACGGCCGCGATGCGGGCGGCCAGCGGCAGGCGCTCGGGCGTCAGGGCGCCGAGGATGCGGTCGAGCTGGGCCTCGTAGGCCGTGATGAGACCGCGCTCCATCCTGCGCTCCTCGGTCTTGCCGAAGATGTCCAGCGGTCCGCCGCGCAGGCCCTTCATCTTCGTCAGCACCGGGAAAACCAGCTCGAGCATCCAGCCGCCGAGCGCGATCTTCCTGGGCTTGCCGTCCGGTCCCTTGGGCGAGATCAGCGGCGGGGACATCCAGACCTTGGCCTTGCCGCCCTTGAAAGTTCCGGCCAGCTCGGCCGCGAACCGGCCGTCGGTGTAGAGGCGCGCGACCTCGTACTCGTCCTTGTAGGCCATCAGCTTGTAGAGGTTGATGGCCACGGCGCGGGTCAGCGCGTCGTCGGCGTTCAAGGCGGCCTCGGCGGCCTGGACCTGGTCCACGCGCTTGCGGTAGCGGGCCGCGTAGCCGGCGTCCTGGTAGGCGGTCAGCTCGGCCGTGCGCCTGGCGATCAGGTCCTCCAGCGGCATGGTGTCCGGCGTCGGGACCGAGTCCTCGGGCAGGCCCTTGAACTCCGGATCCATCGCCGCTTTCCGGCCGACCTCGAAGGCCTGCAGGTTGGACTCGTAGTCGACACCGTTCAGCTTGATGGCCCGGTACAGCGCGCGACTGGAGACCGGGATGACGCCCTTCTGCCAGGTGAAGCCCAGCATGATCATGTTGGCGTAGATGCCGTCGCCCAGCTTGTGCTCGGCCAGGGCCTGCGAGGGGCAAGCTTCGTAGGACTTGGTCGCCGCCGAGATCCGCCGGGCCATGCGGGCGGTGTCGAAGCGGACGTCGCGGTTGGTCACGAAGTCGGCGGTGGGCGAGAAGTCGGCGTTGCCGAACGCCCGCGTCACCTTCTTCGAGAACAGGGCCAGACCGTCAGGGCTGGCCGCGACCAGCAGGTCGCAGGCGATCAGCACGTCGGTCGTCGCCGCCGGCACGCGGCCGCCGACGACGGTGTCCTCGTGCTCGCCGATCTTGACGTGGCTGAACACCGAGCCGCCCTTCTGGGCGAGACCCGTCATGTCCACGACGCTGGCGGCGCGGCCGTCGATGTGGGCGGCCATGGCCAGGATCGAGGCGACCGTGGTCACGCCGGTGCCGCCAATGCCGGTGAAGACGATGCGGCGCACGCCCTCCAGCGGCTCGAACTCAGGCAGTGGCGTGGCGTCGGCGGTCAGGGCCGCCATCTTCTCGGTGGTGGCGTTCTCCGCCCCCTCCAGGGTGATGAAGGACGGGCAGAAGCCGTCGACGCAGCTGTAGTCCTGGTTACAGGTCGACTGGTTGATCTTCCGCTTGCGGCCGAACTCGGTGTTCAGCGGCTCGACGGAGACGCAGTTCGACTTCTTGCTGCAGTCGCCGCAGCCCTCGCAGACCAGCGGGTTGATGAAGACGCGCTGCGGGGCCTTGGCCATGGTCCCGCGCTTGCGGCGGCGGCGCTTCTCGGTGGCGCAGGTCTGGTCGTA
>JAUSPV010000108.1 GCA_030652755.1 Caulobacter sp. | reverse complement strand
GTTTAAGGTGTCCCAAGGGACATCTTAAACTGTCCCCTCCCGTTGCCGCCGCCCGCGCCGCGTGCCACCGTCCCCGCGACCGGAACCGACAGAGTCCCGGCGAGGGAACGGGAGAGCGCCCATGGGGCAGGGCAGGCGCCGCATCTTCAGCGGACTGACGATTGCGTTGGCATTGACCTTGGCCGGGTGCGGCGGAGGCGGCACCGCCGCCAAGCCGGACACGGCCTATCAGGAGACGCTGATCCAGCAGCTGATCGACGCCAAGCCCGGCGACGTGATCAGCATCCCGGCCGGGGTCTACGCCATCGATCGCGGCCTGAGCCTGGAGGTCGACGGCGTGACCATCCGCGGGGCCGGCATGGACAAGACCATCCTGACCTTCAAGGGCCAGACGGCCGGCGCCGAGGGGCTGCTGGTCAACGCCTCCGACTTCACCATCGAGGACCTGGCGCTCGAGGACGCCAAGGGCGACGCCCTGAAGGTCAACGAGGCCGAGAACGTCATCATCCGCCGCGTCCGCGCCGAGTGGACCGGCGGGCCGAAGACCTCGAACGGCGCCTATGGCCTGTATCCCGTGCAGGTGAAGAACCTGCTGATCGAGGACAGCGTCGCCATCGGCGCTTCCGACGCCGGCATCTATGTCGGCCAGTCGCAGAATGTGGTGGTCCGCCGCAATCGCGCCGAGTTCAATGTCGCCGGCATCGAGATCGAGAACACCCAGAACGCCGACGTCTATGACAACCTGGCGACCAACAACACCGGCGGCATCCTGATCTTCAACATGCCCAACCTGAAGGTCCCGGGCTTCGGCACGCGGGTGTTCCGCAACCGGGCGGTTGGGAACAACACCGCCAACTTCGGCCGCAAGGGCACGGCGGTGGCCTCGGTGCCCGCCGGCACCGGCGTGATCATCAATTCCAATGACCAGATCGATATCTTCGACAACGAGATCGGCGGCAACAACACGGCCAACGTCATCATCTCCAGCTTCTTCTCCGCCGGCTACAAGGCGGGCGAGGGGAGGGCCCAGGCCTTCGACCCCTGGCCCGAGAGCATCTACATCCACGGCAATCGCTTCTCGCCGGGCGGGGGCAAGCCCGACGGCGTTGAACTGCAGGCGCTGCGCGTAGCGCTGTTCGGCCTGACCGGCGCCCTGCCGGACGTGTTGTGGGACGGCTATGTCGACAAGGCCAAGTTCGTCGGAGGCAATCCGGATCCCGCCCTGGCGATCTGCGTCGACAACGGCGCGGCCAGGGTGCTGAACGCCGACCTGCCCAACAAGGCGAAGAACCCCAAGGTGGTCGAGCTGCGCTGCACGCTGCCGCCGCTGCCGGCGGCCAATGTCGAGTTCGCCGGGCCGATCCCGACGGAGTCGAGAATCCCGGCCCCCGGCAAGTCGTGATCCGGCTGGTCGGCCTGTTGCTGGTCCTGACGCTCGCGGCCTGTTCGCCGCGAGCGCTGGAGCCGCGTTTCATCGACGAGGGTCTGCCGCAGGACCTCGCCGACTGGGGCATGGTCGGCGTGCGCGACGGCCGGCTGGCGCCGGCCGAAGGCGTCCAGCCGTACGAGCTGAACACGCCGCTGTTCACCGACTACGCCGGCAAGCTGCGCACGGTCTGGATGCCGAAGGGGCAGGCCGCGACCTGGTCCGATGAGGAGGCGTTCGATTTCCCGGTCGGGACGGTGATCACCAAGACCTTCTTCTACCGGAAAGTCGCCGATGGCGCGGTGTCGCCGGCCGACGGGCTGAAACTGTCGGACACCGGAGAGGGTCTGGACCTGTCGACGGTCCGGCTGATCGAGACCAGGATCCTGGTCCGCCGGACCGGCGACTGGGTCGCGCTGCCCTACGTCTGGGATGAGAAGCAGAAGACGGCGACGCTCAAGCGGACCGGCCAGCCCATCGCCCTGACTCTGGCCAGGGCCGGGCGCAGCGACCGCTTCACCTATCAGGTCCCGAACGTGAACCAGTGCAGCGGCTGCCACGCGACCGATCACGCCGCCAAGGCGCTGCAGCCCATCGGCCTGAAGGCGCGCCACCTGGACCGCGACGTCTCGGTGGCCGGGACCGGCTTCAACCAGCTCGCCCGTCTGGAGGCCATCGGCTACCTGCGCGGCCTGCCGGCGCAGCGGCCCGGCGGCGTCGACTGGCTGGACGAGGCCCGGCCGCTGGACGCCCGGGCGCGGGCCTGGCTCGACATCAACTGCGCCCACTGCCACAGCCCGACCGGGCCGGCCGACACCTCCGGGATGTACCTGACGCCCGCCGCGTCAGGACCGCGCCTCGGCCTGTGCAAGCCGCCGATCGCGGCGGGGCAGGGGACCGGCGGCTTCCGGTACGGGATCCATCCGGGCAAGCCCGATGAGTCGATCCTTGTCTACAGAACCGCCTCCCTGGACCCTGGCGCGATGATGCCCGAGTTGGGCAGGGCGCTCGTGCAGGACGAAGCGGTCGACCTGCTCCGGCGCTGGGTCGCCGCCATGCCCGGAGGCTGCGGCTGACCATGGACGCGACGGATCGGCCATGGGTCTCGATCCAGCATCTGCGAGCCATGGCGGCTCTGTCGGTCGCCCTGTTCCATGCCTGCCAGTGGGCGCGGATCGACTTCAGCATCGGCGCGGCCGGCGTCGACCTGTTCTTTGTAATCAGCGGCTTTGTCATGTGGACGGTCACCGCCGGCCGGAACCCGACGCCGCTGGCCTTCCTCCGCCGCCGCGTCATCCGGGTGGCGCCGCTCTACTGGCTGGTCACCCTGGCGCTGGTCGCGGGCGCGCTGATCTTTCCGCAACGCTTTCCCGAGGTCGAGCCTCGCGCCGACCATGTACTGCTGTCGCTGGCCTTCATCCAGCACATGAACCCGGACGGCCAGCCGTTCCCGATCCTGCCGCCGGGCTGGACCCTGAACTACGAGGCGGTCTTCTACCTGGTGTTCGCCAGCTGCCTGATCCTGCCGGTGCGCCGGCGGATCGCCGCCCTGACCCTGGCGCTGGTCGTGTTGTCCACCGCCGGCTTCGCCTGGCCGCCGGGCTACGTCATGCTGCTCAATCCGATGTTCCTGCAGTTCCTGGCCGGCGTCTGGCTGGCGCGGCTGGCGCAGAAGCAGATGCTGCCGGAGCGCGCCATAGGCTGGCTGCTGCTGGGGCTGGGCCTGGCGCTGTTCGTGCTGCTGTGGCTGTCGGCGATCGATCCGGACCTGTGGCGGCCGATGATCTGGGGCTTGCCGGCCGTGCTGGTGGTGGCCGGCGCGGTAAGCGTCGAGGCGGATGGCGGCTGGCCGGCGTGGCGCTGGCTGGGCCTGCTGGGAGACGCCTCCTACTCGATCTACCTGACCCACACCCTGACCATCGGCGCCCTGGCCATGACCATCGGCGCCTGGAACCCGCCCGTGTTCGTGCCGCTGGCCCTGGCGGTCGCGATCGTCGGCGGACTGGCCACTTACCTGTGGATCGAGCGGCCGATGCTGGCCAGGTTGCGCCAACGCCTTGCATGACCTGACGGAGCGTTCGCATACTCTTGGCGACTCCGCGCGACAGACGCGGTGCGATGAGGAGACGACGGATGAGGCGCATCGCCCTGGCGGCCGCACTTGCGGCCGCGACCCTGCTTGCCGGCTGTGGAAGCGGCACGGCTGACATCGACGGCAAGCGGATCGCCGCGGCCGACGACAGCCCGGGCGAATGGCTGACCCACGGCCGCACCTACGGCGAGCAGCGCTTCAGTCCGCTCACGCAGATCAGCAAGACGACGGTCAAGGACCTGGGGCTGGTCTGGAGCTACGACCTGCCCGAGAACCGCGGCATCGAGGCCACGCCCCTGGTCGCCGACGGGGTCATGTACACCACCTCGTCCTGGTCGATCGTCCGGGCCTTCGACGCCAAGACCGGCAAGTTGCTCTGGGAACACGACCCGCAGGTGCCGCGCAAGACCGGCGTGAAGGCCTGCTGCGACAGCGTCAATCGCGGCGTCGCCCTGTGGCAGGGCCGGGTCTACTTCGGCGCGCTGGACGGCCGGCTGATCTCGCTCGACGCCAAGACCGGCAAGAAGGTCTGGGAGGTCGTCACCGTCGACCAGAGCAAGCCCTACACCATCACCGGGGCGCCCCGGATCGTGAAGGGCAAGGTGCTGATCGGCAACGGCGGCGCCGAGCTGGGCGTCCGCGGCTACCTGTCTGCCTATGACGCGAAGACCGGCAAGATGCTGTGGCGCTTCTACACCGTGCCCGGCGAGCAGCCGACCGACGGCGCCGCCTCCGACGAGGCCATGAAGATCGCCCGGCCGACCTGGAACGGCGAGTTCTGGAAGACCGGGGCCGGCGGCACGGTCTGGGACTCGATGGCCTATGACCCGGACATGGACCTGCTCTACATCGGCGTCGGCAACGGCTCGCCCTGGAACCGGGACATCCGCTCGCCCGGCGGCGGAGACAACCTGTTCCTGTCCTCGATCGTGGCGCTCAAGCCCGACACCGGCGCCTATGTCTGGCACTACCAGACCACGCCCGGCGAAAGCTGGGACTACACCGCCACCCAGCACATCATCCTGGCCGACATCACCATCGGCGGGCAGCCGCGCAAGGTGTTGATGCAGGCGCCCAAGAACGGCTTCTTCTATGTGCTCGACCGGGCCACCGGGAAACTGATCTCGGCGAAGAACTACGTGCCCCAGACCTGGACCACCGGCGTCGACATGGCGACCGGCCGACCGATCGAGACACCCAACGCGCGCTACGGCGCGGGGATGAATCTCGGCATGCCCGGCCCGCTGGGCGGCCACAACTGGCAGCCGATGGCCTTCAACCCGGGCACGGGCCTGGTCTACATCCCCGCCCAGGAGATCCCGTTCCCCTACATGCAGCCGGGCGGGGCCAACGCGAACTTCCGCTACCAGCCCGGCGTCTGGAACGTCGGCATCGACGTGCTGGTCGCGGGCCTGCCGGATGACGAGGCGGCGCTCAAGGCCATCCGCGCGACGCTCAAGGGCCGATTGATCGCCTGGGACCCGGTGACCCAGACCGAGAAGTGGTCCGTGCCGCACGGCGGCCCGTGGAACGGCGGGGTGCTGACCACGGCCGGCGGCCTGGTCTTCCAGGGCTCGGCGACGGGTGAGTTCGCCGCCTATGACGCGGCGACCGGCGGCAAGCTGTGGTCCTTCGACACCCAGACCGGCGTCGTCGCGCCATCGATGACCTACGAGATCGACGGCGAGCAGTATGTCGCCCTGATGGCCGGCTGGGGCGGCGGCTTCGCCCTGACCGCCGGAGCCGGCGTCGATCCGCGTTCGGAAGGCCCGCGCCGCCTGCTGGTCTTCAAGCTCGGCGGCAAGAAGACCCTGCCGCCGCGGCCGGTCTCGACCCGCGAGTTCCCGGACCTGCCGCCCGTCACCGCCACGCCGCAGCAGATCGCGGCCGGCAACCTGACCTTCGCCAACTACTGCTCGGTCTGCCACGGCGCGAGCGCGGTGTCGGACTTCTCGATCCCTGACCTCCGCTTCTCGCCGGTTACGACCGACGCGGCGGTCTGGAAAGGCGTGGTCATCGACGGCGACCGGATCGAAAACGGCATGGTCTCGTTCAAGCAGTACGTGACCGCCGGCCAGGCCGAGGAGGTGCGTCAGTACGTGCTCTCCCTGGCCACGACGCAGAAGGCGAGGATGGCGGCGGCCAAGCCGGCGAAGTAGACGAGAGGCATGCTCCTGTTCACCGACGTCCCGCCGCCGCCGCCCACTGTTGAAGCCGTCGTGGTCGAGGCCGCGCGGCTTCCGCCCGCCCCGACCGACGCCGCCTTCGCGGTGGTGACGGTCGATGGGGGAACGGTGGCGGCGTCCTCGCGGGTGGACGAGGCCCTGACCCTGGTTCCCGGGGTGCAGCTGTTCCGCCGCACCTCCAGCGTCGCGTCCAACCCGACGACCCAGGGCATGACCGTCCGGGCCATCGCCGGGTCCGGCGCCGGGCGTGCGCTGGTGACCCTGGACGGCGTGCCGCAGCACGATCCGTTCGGCGGCTGGGTGCTGTGGTCGGGCCTGCCGCCGGCCGGGATCGAGGGGGCGCTGGTCGTGCGCGGCGCGGGAGCGGGTCCCTACGGCGCCGGCGCCCTGACCGGGACCATCCAGCTGGCCGAGCGCACCCGCGTCTCGCCCGGCGGTGAGTATGAACTGTTCGCCGGCGAGCGCGGCCTGGCCGGCGGCAGCCTCGCCTTCGCGGCGGGCGACCTGATGGTCGTCGGCGCGGCCCAGGCCAGCGACGGCTGGATCCCGGTCGGAGCCGGGCGCGGGGCGGCCGACGCGCCACTGGCCTTCGAGGCCTCCAGCCTGGCGCTTCGCTGGTCGCCGGAGTGGTCAGGCGGGGACCTGTCCCTGCGTCTGGCCGGCTATCGCGAGGCGCGGGAGAGCGGCCTCGTCGGCGCCAGTTCCAGCGCCACGGGCGTCTCCGCCTCCGCCACCCTGACCGGCGCCTCGCCCGGCATCGGCAACGAGTGGCGCCTGCAGGCCTGGGCCAGGTCCAGCGATTTCGAGAACAGCTCAGCCGCCGTCGGCGCCGGGCGCGCCTTCACCACACCCGCCAGCGAGCAGTTCGCCACGCCGGCCATCGGCCTGGGCTTCAACGCCGCCCTGCGACACAGCACCGGCGATGGCGGCTGGGAGCTGGGCGCCGATGTCCGCTACGCCGACGGCGAGACCCGCGAGCGCTTCCGCTACATGGCCGGCGCCTTCACCCGGGGCAGGGTGGCCGGCGGGTCGCAGTATGTCGCCGGCGTCTACGGCGAGGCCTGGCGCGTCAGCGGCGACTGGCTGCTGACCGGCGGCGTGCGCCTGGACCGCTGGGCCAGCTTCGACGGCGAGCGGGTCGAGCGCGACCTTGCGACCTCGGCCACGACCCTGGACCTCAAGCCTCACGACGCCGACGGCTGGCAGCCGACCGCGCGGGCCGGGGTCAGGCGCGACCTTGGCGAGGGCTTCCTGCGCGCCGCCGCCTACGCCGGTTTCCGGCCGCCGACGCTCAACGAGCTGCACCGCCCGTTCCGGGTCGGAAACGACATCACCGAGGCCAACGCGGGTCTGGAGCCGGAGGTCCTCTACGGTCTTGAGCTCGGCTTTGGCGGGGAGGGGACGGTCAACTGGTCCGCCACCCTGTTCGCCAACCGGTTGGAGGGCGCGGTGACCAATGTCACCATCGGCGTCGGCCCGGGCATCATCCCCGCGCTTCCCGCCGGTGGATTCATCCCGGCGGGCGGCGTGCTGCGCCAGCGCCAGAACGCGGGCGACGTCGACGCCTGGGGCCTGGAGGCCGATCTCGGCTGGACGGTCAGCGACCGCTTGCGGCTGAAGCTCTCCGGCGCCTGGACGCGCGCGGAAGTCGACGGCGGCTCGGCCGCGCCGCAGCTGACCGGCCTGCGCCCCGCCCAGACGCCGGAGCTGGCGATCAGCGCCGAGGCCGTCTGGACGCCCCTCGCACCCCTGACCCTGCGCCTCGCCGTGCGGCACGAGGGTGACCGCTTCGACGACGACCTCAACACCCGGGCCCTGTCGGCGGCGACCTCGGCCGATCTGCGCGCCGACTGGCGTCTGACGCCGGCTGTCGACCTCTACCTGTCCGCCGAGAACATCACCGACGCCGCCGTCGAGACGGCGCAGACCTTCGACGGCATCGAGAGCTACGACCAGCCGCGAACCGTGCGGATCGGCGTGGTCTGGCGACCCTAACCCACCGCGTCCCGCAGCATTTCGAGCGCCGCCTCCAGGCAGGCGAGCCGCACCTCTGCTCGGCCGATGTCGCCGAGGCGCTCGCGGCGAACCACTGCCGGCACACCGTGTCGCACGCAGGCGAGGTAGACCAGTCCCGGTTCGCCCTCACATCCGGGAGGGCTTTCCGCGTAACCCGTCACCGAGATCGCGATCTGCGCCTTCGAGCGCGCGAGGGCGCCTTCCGCCATCGCCTTCGCCGCCGCGGCCGAGACCGCGCCATGCTGCTCCAGCAGCCGCGCCGGAACGCCCAGCAGGTCCCGCTTGGCCTCTTCGGTGTAGACGACGAAGCCTCGATCAAAGGCGTGCGAACAGCCGGGGACGTCGGTCAGCAACGAGGCGAGCAACCCGCCCGTGCAGCTTTCGGCCGTCGCGATCGCAAGGTCGCGGTCGCAGGCGGCCTGGAGCACGGAGCGGGTCAGCCTGTCGAGGGCCGGTGGAAGGGCTGGCGCGAGGGCTTCGGTGGCGGCCATGGGACGTCTCCAGTCGCGGAGAAAATCGCCGCGCCCGGTGGAAGTTCCGTGCGCCGGCGCTTGACGCGCCCGCCTCCTGTCGCCGATTGCGGGGCATGGCGACACTGACGGGCGCAAGGGTGACGGTGGCGGGCGCGGGGGCGCTCGGCCTGTGCATCGCACTGGAGCTGGCCCGGGGCGGCTCCGAGGTCACGGTGCGCGACCCCGCGGCGCCGGGCGACAACGCGTCGGGCGTGGCGGCCGGCATGCTGGCGCCGGCCTTCGAGACGGCCCTGGACGCGACGTCGGCTGATCACCTCGACCTGCTGCTGGCGGCGCGCGACCTCTGGCCCGAGCTGGCGGAGCGGGTCGGCATCGGGCTGGACCGCTCTGGCGCCGCCTACCACGGCGAGCACATCGGCGCGGTGGCCGCGCGGCTGAAGGCGCTGGGCGCCGCGGCCGGCATCTACGGGGACCGGGTCTATACGCGGGAGGACTGGCGCCTGTCGCCACGCCCCGCGCTGGCGGCCCTGCGCTCGGCGGCCGAGGCCTGCGGCGTCCGGTTCGAGCAAGCCCGCGCTGAAGCGCCTGGCGACGGCGCGCTTCTGGTGTTGGCGACCGGCGCGGAGCGGCGCGGCCTGGCGCCGGAACTGGCTCTGCTGGAGCCGATCAAGGGCCACATCCTGCGTCTGTCGGGCGGGCCGGACATCGGGCCGGTGATCCGGGGGGATGGGGTCTACATCGTGCCCGACGCCGCCGGAGCCAGTGTCGGGGCGAGCATGGAGCGGGGTGTCGACGACCGGGTCGTGGACGCCGCGAGGGTCGCGGCCCTGCGGGAGGCCGCCAAAGCCCTGTTGCCCGAGCTGGCGGACCTGGAGGTCCGCGCCGAGACGGGGGTCAGGGCCGCGACGCCCGACGGTCTGCCGATGGTGGGGCGCAGCGCGGCGCCCGGCGTGCTGCTGGCGGTCGGCGCGCGACGCAACGGCTGGCTGCTGGCGCCGCTTGTCGCACAGGTCGTCGCGGCCTATGTCGCGGGCGACGATCCGGGACCCTTCGCCGCGCGGCTCGACCCGCGCCGGTTTGACAGACAACAGGGATAGCGCATGTCCACCTTCTGGCCGACCGAGGAACAGGAAGCCATCCGCGAGGCCGTGGGCCGCATCTGCGCCGACTTCGACGACGAGTACTGGCGCAAGACCGACGAGACCGGCGACTTTCCCGAAGCCTTTGCCGCCGCCATGGCGGCCGGCGGCTGGCTGGGCGTGGCCATGCCGGAACAGTTCGGCGGCGCGGGCCTGGGCCTGACCGAGGCCTGCCACGTCATGCAGGTGGTGGCCGAGTCGGGCGCGGGCTTCTCCGGGGCCAGCGCCATTCACCTCAACATCTTCGGTCTGATGCCGGTGGTGAAGTTCGGCACCGAAGAGCAGAAGCAACGTCACCTGCCGCGCATCATCGCCGGCGAGGACAAGGCCTGTTTCGCGGTCACCGAGCCCAACAGCGGGCTGGACACCTCCAGCCTTGAGACCCGGGCCGAGAAGCATGGCAATGGCTACCGGATCACCGGCCGCAAGATCTGGACGACCATGGCCCAGCGGGCCAACAAGATCCTGATCATCGCCCGCACGACGCCCAAGGACCAGGTCGCCAAGCCGATGCAGGGCCTGAGCCTGTTCTACACCGACTTCGACCGCGCCCGGATCGACGCCAAACCGATCCCGAAGATGGGCCGCAAGGCCGTTGAATGTAACATGCTCTTCATCGAGGACCTGCAGGTCCCGGCCGAGGATCTGGTCGGCGAGGAAGGCAAGGGCTTCCACTACCTGCTGGCCGGGCTGAACCCCGAGCGCACCCTGTTCGGTCTCGAGGCCGTGGGCCTGGGCCGGGCGGCGCTGCGCAAGGCGGCGGCCTATGCCAACGAGCGGGTCGTGTTCGGCCGGCCCATCGGCCAGAACCAGGGCGTGCAGCATCCGCTGGCCAGGGCCTGGGCCGAGCTCGAGGCCGCCAACCTGCTGGGCTTCAAGGCCGCCGCGCTGTTCGACGCCGGACGCGAGTGCGGGGCCGAGGCCAACGCCGCCAAGTACCTGGGCGGCGAGGCGGGCTTCCGCGCCTGTGAGTCCGCCGTCCTGGCCCACGGCGGCATGGGCTACGCCAAGGAATACGACGTCGAGCGCTACCTGCGCGAAGCGATGATCGCCCGCATCGCCCCGGTCAGCCGCGAGATGATCCTCAACTTCATCGGCGAGAAGGTGCTCGGCCTGCCGAAGAGCTACTGAGGGCGGGGGCGTGCACTTCAGCGAGGCCGGCGGCCTGCCTTGCTCGGGCCGACAAATCCTGGCTTGCGAGAATTGTTCCGTCGACGAGACGAAGCAGTGGCCCTCCAAGCTCGTCGCGAACATTCAGTACGCTGTAGCCTGGACGGCAAGACGCCATGCGTCTCCGCAACGCCCTGAGACCAGCTACGGCTCCGAGGTCGCGGGTCACGCTGTGGACATGTTTCGAGCAGGAGACGGCGAAGAGGCACCTGCCTCTCCAACGGTCGGGACATAATCGCCAATAGAGCCGTATCGCGCCGAGAAGCGCTGACCTCACTGGCGGAACACGATCACTGAGAAGGTCTTCGGATAAGCCGCCGTGGCCCCGAAGCCGAAGCAACCCGCATCGCCAGGGACGACGGTGCTGTGGTTCTCAAGAGCAACATACTCCCATCCCGCACCGGCTTCAGAACTGATGATCGCTTCAAGGGCGGCGGCCACGCTTGCCGTGCTGCCGCCTGCAACGCTGGGTTCGAACGGTACAGCTTTGTATGGCATCTCTATTCCCCCTTGGCCCGGCAGGACCATGCGCCCATGAGGGTATCATGGTATTCATCTCCACCCAAGATCGAGTTGAGGCGTCGTCGATCAGGCGACGACTGTCCTGCGAGACAGGATGCCAACCGCTCGGACGGACGACTGGGGACACGCACTGAAGCGCAGGTCCCCGCCGTTGCTAGAGCATTTTCCGATCCAACTGGGTCGGTGAAATGCTCTAGACCTTTGTTTTGACGCATTTTCTGGCGGCAAACCGGCATCCACTTCGCCGGAAAATGCTCTAGCCGCGGCTGTCGGCCGCCTCGAAGCGGATGGGGATCTTCACCACCGCGCCGTCGACCGGCTTGCCGTCAACCAGCTGCGGCTTCATGCGGAAGAAGGGCGCGAGCTTGAGCGCCGCCTTGCCGAAGCCCATCGAACCCGGCTCCTCCCTGATGACCTCACAGCTGCCGACGGCGCCGTTGGCGGCGACGAGGCAGGCGAGCGTCGCCGATCCGCTGACGCCCATGCGGGCGGCGCGCTCGGGGAAGTAGCGGTCGAACTCCCTGGCGCCCGGCATCCTGATCCAGTCGGGACGGGTGACGATCGGGATGGCCGGGACCTCGATGCCCCCGGTCGTGATCGGCCCGGGGTCGATCAGCGTCGTCACCGGCCCGACCGGATCGCCCTTCACCGGATCGGATTGTGTGGCGACAAGCGAGTCCACCGTGACCGGGTGGGCCTGCGTCGGGACATGGATTTTCACCGTCGAGCTCTTCGTACGGGCCACATCAGGCTTGACCGCATCGGGCTCGGGCGGCGGCGGCGGGTTCCAGATCTCGCCATCAATGGCCGGGTCGACATTTGGCAGCTCTAAGACGGGGTTGAACTGCTTGTAGGCCATGTAGGCGCCGATGGAGACATGGACCGCGACCGACAGGCCCAGCGCGATGGCCGTGGCCGGGGAGAGGGGGCGACGACGCCGCCCTCCATCGAATGGTGACGAGGCGACGTGAGCAACCATGGCGACCCTCCCTTGGGTCTTGTTGTGACTGACAGAAGCGTCCTCCCGATCCGGGAATCCGGCAACGGGATTTGTGTATTTGCGAAGCAATTACATCGAACGTTCGTTTTGCGGTCGGGCATGGTTAATCACGCCTTAACCATAAAGGGCGACCTACAGGCATGGCGGTTGAAGGAATCCGTGGAGTCGTCGAGGCGGCCATCCAGCGCGCGTCGCAGGCGACGGGCGTTGATTTCTCGTTCCTGATGCGCACCGCCAACCGCGAGAGCGGCTACAACCCCCGCGCCAAGGCCCAGACCTCGTCGGCGGCCGGCCTGTTCCAGTTCGTCGAGCAGACCTGGCTGTCCACGCTGAAGAAGCACGGCGCCAAGTACGGCTATGCCCGCTATTCCGACCTGATCGTGCAGGGGAAGGACGGCCGCTACCGCGTCAGCGGCGCCGAGGCGCGCGAAGCGGTGATGAACCTGCGGTTCGATCCGCACGCCGCCTCGCTCATGGTTGGCGAGATGACCTCCGACAACGCCGCCTACCTGTCTGGCCGCATCGGCCGCCAGCCGACGGCCGGCGAGCTGTATGCCGCCCACTTCCTGGGGCCGCAGGGAGCCGCGCGGCTGATCCAGGCCATGCAGGCCAGTCCCGGCGCCTCGGCCGCGGCCTACTTCCCGGAAGCGGCCGCCGCCAACCGCTCGATCTTCTACCGGGATGGCCGCAGCCTGACGGTCTCCGAGGTCTACAGCAACCTGACGCGCACCACCGGCGGCGGCGGGGCGGTGACTCCCCGGCCTCCGGCGCCGGAGCTGGGCTTTGTCGAGTACGCCTCGGCCCGGCGCGCCGACCAGACCGCCCGCCAGCAGCAGGACGCGCTGGTCGAGTTCATCCTGCGCGGGCCTCAGGGCGGCGACATCGGGACGGGCTCCGGCTCGACCGGCTCGCGGGGCCTGGGCTCGTCGCTGCTGACGTCAGAGATGCTGCGGGTGCTGTCGGAGGCGCGCAAGGACGCTCGCTAGCCGCTCTTGCGCGCCGGCCAGTACCGCAGCCCCACCGCCAGCAGGCAGACGATCAGCAGCACGCTGTACTCGGCGCCATTGCGGCCGAGCCCGACGACGAACCAGCCGGCCTTGGCGTGCACCAGCACGATGCCCATGGCGTAGATGGCGGCGTAGGCCAGCGTCAGCGGCAGGATCAGCCGGCCAATGGCCAGCACCAGGGCGCCGGCAATCTCCAGACCGGTGATGGCGGCGGCGATCCAGAATCCGAGTGGCCAGCCGCCGCTCTCCAGAAAGTCGCCGAACGGCGCCACGCCCCCGGCCAGCAGTCGGGCCCAGCCATGGGCGGCGATCAACCCGGCCAGGGTGAGGCGCAACGCCAGGAAGCTCAGGGCGCTGCGTCCGGCGGACGGCTCCACGGGCTTCCAGATCATCGCACGGCGCCCGCGGCGGTCAGGGCGGCGATGGCGGCCGCGTCGTAGCCGAGTTCCGCCAGCACCTGGGCCGTATGCTGGCCAAGGTCGGGGGCGGGGCCCCTGGGCGTGTCGTCGTAGCCCTCGAACCGGGCGGGCGAGGCGGGCGCGCGGCGGCTGCCCCCCGCGCCGTCCGGCGTGTCCACGAAGCAGCCGGCCGCTTCGGCCTGGGGATCGTCCACCAGGTCGCGCGGCAGCTGGTAGGGGGCCCAGGTGACGTCCTGCGCGTCCAGCCGGGCGGCGGCTTCCTCGTAGGTCATGGCGGCGAAGGCCTCGTCCATGATGGTGACCAGCGCCTCGGTGTTCTGGCGGCGGGCCCGGCCGGTGGCGAAGCGCGGATCCTCGACCATCTCGGGATGGCCGACGGCGGCCGCGATCTGCGGCCAGTCGGTGTCGCCGGTGCGGACCAGCAGGCAGATCCAGCGCTCGTCCGCGGTCTTGAAGAAGTTGGCCAGCGGCTGCACCGCCTGGTGGCGCGGCCGGGTCGAGGCCAGCTTCCCGAACCGGAGCTGGATCGCCATGTCAGAGCTGATCGAATAGACGCCGGTGCGCAGCAGCGAGGTCTCGACCAGTCGGCCGACGCCGGTGGTGTTGCGTTCGTAGACCGCCGCCAGGATGGCCGAGACCGTCGCCAGCGAGGTGATGTGGTCGCCCATGGCGGTGCGGATCGGGAAGGGCTCGACGCCCTTGGGCGCGGTCAGGGCGCCGACCCCGGCCCGCGACCAGAAGGCGGCGACGTCCATGCCCGCCCGGTCGGCGTCCGGTCCCTGCAGGCCGTAGCCGGTCAGGCTGCAGTAGACGAGGCGGGGGTTGGCCGCGTGCAGCGTCTCCCAGTCCAGTCCCGCCCGCTTCAGGGCGCCCGGCCGCACGTTGGTCAGGAAGACGTCCGCACCGGCGATCAGCTTCAGCGCCGCTTCACGGCCCTCGGGATTGCCGACGTCGAAGACCACGCCGCGCTTGCCGCGATTGTCCAGCTCGAACACCGGATTGCCGTGCTCGCCCACGGTGATGCCGTCGAAGAACTTGCGCATGGGGTCGCCGCGCGGCGGCTCGATCTTGACCACGTCCGCGCCCCAGTCGGCCATGATCCCGCCGGCCCCGGGGGCGGCGATGTAGGTAGCCAGTTCAACGACTTTCAGGCCCTGAAGCACGCCCGGTTCCTCCCGCTTTTCTGTTGGCGGGCATCATGGCCGGGCGGCCGGAGGCGCGAAAGGGTCTTACGCGGCGGAACGGGCGCCGAGGAGCTCGGGTCGCGCCCGGGCGGCGGCGTCGGCGACGGCTCGGGCCACGCCCGCCACCGTGACCGGCTTGCGCAGCACGGTGTCGGCGCCGGAGTCCAGGCAACGCCGCGCCTCGTCGGCGTCGCCGCCGATCACCGCGATGATCGGCACAGCGGAGATCGGTCCTTCCAGCGCCCGGACGGCGGCCATGGTCTGGGGACCGTCCATGTGCGGCATGCGCCCGTCCAGCATCAGCAGGTCGAAGTCCGCCAGCTGCGCCAGTTCCAGCGCCCGCCGGCCATTGTGGGCATGGACGACCTGGTGGCCGAGCTGTTCAAGGATGGCCCGCAGCATGGCCGCGTTCAGGGCGTCGTCTTCGGCCACCAGCACCCGCAGCGGACGGCCGGCGCTGCCGGCGGTGACAAGCATGGCCGTCTCGGCGGCGCCGTCGTCGCCGATCTCGGCGTCCGGGGTCCAGGGCAGGGTCAGGGTGAAGCAGCTCCCCACGCCCAGCGCGCTCTGCGCCACGAGGGAGCCGTCCATCAACGCCGCCAGCCGCCGCGCCAGCGACAGGCCCAGCCCGGCCCCGGGGATGCCCGCGCCGGTGCGCTCGATGCGGCGGAACGGCTCGAAGGCCTGCTCCAGCTCGTCGACCGACAGCCCCGGCCCGGTGTCAGCCACGGCGATGGCGATGCGGTCGCCGTCCCGCAGTTCGATCCGCGCCTCGATGCGGCCGCGCAGGGTGTACTTCACCGCGTTGCCGATCAGGTTGGACAGGACCTGACGGGCCCGGGTGACGTCGGCGACGACGGCGCCCTGACGAGCGTTCTCCAGCGCCGGATCGACGTGGAAGACCAGCTCCACGCCCTTCACCGCCGCGTGCGGCCGGTTCAGCAGCACCAGATCGCGGGTCAGGCGGACCGGGTCGAACGGTTCGCGCTCCAGGTTCAGGCGGCCGGCCTCGGCCGTTTCCGAGTCCAGCGTGGCGTTGAGCACCGAGACCAGATCGTTGGCGGCGTCCAGCGCGGCGGTCAGCTGCTCGCGCGACGGCGCGGCGCGGCCGCCCTGGCCGACGGCGGCGGCCAGCACATGGGTGACGCCGGTCAGGCCGTTGCGGATCTCGTGGCTCAGGGTCGAGACGATGTCGGACTTGGACCGGGCCAGCTTCTCGGCCTTCTCCAGCGAGGACGCGCGCTCGGCGATCAGCGCCTCGCGCTCGGCCGCCATGGCGAACTGGCCGCGTAGCAGGCGGTTGAGGATCAGGCACAGCGCCATGGTCAGCGCCACCGCGCCCCAGGCGAGCGCCGCTTCCGGGCGGCTGTCGGGCGCGCGAAACAGCGCGATCAGCGGGCCCGCGGCGGCGGCGGGCCCGACGATCAGCAGCGCCGGCAGGACAGGGGCGGTGAAGAAGAAGCAGGCCACCGCGCCGGCCAGGGCGATCATCAGCAGCGCTTCCCGCACGGGTCCGGCGCCGTCCGCGAAGGCGGCGATCTGCGCGCAGGTTCCCGACCACAGCAGACCGCACAGCACCTGAACGCGCATCCGCCGCGCCACGTCCGCGGCCGCGTCGCTGCGCAACCAGTCGACCGCGAAGTAGAAGGCGCCCCAGTTGATGGCGAACACCGCGAAGGTCGCGGTCATCCAGACGCTGTTGGTCGCGAACGATCCGGCCCAGACATAGATCGGCAGGCTGACGGCGAAGAAGGCCAGGGCGTAGGGCAGCAGGCCCCGCTGGGCCTCCAGCGACTGGAGTGTGACGGACTCGCCGGCGGGGGTCGAACGCGCGGCGGGCGCAAGGAATGCGAACACTGTCTGGAACCCTTCGTTGGCGCGCGAAGGGTAGGGCGCCCGGGTTTGCAGGCCGTTACGCGAAAGCGTTAACCGCCAGTCAGTCTTCGTTAAGCCTAACGACTCATGATGGAAGCTGCGTCGCTGACGGAGGGGCTGTTTCGGCATGAGCGTTACGCGGGCCGCATTGACGGACATTGATCTTCGCACCCTGCTCAAGGGGGCGACGGCGGACGAACGCGCGGTCGCCGCGCACAAGCTTTGCCGGATCATCGACAAGGGCGTGCTCGACGAGGAGGAGCGCGCCCAGGCCCAGGAAATCCTGCGGGTGATGGCCGCCGACGCCGCCGAACTGGTCCGTCGCGCCCTGGCCGTGACGCTGAAGAATTCCGACGTCCTGCCCCACGACGTCGCCATGCGGCTGGCCCGGGACGTCGAGTCGATCTCCCTGCCGGTGCTCAACTTCTCGCCGGTGTTCACCGACGACGACCTGACCGAGATCGTGCGCCTCGGCGGGCCGGTGCGGCAGGTGGCCATCGCCAAGCGCCCGAAGCTGTCGGAAAAGGTCACGACCGCCCTGGTCGAGCTGGGCAGCGAAAGCGCCGTCGAGGCCGTCTGCGCCAACGACAACGCCACCTTCTCCGAACGAACCCTCCAGAGCGCCATCGCGCGGTTCGAGAAGTCCGAACGGGTTCTGGCCGCCGTCGCCTACCGCAACGTCCTGCCGCTGTCGGTCACCGAGCGGCTGATCGATCTGGTCAGCGAACAGGTCCGCGAGCACCTGCTCAGCCATCACGCCCTGTCGCCGGAAGTGGCGCTGCAGATCGCCATGGGCGCGAAGGAGCGCGCCACCGTCGATCTGGTCGACCAGGCCGGCCGCGCCGCCGATCCCAAGGCCTTCGCCGGCCATCTGAACAAGGCCGGCCGGCTGACGCCGTCGCTGCTGCTGCGGGTGCTGGCCCACGGCCACATGACCTTCTTCGAGTGTGGCCTGGCCGAGCTGTCCGGGGTGCCGCACCACCGCACATGGCTGATGATCCACGACGCCGGCCCGCTGGGCCTGCGCGCCATCTACGAGCGGGCCGGGCTGCCGACGCGACTGTTCGCCGCCTTCCGGGCCGGCGTCGACACCTGGCACTCGATGGAGTTCGATGGCGGCCTGCGCGACAAGGAGCGCTTTCAGGAGCGGATGCTGCAGCGGTTCCTGACCCAGCCGCAGAACACCTCCCGCGACGACGTCGACTACCTGCTCGACCGCATGGACCGCATCTCGCGCCAGAGCAGGACCGCCGCTGACGTTGCGTGAGCCTTGCCGAACAGACGTTTGAGTCCGATCCTGCGTCCATGAGCTCCGACGCCGTCCAGATCCGCCCCGCCGCCACCATCATGCTGGTCCGCGATGACCCGACCTTCGAGGTCCTGATGGTCAAGCGGCACCACCAGATCGACTTCGCCTCCGGCGCCCTGGTGTTTCCGGGCGGCAAGACCCACGCCGGCGACCATGACGAGGCCTGGGCCGGCCACGTCACCGGCTGGGAGGGCGTCCACCCCGCCGAGCGCCCGTTGCGCATCGCCGCCATCCGCGAGGCCTATGAGGAAGCCGCGATCATCATCGCCGCCGACCACCAGGGCAGACCGTTCTGCGGCGACGAGCGCGCCGCCGCCGCCCGTGAAGCCGTCGCGAAGGACGAGCGGCCGTTCCTCGATCTGGTGCGCGAGCTGGAAGTCCGGCTCGATCTCGGGGCGCTGGAAACCTTCGCCCGCTGGATCACGCCGGACATGATGCCCAAGCGGTTCGACACCTGGTTCTATGTCGTGCGGGCCACCGGCGAGCAGCTGGCCGTCTGTGACGGCTGGGAAACGGTCGAGGCCGAGTGGATCGCGCCGTCCCAGGCCCTTCGGCTCGAGGAAGCCGGCGAGCGGACGATCATCTTCCCGACCCGCATGAACCTGAAGCTGCTGGCCGAGGCGCAGAGCGCCAGCGACGCCATAGCCCAGGCCGCCGCGCGGACGCTGGTGCCGGTGCTGCCGGTCGTCGAGCGCCGCGAGGGCGGAGCCGTGCTGGTAATCCCGCCGGACGCCGGCTACGGGGCCATTGAAGAGCCGATGAGCAATATCAGGGCCTAGGTCTGGTGCTCATAAACGAAACGATGCGGACCGCTTCACGGCGCGACGCCGTTGGAGTCCCGAGAGTAAGGTGGGGCGAGGGCCTGACGGGGGGCGACATTGACCGGTACGCGCCCGGCAGGTCTGGTCTCCAGCAATCCGGCGACCTGACACAGACAAGGCTGGGCCATCTGCGGGCCTGACGACTCAACTCTTCAGCGCCTTGTGATCCGGCATTCTTCCAGGCCCGGGATCTGCGGCCCTGTTGACGGGGCAGGATTCAGTCGTCAATGGAACAGGCTCCACGGGTCCGGGCCCCTCTGGCAGCCGAGGCGTTGGCTGCGATGTCGGATCCCCGCATGGATCGGCGCAACGCAGCGCCATCATGAAAACTCTTGGGGTGCGGGATGCTTGAATCCCTTCCGTTTCTTGCTGCGACCTATGTCGGCCAACCGATCTGGCTCTGGATCGGGTTTCTCGGATTTATCGGATTTCTCTTGTGGCTCGACCTCGGGGTCGTGAACAGCAAGGACGGTGTTATCTCCGCAAGGAAGTCCGCGGCGATGTGGGCGTCGTTCGCCTCGATCGCTGTCGCGTTTGGCGCGTACGTCTACTTCGTCTATGAGCCCGATCCGCGATACTACATGAGTGCTGATAACCTCAATCAGCAAGCGGTTCTGCAGTATTTCACCGGATATCTGCTCGAGACAGCTCTCGCATTCGACAACATTTTTGTCATCGGGCTGATCTTTACCTTTTTCGCCGTGCCGCGCCAGTACCAGCATCGCGTGCTGTTCTGGGGTATTCTGGGCGCGATAGTGTTTCGAGGCATCTTCATATCGCTGGGTGCGGCGATCGTGAACGAGTTTACCTGGGTCCTTTTCATATTCGCGGCCTTCCTGATTTTCACCGGCTGGAAGATGATCTTCGGCGGCGAAAGCGAGATGGACCTGAACCAGAACCCCGTGCTGAAGTTACTTCGGAAGCGGATGCGGATCACCGACACGATCGATAATCACAACTTCTTCGTCCTGAAGCCCGATCCCGAGGGTTCAGGTCGACTGCTGCTGTTCGCGACACCGCTGTTTCTGGCTCTGGTTATGGTGGAAGTCGTGGACGTGATCTTTGCGGTCGATTCCGTGCCGGCGATCTTCGCGGTCACAAAGGACCCCTTCATCGTCTACACCTCCAACATCTTCGCGATACTGGGCCTGAGATCGATGTATTTCATGCTCGCCGAGGCTGTCGCTCGCTTCAAATACCTGAAGTACGGGCTGTCGATGGTTCTGGTGCTGATCGGGGCGAAGATCATCTGGAACTTCGGGCTTTACAAAGCCTGGAAGGACGCGACCGGCGCGCCGTTGGTGCCATACCTGGAGCCGCAATGGTCCCTGATGGCGACCTTGGCCCTGATCGGAGGCTCCATGCTGTATTCCTGGGTGCGAACCCACGACCAGCGTGGGGGGGCTGGCATGTGAGGAGCCCCTGGTTCGCTGGACGACTGATGGCGTGCGGCGAGCCTGTCTCTAAAGCGGGCGTTGCACGTTCAGTGTAGACGCCGATTCGGGGTCGAAGGTTGTCGTCTGACGACGCCCGCTTTGGGGCGATCGTGGCCATTGCGCGTGAGTCAGGATGCCGACGTCGCCGCTCGACGAGGAGGGCCGAACCTGACCCTCCCGGTCAGGCCGCGAACGCCTTGACCCGCTCTTCCAGTTCCTCGGCCAGCTTGCGGCCGACCGGGTGGCTGTCGTCGCGGATGTCGGCGCGGACGGCGGCCTTGATGGCGTCGATATGGGCGTCGACCAGGAACATCGGGGCGCTGTGGCGCTTGTCGTCGTCATCGATCAGCTTGCACAGCGAGCCGGCGATGCGGGTGACGATCGGGAACTCGTAGGTGGCGCCTAGGCCCTTCAGGTCGTGGGCGCGCAGATACAGCAGTTCCGCCGTCTCGGTGGTCAGGCCGTCGGTGTGGACCCTGGCGCGGGCCTCCTCGAGCTTGGCCAGCTCTTCGTTCAGCCACTGGGTGAAGTTGCCGGACAGACTCTTGAGCGCGGCTTCGGCCTTGGCGATCGCGGCGGCGTCGATGCCGCCGAACCGCCCCCCGACCTTGAGTCGCAGGACGTTCGGCGTCTGGATCACCTGAACGGAAGAGTTGTCACTCACGCTCGCCTCCTATGGCGTTTACATCCACAGGATACCGGGGCTGTTGTTAACAACGAATGAGACGGCCGTTTTCCGGATTGCGACCGGAAGTCGCAGCAGGCTTCGCTTTCGGGTGGGGCAGGACCGGCGTCCCTGGCGGCTAGCCGCTGAACTGCTCGGTCAGCACCCGCTCATCGAGGCTGCGACCCGCGTCGAACATCATCGCCAGGCTGATCGAGCGGTCTTCGGAGACATGCACCTCCACCACGTCGCGCACCTCGACATTGTCGGCCACGGCGCTGACCGGCCGCTTGTCGGCCTCCAGCACCTCGAAGGTGACGCGGGCGGTGTGCGACAGCAGGGCGCCGCGCCAGCGCCGGGGCCGGAAGGCGCTGATCGGCGTCAGGGCCAGGACCTTGGCGTCGATGGGGATGATCGGGCCGTGGGCCGACAGGTTGTAGGCCGTGGAGCCGGCCGGGGTGGCGACCATGGCGCCGTCGCAGACCAGCTCGGTCATCCGCACCTTGCCGTCGATGGAGATGCGCAGCTTGGCGGTCTGGCGCGTCTGGCGCAGCAGCGAGACCTCGTTGATGGCCAGGGCGCGGTGGTTGCGACGCTTGCTGTCGACCGCGACCATGGCCAGCGGATGGATCACCGCCCGCTCGGCCGCCGCGATCCGTTCCAGCAGGCCGTCCTCGCTGTACTCGTTCATCAGAAAGCCGAGCGAGCCGCGGTTCATGCCGTAGATCGGCTTCTGGTCGCCCAGCGTGGCGTGCAGGGTCTCCAGCATGAAGCCGTCGCCGCCCAGGGCGACGATGATCTGGGCGCCGGCGCCGGCGTCGCCATAGCGCTCGGCCAGCCGCTCGCGAGCCTGCTGGGCCTCGGGCCGGTCGCTGGCGGTGAAGGTCAGGCGGCGGGTAAAGGGTTCTGCGTTGAACATCAGACCGATTTGACGGCCTGACGGAACGCCATGCCAGCGATATCGGCCTTGAAGTGGCCAAAAGCGCCGCCGGCCCTGCGAATTCCCTCGTCGCCGCCGCCGGGCCGGCCGTTGTTGAGGTCGCGGACAGCTTCCAGGATGGTCGGGAAGGCGCCGCGGTCGACGCCGATGGCGGCGCAGGCCAGGGCCAGCAGCTCGGGGTGCTCGCTGTTGATGGCCCGGCGGATATGGTCGGGCTCGAAACAGCCCAGACGGGCGATTGCGGCCACGAACAGGCTTAGGCGGCGCTCCCGCAGGGCGCGCAGCAGGTAGCTGGGCCTCAGCTGGCCGCCCTCGGCCAGCTTCTCGACCAGCTGGGCCTCCATCGTCTCGCGCTCGGCGTCCTGTCGCGTCTGGATCGGCGGCAGGCCGTCGACGGCGGCGTGAGCCTCCCGCACCGCCAGGGCCAGCTCGGCGTCGAGGGCGGCGGGGTCGAGGCGGAAGCGGCCGACCAGCGCCGTGCGCAGCGACTGGCCGACCCACAGATAGAGCCGCTGGGCCATGTCCGAGGACAGGCGCGGATGGCGGGCCAGCGGCGAGCGCATAGCGGCCACGCGGCGCGAATGGTCGACCAGCTTTTCCATCGCCGAGCGAGAGATGTCGGCGGTGTCGTTGCCGGCCAGGGCGGTCAGCACCGCCGGCTCTTCCTGTTTGAGGATGGCCTCGATCACCGGCGAGCTCAGCCGGCCGCGGCGGGCGATGGCGATCTGGTGGTCCAGGGTCGACTCGACCAGCAGCCGGATCAGGTCGTGGTCCTGCAGCACCGGGCTGGCGGAGATCACCGGCGCGGCGATCTCGATGTCGTCCAGCGCCAGGACATTGATCAGCGCCTGGGGCGCCCAGGGGGCGGGCGCGATCTTCTCGGCCAGCCGGCGGCGGATGTCGCGCTCGGCCTCGGCCACCAGCGTCATGAACAGCGAGCCGATCATCTCGCGCATGGCCGGCGCGTTCAGTTCGTCCAGTTCGGCCTGGCCGCAATAGTCGACCATGTCCTCGAGCAGCCGCTCGCGATCCGCCGGATGGCGGCTCTGGGCGAGCATCAGCAGGCTGTGAGGATCGATGGCGGTGGTCACGGAACGTCCCCGGCTTCCCCGGATAGGGCGCAGCATGAGCCTGCGCCATCCCCGTGAAAACATGCTTAAACCAGACCAAAGCACAGTGGGGAGTCGAAACGCATGGGCGATCCGGTGATCGTGGCGCTTGACCAGGGGACGACCAGCACCCGGGCCATCCTGTTCGATACCAGGGGCCAGGCTCTGGCCGAGGCCGGACGGCCGCTGCGGCAGGGCTATCCGAACGACGGCTGGGTCGAGCATGACGCCGACGAGATCTGGAACGCCTCCGCCGCCGTGCTGCGCGAAGCGGTCGAGAAGAGCGGACGCGCCGGGGACGTCGTCGCCATCGGCGTCACCAACCAGCGCGAGACCGTGGTCGTCTGGGACAAGGCCACCGGCCGGCCCATCGCCCCGGCCATCGTCTGGCAGGACCG
>JAUSPV010000101.1 GCA_030652755.1 Caulobacter sp. | reverse complement strand
GTTTAAGGTGTCCCAAGGGACATCTTAAACTGTCCCCTCGGAAAGGCCGCGCATGAGCCTGCCCCCCGAACCCTCCCACGTCACCGAGCTCCGCTCGATCCTGCAGCGGTTCATCGCCGAGAAGGCGCCGCGCGAGAAACGCCGCGAGTGGGATCGCACCCACAGCTTCCCGCGCGACCTGTTCCGGCAGCTGGCCGACCTGGGTCTCTGCGGTCTGACCGTGCCGGAAGAGTACGGCGGCACGGGCCCCGACATCCTGGCCGCCGTCGCCGCCATCGAGGAGCTGTGCCGCGCCGGCTCTTTCCTCGCCGGCCCCTTCATCCAGTGCGCCTTCTACGGCGGCATGAACATCCTGGAGAACGGCTCGGCCGAGCAGAAGGCGGACCTGCTGCCGAAGCTGGCCAGAGGCGAGCTGTTCTTCGCCTATGGTCTGTCGGAGCCCGACGTCGGCGGCGACCTGTCGCAGGTGTCCACCCGCGCCCGGCGCGAAGGCGACGAGATCGTCGTCACCGGGGCCAAGCGCTGGTGCACCGGCGCCGACTTCTCCGACTACATCTACTGCCTGGTGCGCTCGGACCCCGAGGCCCCCGCCCGAAGCGGCCTCAGCTTCCTGCTGATCCCGACGGGCGCGCCGGGGGTGACCATCACCCCCATCGACCACGTGAACCTGCGCTACACCCTGTCGTCCGACGTCCATTTCGACGAGGTGCGGTTGCCGCTGTCGGCCATCGTCGGTGGGCCGGAAAAGTGGAACCAGGGCTGGAAGATGCTGGCCGGCCGGGCGCTGGATATCGAGAAGCTGGAGATCAGCGCCTGCGCCTTCGGCATCGCCCAGGCGGCGATGGAGGAGGCCTGGGCCTACAGCCAGGACCGCGTCCAGTTCGGCAAGCCCATCGCCGCCCACCAGGCCGTGCGCCACGCCCTGGTCGACGCCCGCACCAGGCTGGAGGCCTGCCGCCTGATGCTGTGGAACGCCGCCCGCCTGGCCCATGAGGGCAGGCCCTGCGCGGTGGAGACCAGCATGGCCAAGCTGTTCATCGCCGAGGCCGGGGTCGAGATCGCCCTGACCTGCCAGCGGGTGATGGGCGCCTACGCCATGTCCGCCGACTACGATATCGAGCGCAACGTGCGCGACCTGCTGGGCATGCCGATCGTCGGCGGCTCCTCGAACATGCAGCGCAACAACCTCGCCGCCCTTTGGAAGCTTCCCGGATGACCTACAACGCCGTCGCCGCCGCCACTTCGCTGGCCCTGGAGGTCGCCCGCCGCGCCAACGAGATCGAGGCCGGCCGCCGGCTGCCCGCCGATCTGGCGCGCAAGTTCGCCGACGCCGGGCTGTTCCGCATGCTGCTGCCGGCGAGCCTGGACGGCCACGAGACCATCCCGACCGATGTGGCGCAGGCCATCGAGCTCATCGCCCAGAACGACGCCTCGGCCGGCTGGTGCCTGATGATCGGGGCCACCACCGCCTCGATGGCCAACCGCCTCGAGCCGGAGATGGCCCGCGAGGTGTTCGGCGCGCCGGAGGTGATTTCCGCCGGTGTCTTCGCCCCGATGGGCAAGGCGGTCGACGAGGTCGATCACTGGCGCGTCACCGGCCGCTGGCAGTGGGGCAGCGGCGCGCAGAACGCCAACTGGATCGCCGGCGGCGCGATGATCATGGGCCCCGACGGCCCGATGCTCGACGCCGAGGGCCAGCCCATCCACCGGATGATGATCTTCCGCGCCGACGAGGTGGAGCTGATCGACACCTGGCGCACCTCCGGCCTTTGCGGCACCGGCAGCCTCGACTTCGCGGTCAAGGACGTGCGCGTGCCCAAGGACCGCTCGGTCGCCCTGCACAGCGACCGCACCCGGGTCGAGACGCCGCTGGCGAAATACCCTGTGTTCGGCATGCTGGCGCTGGGCGTCACGGCCGTGGCCCTGGGCAACGCCCGCGGCGCGCTGCTGACGGCGGGCAACATGGCGCTGCAGAAGAAGCAGCAGGGCTCGCAACGCGCCCTCGCCGAACGCGGCGTGACCCAGAACGACTACGCCCGCGCCGTGGCCTCGCTGTCGGCGGCCCGGGCCCACTACTACGAATGCATCTCGGCGATCTGGACGACGCTGCAGGCCGGTCAGGACGCGACGCTGGAGCAGCGCGCCCGCCTGCGCCTGGCCTGTGCTCACGCCACCCACGTCTCGGCCGACGTCTGCAAGGTCGCCTACGACATGCTGGGCGGCTCGGCGGTCTATCTGGACAACGACCTGCAGCGCCGCTTCCGCGACGCCAACGTCATCACCCACCACATCATGGTCGCCGCCCCGATCTTCGAACTGGCCGGCCGCGTGTTGCTGGGCCAGCCGACCCGCGACGCGCTGATCTGAGAGTCGGGGACAGTTTAAGATGTCCCTCGGGACACCTTAAACTGTCCCCGAAGCCTCCCGCGCAACCGTTAACGCCGGACGGCGTTCTTCCACCGTGTCGGGAGGGGTCCCCCCGCGCGGGCGTCGAAAGGTTACGGGAGGCCGTTCCACGTTCCGCATCCTTGGAAGGAACGGAACACCATGAAGAGCCACCTCATCGCCGTCGCGACGGCCAGCGCCATCGCCCTGACCGCCGGCGCCGCCGGCGCGCAGAGCTACCCGCAGTCCTGGGACCAGTACGAGGCCCAGCAGCGGGAATACCAGCGCCAGCAGAGCGACTATCAGGACCGCCGCGCGGACTACGCCGACCAGCGCCGGACCTATGAGGCCAAGCGTCAGCAGTACCTGCGCGACCAGGCGGCCTATGACCGTCGCTACGGCCGCGGCGCCTATGTCCGGCAATATGGCGAGTGGCGCTACGACGCCCCTGCCGCCGGCGGCTATGGCCGGGATGTCGCCTACAACGACGCCTACGCCCCCTACCGCAACAGCCCCTGTGAACGGCGCCGGGACGGCAACACCACCGCCGGCGCCATCATCGGCGCCCTGGCCGGCGCGGCGATCGGCTCCAACGTCGCGGCCAGCGGCGTGAGAACCGAGGGCGCGGTGCTCGGCGCCCTGGTCGGCGGCGGCGTCGGCGGGGCCATCGGCCGCAACAGCGCCAAGTGCGACAACGACGGCTACTGGTACAGCCGCGACCAGACGGTCTCTTATCGCGAGGCCGGCTACAACCGGGGCCAGCGCAGCGGTCGCTACGCCTACAATGACTACAGCCGTCGTGGCTGCCGTCTGGCCCCCGCGCCGACCGAATGGGGCGGCCGCACCGAGTACCGCTACGTCCGCGTCTGCCCGGACAACCGTGGCCGCTACCGCATCACGCGGTAGGTGATAGGGGACAGTTTAAGGTGTCCCTTGGGACACCTTAAACTGTCCCCGAAGCCGAAGCCGCCACATAGGCGTCCACCGCCGCGATGTGCTTCGCCTTCTCCGCCTCGCCCAGGAACGAGCCGCTGAAACTGTTCCTCGCCAGCGTCGCCAGATCATCCCGAGTCAGACCCAAAGCCTCCGCCGTGCGCAGGTAGTTCTCCGCCAGATAGCCGCCGAAATAGGCCGGGTCGTCGCTGTTGCAGGTGGCCTTGAGGCCCAGGTCCAGCATCCGTTTCATCGGATGGTCCTTCAGGTCCCTGACCACGCACAGGCTGAGGTTCGACAGCGGACAGACGGTCAGGGTGATGCCCATGTCCACCAGCCGCCGCGTCAGCGCCGGATCTTCCAGCGCCCGGTTGCCGTGGTCGATGCGGTCGACGCCGAGGATATCGAGCGCCTCGTACACATACTCCGGCGGTCCTTCCTCGCCGGCGTGGGCGTTGATCAACAGTCCGCGCTCCCGGCAGGCCTTCATGACGTTGGCGAACTTCGACGGCGGATGGCCGACCTCGCCGCTGTCGAGGCCCACGCCGACGAAGCGGTCCAGATACGGCTCGGCCTGTTTCAGGGTCTCGAACGCCGCCTCTTCGGAGAGGTGTCGCAGGAAGCTCATGATCAGCTTGCTGCTGACGCCCAGCTCGTCCTCCGCCTGCTGCATGCCGGCCAGGATGCCGTCGGCGGCGACGCTGAAGGGCTGGCCGCGGTCGGTGTGGGTCTGGGGGTCGTAGAAGATCTCCGCATGCACCCCGCCGTCGGCGTGCAGCCGCCGGAAGTAGGCCATCGTCAGGTCCTGGAAGTCCCGTTCCGTCTGCAGCACGCCAGCGCCCTGGTAGTAGATGTCCAGGAAGTCCTGCAGGTTGGAGAAGGCATAGGCCGCGCGGATCGCCTCGACGGTGTCGAAGGGCAGGGCGATGCGGTTGCGCTGGGCCAGTTCGAACATCAGCTCGGGCTCGAGGCTGCCCTCGATATGCAGGTGAAGCTCGGCCTTGGGCAGGCCGCGGATGAAGGTCGCCAGATCGGTGCTCATGGCCCTATCACACGGCGCGACGGGCGGTTGGTCAAGCGCCGGAATAGGCGCCGCGCGACGCCGGATCGACAGTTCAGGTATAGATAAGACATCGTTGCGCTACCGCCCGGTAATGTCGGAAAGCCGACGCATCACGAACATTTGGGCGTGCCTGCCAGTATTAAACATGTCGTCGCCGGTTGAGGTATGAGATAAAAGCCTGTTGCCGACGCCTGCTTGCGGAGGGAGGCGACCGGGAGACTGTGGATGCTCCCTTTCCATCCGAGAACCGGAACCAGGCCTTGCGGACATTCTCTTTCTACATCCACGACCAGCGTTATTCGGTTCCGACCCTGCAGATCGTCACCGTGCGCGATGAAGAGCGGGCCCGCGAGCTGGCTCAGCAGCGCCTGTACGAGGGCGAGCATCACCTCGCCGTCGAGGTCGTGGAAGGCCAGGACGAGCTGTTCCGGCTGGAGCGCCAGGGCGCCTGACGCCCCTCTTGCCAGCTGAAAGACCCGAGCGCAGTATCCTCGCTCAAAGGCTCCTTGCCGGCGATCCCGGCACAGGGGCCTTTTCATTTGGAGGCGCCCCCAAGAGCGCGCAGGGAAGAATGTCCGTCAACAAGCAAGGCCATATCCGCCTGACCTCGCATCCGCAGGCAGGCTCCGCCGCCCGATTCCCCATCAGCTGGGGCGCGGCGACCGCCGCCGAGCGCGGTCCGGTCATCGCCAGTCCGAACGCCGGGGCCGATCGCAACGCCATCGGCGCCCACGGCGGCGCCTATTCCATCTACCGCTCGCTGGCCATCGCCTCCGGCGCGCTCAATCCTCTGGTCCGGCCCGACCTGACCGACACCTCCCCCGTTGTCGACATCGGGCCGTTTGGTCAGTGGGCGGACGAGAAGAAGATCGTCTCCCTCGACCCCTGGGGCCACCGGGTGCAGGTCGATTTCGCCCGTCAGATCGCCGAGGGCGTCGACATCCGGCCCAGCATCGCGGTCACCCGCGCCCGCCTGTCCCTGCCCGAGATCGGTCAGGCCATCGACGCCGGCCGGCTGAAGATCGACGGGACCGTGGTGCACGAGAGCCGCGACGTGGCGGTGACCAAGGCCGCGCTCGACCCGGTCTGGTATCTGCCCGGCATCGCCGAGCGGTTCGATGTCGACGAGACCACCCTGCGCCGCACCCTGTTCGAGCAGACCGGCGGCATGTATCCCGAGCTGGTCACCCGGCCGGACATCAAGGTCTTCCTGCCCCCGATCGGCGGCATCACCCTGTACATCTTCGGCGATCCGGCCGCGATCGCCGACCCGGCCCGCCGCCTGACCTGCCGCGTCCACGACGAGTGCAATGGCTCCGACGTGTTCGGCTCCGATATCTGCACCTGCCGGCCCTACCTGACCCACGGCATCGAGGAGGCCATCGCCGAGGCCCAGAACGGCGGCGCCGGCCTGATCGTCTATAACCGCAAGGAGGGCCGGGCCCTGGGCGAGGTGACCAAGTTCCTCGTCTACAACGCCCGCAAGCGCCAGCCCGGCGGCGACCAGGCCGCCACCTACTTCGAGCGC
Source organism: Caulobacter sp. (assembly GCA_030652755.1). Lineage (GTDB taxonomy): Bacteria > Pseudomonadota > Alphaproteobacteria > Caulobacterales > Caulobacteraceae > Caulobacter. The sequence continues at coordinate 375 of JAUSPV010000101.1, read as the reverse complement.
ACCGAATGCGTGGCCGGGGTCCAGGACGCCCGCTTCCAGCAGCTGATGCCCGACGTGCTGCACTGGCTGGGGATAAAGCGCATCGACCGCTTCGTCTCGATGTCGAACATGAAGCACGACGCCCTGGTCGAGGGCGGCATCGAGATCGGCGAGCGCGTGCCCATCCCCGCCTGGCTGGTCCCCGACGACGCCAGCGTGGAGATGGAGGCCAAGAAGGCCGCCGGATACTTCAGCGAGGGCGCCGCCCCGACGGCCGAAGACCTGAAGAAGGTGGTGGGGCGCGACCTTGGCGAGTTCTGAGCTTCGAGGCAGGGACTGGTTCCGGCGGTCTGAAGCCCCAGTCATCCTGAGCAGCCGCGAAGCGGCGTGTCGAAG
>JAUSPV010000095.1 GCA_030652755.1 Caulobacter sp. | reverse complement strand
ACCTCGCCCTCATCCGAAAGCTCGCCCTCAACATCATCCGACATCACCCCGCCAAGGCCTCCATCAAGACCAAGATCAAGCGTGCCGGATGGGATGACGCCTTCCTGTTCTCAATGCTCGGCCATATGCGATAGCCCTGCCCATGAAGGGGAGGGAAGGCGCCGCTACCCCTGCGCCTTGATCCACTTCTCCAGCCAGTGGATGTTGTAGTCGCCCTTGCGGATGTCTTCCTGCTGCAGGAGGTCCTGGAACAGCGGGATGGTCGTCTCCACGCCGCTGACCACCATCTCGTTCAGGCAGCGCTGGGTGCGGGCGATACACTCCTCGCGGTCGCGGCCGTGGACAATCAGCTTGCCGATCAGGCTGTCGTAGTAGGGCGGGATCGAATAGCCGTCGTAGAGGGCGCTATCGAGCCGCACGCCCAGGCCGCCCGGGGCGTGGAAGCCGGTGATGGTGCCGGGCGAGGGCGTGAAGGTGCGGGCGTTCTCGGCGTTGATCCGGCACTCGATGGCGTGGCCGTCGAAGGTGACGTCCTCCTGGGTGAACGACAGCGGCAGGCCGGCGGCGATGCGGATCTGCTCGCGCACCAGGTCGATGCCGGTGATGGCCTCGGTGACCGGATGCTCGACCTGCAGGCGGGTGTTCATCTCGATGAAGAAGAACTCGCCGTTTTCCCACAGGAACTCGATGGTGCCGACGCCCAGGTAGCCGATGGCGCGGATGGCGTCGACCACCACCTTGCCGATGGAGGCGCGCTCGGCGGGGGTCAGGGCCGGGGAGGGGGCCTCCTCCAGCACCTTCTGGTGGCGGCGCTGCAGCGAGCAGTCGCGCTCGCCCAGGTGGACCACGTTGCCGTGGCTGTCGGCCACGACCTGCAGCTCGATGTGCCGCGGGGTCTGGAGGTAGCGCTCCATGTAGACGGTGTCGTCGCCGAAGGCCGCGCGGGCCTCCGAGCGGGCCGTGGAGACGGCCTCGTAGAGGTCCTCCTGGGTGGCCGCGACCTTCATGCCGCGCCCGCCGCCGCCGGCGGCGGCCTTGATGAGCACGGGGAAGCCGATCTTGGCGGCGGCCTCGAAGGCCTCTTCCTCGGTGGTCACGCCGCCGTCGGAGCCGGGGACGACCGGGATGCCGGCGTCCTTGACGGCCTGTTTGGCGGTGATCTTGTCACCCATCATCCGGATATGCTCCGGCTTGGGCCCGATGAAGGTGAAGCCGTGGGCGTTCACGATCTCGGCGAAGCGGGCGTTCTCCGACAGGAAGCCGTAGCCGGGGTGGACCGCCTGGGCCCCGGTGATCTCGCAGGCGGCGATGATCGAGGGAATGTTCAGGTAGCTCTTGGCGGCCGGGGCCGGGCCGATGCAGACGCTCTCGTCGGCCAGCCGCACCCACATGCCGTTGGCGTCGGCCTCGGAGTGGACCGCCACGGTGGCGATGCCCATTTCCTTGCAGGCGCGGTGAACCCGCAGGGCGATTTCGCCGCGGTTGGCGATCAGGATTTTCTCGAACACGGCGGGGCCTATTCGATAATGACGAGCGGCTCGCCGAACTCGACGGGCTGGGCGTCAGACACCAGAATCTCGACAATCTTGCCGGCGCGCGGCGAGGGGATCGGGTTCATGGTCTTCATGGCTTCGACGATCAGCAGGGTCTGGCCTTCGGCGACCGACTGTCCGACCTTGACGAAGGTGTCGGCGCCGGGCTGCGACGACAGATAGACGGTGCCGACCATCGGCGACTTGACCTTGTCGCCGGCGGCGACGGCCGGAGCGGCTTCCACGGCCGGCGCGGCGACGGCGGCGGGCGCGGCCGGAGCCGGGGCGGCGGCCACGGGCTGGTAGACGGCGGCGGCGGGCGCGGCGGTCAGTTCGCGGGCGACGCGGATCTTCAGCCCGCCGGTCTCGACCTCGATCTCGGTCAGGCCGGTGTCTTTCAGGATGTCGGCCAGTTTGCGGACCACCTTGGTGTCGATGGTCTGGGCGGCGTCGCCGGATTCGGGAACGGCCTTGGGCGTGGTCATGAAGCGTCTACCTTAGGGTTTTCAGGTCAGGCCGAGGCGCGAGCGCCAATCAGGCCGGCGGCGGCTTCCACCGCCAGTTCGTAGCTTGCGGCCCCGAAGCCAGAGACGAGCCCGGTGGCGGCGAGTGAAACATAGGTCTCCCGGCGAAACGCCTCGCGCGCGGCCGGGTTCGACAGGTGACATTCGATGATCGGTATAGCGAGAGTCTTGAGCGCGTCGAGCAGGGCCACGGAGGTGTGACCATAGCCCGCGGGATTGATGATCAGCGCGCAGGCCTCGGTGCGGGCCTCCTGCACCCAGTCGATCAGCTGCCCCTCGTGGTTGGACTGCCGGAACACGATGGCGTGGCCCAGCGCCGCGGCGCGAGCCTCGCACCGCGCCTGCACGTCGGCCAGCGTCTCGCGTCCGTAGATTTCCGGCTCGCGGGTCCCCAACAGGTTGAGGTTCGGCCCGCTCAGCACATGGATGGGTTTGCCCATTCGGCCCCGCCGTCGTTTCGCGGCCCTTGTATCTTTGCTTTGCCGGGGTCACAAGCGCGGGACCATGCGCATCTTCGTCAATGGCGAGCAGCGGGACGTCGAAAACGCTCCCACCGTGGCCGATCTGGTCGCGGCCCTCGGGCTTGAAACCCGCAAGGTGGCGGTCGAACGCAACCTCGAGATCGTGCCCCGCAGCCTGCACGCCGCGACGCCCGTGCTCGAGAACGACCGCTTCGAGATCGTGACCTTCATCGGAGGAGGCTGAATGCCGAGACTGTCTGGCGCCCTGCGTCGCGGTCTGATCGCGGGAACCGCGCTGCTGGCCCTGATGGCCGGCCCCGCCTTCGCCGATGGCGACTACACCGTCTTCATCGCCGGGCAGGAGCGCGGCGCGATGACCGTGCGGACCGATCCGACGGGGCTGCGCGAGAGCGCGTTCCGTTTCGTCGATCGGGGTCGCGGGCCCGAGACGAAGACCCGGTTGCGTGTCGACGCCGACGGTCTGCCCGTCCTGCTCTCGGTCGAGGGTGTCAGCTACTACAAGACGGCCGTCGCCGAGAGCGCCGGCCGCACGGGCGACGTCATCACATGGAAGAGCGAAGCCGACGCGGGAAGCGGTCCGGCCGGGACCTTCTACCTCGCCAACGAGGCGGATGCGGAGATCGGCGCGGCCCTGGCCCGCGCCCTGATCAAGGCGCCGGGGGGCGAGCTGACGTTGCTGCCGGGCGGCAAGGCCCGCATCGAGAAGTCCGCCGAACGAACGATTCCGGGCGCCGACGGCCCGGTCCAGGCCACGCTCCATCTCGTTTCCGGTCTCGGCTACGACGCCCAGCCGGTCTGGCTCGACAAGGAGGGCGAACTGCTCGCCCAGGCGAGCAGCTGGGTCTCGGTGACCCGCAAGGACCTGGTCGCCAGCATTCCGGAGCTGATCAAGGCGCAGGACGAGATCCTCCGCGTCCGCGCCGTCGCCCAGGCGGCGAGCCTCGGCCGCAGGCCGGCCGGCCCGGTCGCCTTCAAGGGCGTGCGGCTCTACGACGCCAGGGCGGGTATCTTCCGGTCGGACATGACCGTCGTCGTGCGTGGCGCCAACATCGAGGCCGTCGGCCCCGCCGCGTCGACGAGGATCCCGGCCGGCGCCGAGGTGGTCGAGGGGCGCGGACGCACGCTGGTCCCCGGCCTGTTCGACATGCACGTCCACCTGTCGCGCGACTCGGGCGGGCTGATCGACATCGCCACCGGCGTGACCAGCGTCCGCGACCTGGCCAACGACCCGGACGACCTGGCCGCCCGCAAGGCCGCCTACGACAAGGGCGAACTGATCGGCCCGCGCGTGTTCATGGCCGGCATCATCGACGGCAAGGGGCCGCTGGCCGGGCCGACCAAGGCGCTGGTCGACACGCCCGAGGACGTCCGCCGCGTTGTCGCCGACTGGGCCGACCGGGGCTATCCGCAGGTCAAGCTCTACAGCTCGATCAAGCCCGAGCTGATGCCGGTCCTGATCGAGGAGTCGAAGACGCGTGGCCTGCGCGTCAGTGGCCACGTGCCGGCGGGCATGACGATGGAAGAGGTCATCCGCGCCGGTTACGACGAGGTGCAGCACGCCAACTTCTGGGTGCTGAACTTCCTCGGACCGGAAGTCGCCGCGAAGACCAACAGCCCGGTGCGGTTCACCGCCGTGGGCGAGCAGGGGGCCTCGCTGGACCTGGCCTCGCCGGAGGTGAAGGCCTTCGTCGACCTGCTCCGCGAGCGCGGAACGACGCTGGACCCGACCATGGCCGCCATGGAGGACGCCCTGACCGGCCGTCGCGGCGCGCCGGCTCCGAGCATGGCCAGCGTCGCCGACCGCCTGCCGCCGGTGGTTCGGCGCGGGATCGCCGGGTCGGGCTTCGCCAAGACCGACGAGGAGCGCGCGCGGTTCGTGCAGTCCTACGCACGGCTGGGCCAGTTCCTGAAGCTGCTGCACGAGGCGGGCGTGCCGATCGTCGCCGGCACCGACGGCGGCGCGGCCAGCCTCACGCTGGTGCATGAGCTGGAGCTCTATGTGGCCGCCGGCCTTTCCCCGGCGGACGCGCTCTACACCGCCACGCTCGGCGCGGCGAAGGTGGTCAAGGCAGACGACCGCCTCGGCTCGATCGAGGCCGGCAAGGCGGCGGACCTGTTGCTGGTCGAGGGTGATCCGTCCCGCGACATGGGCGACCTGCGAAGGGGCGTTCTGGTCATCAAGGATGGCGTGATCTTCGAGCCGGACGCGCTCTACGGCGCCGTCGGAATAGCGCCCTTGCGGCGTTAGCGCGGGCGGGTTCCGGTCTCCCGTTCTCGGGGCAGGCGGAGGTCGGAACCTGACTGTCTACAATAAAACGCCTTGCGCGGTGCTGTAATTGGTGACCCTTTGGCAGGGTCAAAATTGTTCTGGCTCGACCAGTTTCGCGAGCGGCCTGCAAACGCGGCTCGCAAATCTCTCCTCTCACAAGAGTTTTGATCGTGCGGCCGCATCTCGCGGGCCGTGATACCGACTTTCTGCAAGGCAATAATACAATGGCTACCGGTACTGTTAAGTGGTTCAACGCCACCAAGGGCTTCGGCTTCATCCAACCTGACGCCGGCGGCGGCGACGTGTTCGTGCACGTCTCGGCGGTGGAGCGTTCGTCGCTCGGTTCGATCTATGAAGGCCAGAAGCTCAGCTTCGAGCTCGAGCGCGATCAGCGCAGCGGCAAGATGTCCGCCGGTCAACTGGGCTCGGCCGAGTAACACTCGCCCCCTGTTGAACGACGATGACGGGTCGGCTCGCGCCGGCCCGTTTTTCGTTTGTGTGCGGCGCAACCGGCCCTTTCGTGCTAGAAAGGTTCCACGCTCCCCAGGAGCCCTGTACGGCGACTCGCCAGACCGCCGTCCTGCCCGACACTCGACCCGCGTCGCGGGGCGTCGGGGGAGAAAGGCGACCAACCATGAACCAGACCACGCCGGCCCTGAGCCGCTACACGCCGCCCGCCCGCAAGCGCGACGCCGTCTCCGAACTGCGCACCGCCATCGCCGAAGCCGAAGGCCGGGGCGTGAAGCGCAAGGCGATGCTGCTGCACCTGACCCACAGCGACGCCTCCCTGCTCAAGCGCAGCAACGAAGTCGCCCAGAACGAGATCAGCTTCGACGGCGGCATGACCTTCCTCGGCGTGAAGGTCGAGATCGGTGAAGTCACGGTCAGTTCGCTCACCGCCCCCAAGCCCACGCCCAAGGCCGCGGCCAAGGCCGCCGCCCTGGCCGAGGCCCAGGCAGACTCCTAGCCTTCCGCCGTCGCCGCCGGCAGCGAGATCACGAACCGCGCCCCTTGGGGCGAGGGTTCGCACCGGATCTCGCCCTGGCTGGCAGCCAGAAGCGACCGGGCGATGGCCAGGCCCAGGCCTGTGCCGCCCTCGGCCCGCCGGCTGGTGAAGAAGGGCTCGAACAAACGCTCGCGGTCGCCCTCCGCCACACCCGGCCCATTGTCCGTCACCGCCAGCATGACCCGGCCGTCGGGCGACGATGCGGTCACCGTCACGGCGGTGGCGCCGGCCTGACGACTGTTCTCCACCAGCACGGTCAGCACCGTTTCCAGCGTCGCCTCCGGCGCGGCGACAAGGGGCAGGTTGTCCGGGAAATCCAGGGTCACCGCCACGCCGCGCCCGCCCAGGGCGTCGGCCACGCGCAGCGCCGAGGGGGCCGCGTCGACGGCCACGCCGGCCTCCGGTCGCGCCATGTCGGCCCGCGCCAGGTCGAGCAGGCGGGTGACCAGCTGGTTCAGCCGGCCGCTGTCGGCGGCGATGTTGCCCAGGAACCGCTGGCGATCCTCCGGCTTCATGGTCGCGCCATGGTCCTGCAACAGCTCGACGGCCCCGGTGATCCCGGCCAGCGGCGTCTTGAACTCGTGACTGACGGCGGCGGCGAAGTCCCTCAGATAGCGCGAGCGCCGGGCGATGGCGGCGGCCATGACCGCGAAGTCCTCGTAGAGCTGTCGGATCTCGACCGCCGCCGTGCGCGGCGTGGCCGGAACCTCGCCGGTCCCGGAGGCCACGTCGCGCGAGGCCCGGCTCAGCGCCTCGATCGGCCGGGTGATGCCGCGCGAGACCAGGCCCGACAGCACCACCAGGATGGCGATGATCCCGGCCAGCCCGAGCAGGAACTTGCCGCGATCCTCGTACAGCCCCCGGAACAGCGCCCGCGGCGAGCGTGACAGCAGAATCACCCCCTCCACCCTGCCGTTCACGACGATGGGCCGGGCGTGGTGCAGGCGGATGCCGGAGGCCCGGCTCAGCCACTCGAAGTCATAGCGTTTGCGGTAGTCCGACAGCCGCCGCATCACGGTCAGAGGCTTGCCGCCCAGCGCCGACTTCACCTCCTTCAGGTCCGCCAGGCTGCGGCCCTCGCCCAGGCCCAGGACGACGCGGCCGTTGCGGTCCATGACCACGACGGAGGCGAGGGTGGTGCGGGTGGTCTCGTCGATGATCGGGCCCAGGGCCGGCAGCACGGCGAGGGCGTCCGGGTCAGGGGGGCTGGCGGTGAAGGTCGCCGGCGGCCGCGACGGCAGCACGGGCGAGGCCGACAGGTCGATCCCGGTGCTTTCGGGCCGGTAGTAGCCGGGGGCCTCCTTGTCCGGTTCGCGGACCGGCGGCGCGGCGCCGGGCCACAGCGCCTGGGCCGTCGCCGAAAGGGCCGCGCCCTGGCTGACCAGCTCGACCTCGGTCTGGCGCACCAGGGTGTTCTCGTAGACCCGCAGCAGCACCATGCCGGCCACGGGCATGGCCGCCACCACCAGCAGCACGATCAGCAGGATGGTCCGCAGCCGCAGGCGCGGCCAGTGGCGCTTGATGAAGTCCTTGAGCCGCGCGATCACGCCCGCGCGCCGGTGAAGGCGCCCAGGCGATAGCCGACCCCGGCCCGGGTCTCGATCACGTCATGGCCGCCCAGCGCCGTGAACTTGCCGCGCAGGTTGCGGACATGGCTGTCGATGGTGCGGTCAGTGATGGCGAAGCCGGGTCCGTGCAGCCGGTCGATGATGGCGTCGCGGGTGAAGACCTTGGCCGGGGCGGCGGCGAGGGTCTTGAGGATGCCGAATTCGGTGACGGTCAGCGCCGCCTCCTGCTCGTCCCACAGGGCGCTCCAGCCGTCGAGGTTCAGGGTCAGCCGGCCGCGCACCACCGGGGCGACGGGAGCCTCGGCGTCGGCGGCCTTGCTGCCGGTGGCCCGGCGCAGGATGGCCTGGACACGGGCGGTGACCTCGCGGGGGCTGAACGGCTTGACCACATAGTCGTCGGCGCCCAGCTCGATGCCCAGCACCCGGTCGATCTCGTCGTCGCGCGAACTCAGGAACAGGATCGGCAGGTCGCCCTGGGCGCGCAGGCGGCGGCAGACCTCCAGCCCATCGAGCCGGGGCATGTTGATGTCCAGCACCACCAGGTCCGGCCGCTGCTGGGCCACCGCCGCCAGCGCCGCCTCGCCATCCTCGGCCTCGCGGGTGGCCAGCCCGGCCTTGGCCAGGGCGAAGGCCAGCAATTGGCGGATATGGGGGTCGTCGTCGACGATCAGGATCGAGCGCTGCATGGGGGGCATCATCGGCCGCTGCCGCGCAGCGTCAACGGGGGAGGGGTGCAGGGGGCGAACCGCTGTCGTGCAGATTTGGTGCAGGGCGCTTCCCCTCGAAGGGACCGCCTCCAAATCATATGCGGATTGTTTTGGATAATAAAACACGCATTGGTATATCCTAGGCCTTGGGCGAAGCACTGGCCGATGGTCTTGAAAATATAATTCAGAGATTATAATCTGATGACTTGGGTCGTGCTCTTCCACGATGCCTTCGAACCGGAATTCGCCGGACTGGATGAAGCCGTGCAGACGCTCTCCTGGTCGAGACTGGCCTGCTGGAACGGTTTGGTCCGGCGCTGGGCCGGCCACATGTCGACACGCTCAAGGGGTCGAAGCATCGCAACATGAAGGAGCTGCGGATCCGGGCCGCGGGCGGCGTTTGGCGCTTCGCCTTCGCGTTCGATCCACGGCGGCAGGCGGTCATCCTGATTGGCGGCGACAAGTCCGGCATCGCGAAGGATCGCTTCCATCGCCCTTTGATCAGACGGGCCGACGACCGCTTCGACCGTTGGCTTAAACAGGAGACCTGACCATGGCCCGGACCCGCGCCGAGATACTCGCCAGCCTGCCGTCCGCCCGCCGGTCCGAGATCCGGGCCGCCACCGCCGAGCGGATCGCCGAGGTCGAGGGTCTGCGCGCCCTTCGCAAGCTGGCCGGCCACAGTCAGGCCTATGTCGCGGAAGTATTGGGCGTCAAACAGCCCGCCGTCGCCCAGATGGAGAAGCGCACGGACGTCTACCTCTCGACCCTGCGCCAGTACATCGAGGCCGCCGGCGGGCGCTTGGAGCTGATCGTGGAGATGCCGGGTCTGGAACCTGTCAGGCTGACCGGGTTCGGTGATCTTAGCCGGGACGACGAGGCGGCGTGAACCGAATTGTACGGGGGGGGGGATTCAGCGTGCATCACTGTCGAGTCCCGCAGCGCAGGGAGCGCCCGTGAAACCGAAGATCAGCATCGTGACGCTCGGCGTGCGCGATTTCGCCAAGTCGCTCGCCTTTTACCGCGAAGGGCTCGGCTTTGCTGCGCACAACCACACCGAGGGCCAGGAGCACGTCATGTTCCGGCTCGAGGGCAGCTGGCTGTCCCTCTTCCCGCGCGGCGAACTGGCCAAGGATGCGACCGTCGCCGACGACGGCCATGGCTTCAGCGGCGTCACCCTGGCCCACAATGTCGGATCGAAGGCGGAGGTGGACGCGGTCTTCTCCCACGCGGTGTCCGTCGGCGCGAGGGCGGTGAAGACGCCGCGGGATGTCTTCTGGGGCGGGTACTCCGCCTACTTCGCCGACCCGGACGGATACCTGTGGGAAGTCGCCTGGAACCCGTTCACCGACCTGACCTGACCAGCGCCATTCACCTTTCCACCGCCGTCGCCTCGGCGTAAACGGCTCCTCATGACCGCCCCCATCGACACCACCTCCGCCCCCGATGCTGTCCAAGACAGCTGGACCGTCGCCGGACGCACCTTCACCTCGCGCCTGATCGTCGGCACGGGGAAGTACAAGGACTATGCGACCAACGCCGCCGCCGCCGAGGCGGCCGGGGCGGAGATCGTCACCGTGGCGGTGCGGCGGGTGAACATCTCCGACCCCAGCCAGCCGCTGCTGATGGACTATGTGAAGCCCGACCGCTTCACCTACCTGCCGAACACCGCCGGCTGTTTCACCGGCGAGGAGGCGGTGCGGACCCTGCGGCTGGCGCGCGAGGCCGGCGGCTGGTCGCTGGTCAAGCTGGAGGTGCTGAGCGACCCCAAGACCCTCTATCCGGACATGGAAGAGACCCTGCGGGCACTGAAGCTGCTCGTCGCCGAGGGCTTCGACGTGATGGTCTACTGCACCGACGACATCGTCTATTGCCGCAAGCTGGAGGAGGCCGGGGCCGCCGCCATCATGCCGCTGGGCGCGCCGATCGGCTCGGGCCTGGGCATCCAGAACAAGGTCAATCTGCGGCTCATCGTCGAGCAGGCGAAGGTGCCGGTGCTGGTCGACGCCGGGGTTGGCACGGCGTCGGACGCGACCATCGGCATGGAGCTGGGCTGCGACGGCATCCTGATGAACACCGCCATCGCCGAGGCGAAGGACCCGATCCGCATGGCCGTGGCCATGAAACACGCGGTCATCGCCGGGCGGGAAGCTTACCTCGCCGGCCGCATGCCGCGCCGGATGTACGCCGACCCGAGCTCGCCGCTGGCGGGGTTGATCTAGGCGGCGGGCGAGAGCGCCCGGGCGACCGCTTCGGGCTCGCGGGCGATGACGGTCAGATAGGCCCGCGTCGCCGCGTCAGGAACCTTGCGGCCCTGTTCCCAGTCGCGAAGCGTGCCAATCGGTATGCGGAAGCGCTCGGCGAAGGCTTCCTGGGAGAGCTTCAGCGCGCGACGGATGATGCGAACGCGCGGGGTCGAGCGCATCCGCTTCGCGTCGTCTTCGGTCAGCGGTCGGGCGTCGGGATCGTCGTGCGCCGCGGCCTCTATGGCTTCATCCGACCACTCGGAGGACCGGAGCCGGTCGTCTGCGGTCGGGCTAGAAGTCCTGGTCATGATAGAGTCGCCTTTCCTGCGCCGTCGCGAACCGCGCGGAGATGATCCGGATCCTCTCGCCCCGCTCTGTCCAGGCGACCGACAGCAACTTTCCGTCTACGAGGGCGATGGTCGCAAATCGATCCTCTGGATAGGTCATCCGATCGTCCAGCTTCTCGAACGCAAACGGATCGTCGAAGACCCGGCGGGCAGTGGAGAACGAAACCCCGTGCCGCAGCAGATTGGCGGCGGCCTTGGCGTCGTCCCATTCGAAGTCGTCATCGCGCATGGTACGGCCAAGCCGTAGTGTTTGCAACCCTGCATAACACTCTATAGTAGTGATGGTCGTCTGTCGCTCCGCGTCAGGGGGCGCCCGCGCGGGCTGGAGCGTGGCCAGGCGGTGTCTGTGCCTGACCCGGACGTCCGGAGCGGGCCAGGCCGGCGCTAGGTCGTCTTGTTCTTCCGGCGCAGTTCGGCGGCGATGGCGGCCTTGAGCGAGTCCGGGTCCGCGCCGTGGACGACGGCTTCGCCGACCACGAAGGCCGGGGTGCCGTCGATGCCCATGTCGTGGGCCAGCGTCTGCACGTCGCGCAGATAGGTCTGGCGCTTGCCGTCGGCCATGGCGGCGCGGGCGGCGGCGGGGCTGACGCCGTGGGCCATGAGGATGCGATCCACCGCCGCCTCGTTCAGCGGCTTGGCGGTCATCAGGGCGTTGTGGATCGAGGTGAACTGGGCCGGCGTCCTGGCCAGCGACGCGGCGGCGGCGGCGTACTCGCTGGAGGCGCCGAAGATCACCATGTCCTTGAACACGAACCGCACGTTGGGCCGCGTGCGGGCCATCTCCAGGATCTCCGGCGCGATCACCTTGCAGTAGCCGCAGTTGTAATCGAAGAACTGGACCACCGTGATGTCCCCGTCCGGGTTGAGGACATGGTCGCGACCGTCGCGCTCCAGCTTGGCGCGGTTGGGGCCGATGCTGGCCTTGGCCTTTTCGGCGCGCTGGGCCTGCTGCTTGGCCTCCAGAGCCTGCGACACCTCGACGAGGACTTCAGGGTTTTCAAGCAGATAGGCGCGCACCTTGGCGCCGAACTCCGGCTCGACCCTGGGCTGGCCGCAGGCGGCGAGCGTCAGGGCGAGCGCACCGATGATCAGAAGACGCATAGGGGAGAGTTCCTGGAGGTTCAGCCGCCGCCGGCCTCGCGCGACAGAGCGCGCATGTCCTGGTCGGACGGATCGGAGGCCATGACGATGTCGGTGGCCCGCACCCAGTCGGTGCTCGAACGGTCGAGCAGCTGGCGGGCGCGGATGGCGAAGGAGCGCGACTCGTTCAGCGCGCCATAGGCGTAGTAGCGTTCGGCCGTGGCCAGCCGGGCCAGGCCCTCGTCGCCGCGGCGATCGTAGGCCACGGCCAGCAGCCGCCAGGCCTCGGGATTGTCGTGCTCCAGCAGGGTGACCCGCTTGAGCTCGGCGATGCCCTCGTCGCGCTTGGCGGGATCATCGAGATTGACCAGGGTCTGGCCCAGGTTGATCCGCAGCAGGGGCGCGTCGGGCTTGAGCTCGACCGAGCGGCGCTGCGGCGCCTCGGCCTCGGCGATGCGGCCGTAGTCGAACAGGATCTGGCCCTTCAGCTCCCAGAAGTAGGGGTTCTCGGGCTGGTCGACCAGCAGGCCTTCGAGAATCTTGAGCGCCCGGTCGGGCTCCTTGGACTGGTAGTAGGCGATGGAGCGGGCGTAGCGGGCCGGCACGCCGGTGTCGCCTTCCTTGTACCGGATCAGCGCCGCCGCGGGATTCATGAAGCCGTCGATCTTGGCCTTCATCATCTCGAATTCGGCGATCTCCTCGGGCGAATCCTTGACCGCGTAGTGCTTCTGGGTCGTCACCCGGTTGCGCAGCAGTTCGATGCGTTCGGACGACAGCGGGTGGCTGCGGAAATAGGGGAACCGCCGGGCCTCGGCGAAGACTTCCTGGTAGCGGAACTTGTCGAAGAACTCGACGAGCCCGGCGGCCGACTGGCCGGTCTTCTCCAGGAAGCCGACGGCGGCCTGGTCGGCGCGGCTTTCCTGCTCGCGGCTGTAGCCCAGCGCGCCCAGGGTGCCCATCTGGCCGGAACTGGCCAGGACCATCGCCCCGGCGTCCGGCGCGCCGGCCACCATCGCCAGCAGGCCCAGTCCCATGGTCAGCAGCATCGGCCGCAGGCCGGCCCGGGTCAGTTCGCCCGATCGGATCGGGTGGCCGCCGGCGATATGGCCCGCCTCGTGGGCGATGACGCCCTTGAGCTCGTTGGGAGTCGCCGCCTCGAGGATGAGGCCGGTGTTGAGGCCCATCTGCTGGCCCTGGGTGGCGAAGGCGTTGAGGCTGCCGTCGCCGACCAGCAGGATGCGCACGTCTTTCGGGTTGAGGCCGGCGGCGGCGAAGATCGGGTCGGCCTGCCTGTGCAGGATTTCCTCGATCTCCGTGTCCCGCAGCAGCGTCGGCCCACGCCCCGACTGCGCCCAGGACTGGGCGATCGGGGTCAGGGTCATCGCCGCCAACGCAACGGCGCTGACGATGGCGCGGAACGGCCGCAAACTGGTCCGGCTGGAGGTCATGCCTCGGTACTCTCCGGTTCGCGCCCCCGCGCTTGGCCTCAAAGTGTAATCATCGATCAGCCCCGGCGCCACCAGCCACGCTTGGGCTTTTCGGGCGGAGCGCTGATCTGGGCGGGGTCGGGCGCGGCGGCGACCGGCTCGGGAGCCGCTTCGGCCGCTGCCTCGACGACCGGTTCGGGCGCGGGCTCGGGTTCCGGCTCGACGGCGGCCGGCTCGGGCTCAGGAGCGACTTCGGCGACAGCAGCGGCCTCGGCGACAGCCTCGACCTCGACCTCGGCGTCGTCGGCCTTGGCGGCCTTCGGCTTGCGCGAGCGGCGCGGCTTCTTGGCCGGCGCCTCGTCGGAGGTCGGCAGTTCGACCCAGATGTCGTCGGCGGAGGTCGCGGGGGCGGCCTCCGGCTCGGCGATCATCAGGCCGCCCTCGTTGGCTTCAACCGCTTCGGCGACGACGACTTCGGCTTCGGCTTCGGCCACGGCCTCGACCTCGTTCGGCAGGGCGTCGGTCCGCGGACCGCGATCGCGGCCGCGTCCACGACCGCGACCGCGGCCACGACCGCGTTCGCCGCGTTCTCTTTCCTCGGCCACGACGCCGGTCGGCGCGGACTCGGTCGGCTCGGCGAGTTCAGTACGCTCGGGACGGTCAGCGCGCTCGGGGCGCGGCGCCTGGCCGCCACCCTCGGCGAGCACCGCCGGGTCATGCCAGACGAACGCATCGTCGCCGAACGGCACCCGGGGACGGGTCCAGGAGAAGCCGTCCTGCGGGCGCGATTCGTCGCGCATGCGGCGACCGCCGCGACGACCGCGACGGCGGCGACGCTGGTTGGCCTCTTCCTCGGTCTCGACCTCGCCCTCGGCGAGTTCGCGTTCCGGCAGGTCGGCGGCGGCTTCGAGCTCACCCTCGTCGCGTCGACCGCCACGACGGCGGCGGTTGCGGCGGCCGCGACCCTGACGATCTCCGTCCTCGCGCGCCTCGGCGGCCTCGCCGTCTCCGGAGGCCGGGGCCTCGTCGCCCTCGTCCTCGTCGTCGACCTCGGCGCTGTCGTCCTCGTCCTCGTCTTCTTCGTCTTCCTCGATCTCGTCGACGTAATCATCGTCGCCGTCGTCGGGGGCGTAGGCCACGGCCGGGGTCACATAGACTTCCTGCGCATGCAGCGAGTGCTCGCCGCTGGCCGTGCGATCGATCTCGTGGTCGGCCTGGCCCAGGGTCTGGTCGATCAGCACCGTGACGAACAGGTGGTGGGTCTGGTGCACGCGCGTCAGGTAGGCGCGCTTTTCATTGAGGATGTAGAGGCCCACGGCCGGCGACACCTTCAGCGTCACCTCGCCGCCGCCCTGCAGCGCCTCCAGCTCGACAGCGCGCAGCGCGGCCAGAGCCGCCGACTCGGTCGACCGGACCCGGCCCGTGCCCTGGCAGTGCTCACAGACGTGGGTGGTGCCTTCCAGCACGCCCGAACGGCGACGCTGGCGGCTGATTTCCATCAGGCCAAAGCCGCTGATCTTGCCCATCTGGATGCGGGCGCGGTCGTCCTTGAGCGCGTCCTTCAGCTTCTTCTCGACGGCCCGGTTGTTCTTCGACTCATCCATGTCGATGAAGTCAATGACGATCAGGCCGGCCAGGTCGCGCAGGCGCAGCTGGCGGGCGGCCTCTTCGGCCGCTTCCATGTTGGTCTTCAGCGCCGTGGCCTCGACGTTGCGTTCCTTGGTCGATTTGCCGGAGTTGACGTCGATGGCGACCAGCGCCTCGGTCTGGTTGATGACCAGATAGCCGCCGGACTTCAGCGGCACGGTCGGGGTGTAGATCTGCGACAGATGCCCCTCGACCTTGTGGGCCACGAACAGCGGCGTCGCCTCGCGATAGGCCTGAACCTTCTTGGCCTGGGCGGGCATCAGCATGCGCATGAAGTCGCGGGCGTCGCGGTAGCCGCGCTCGCCCTCGACCCAGACCGCGTCGATGTCCTTGTCGAACAGGTCGCGGATGGTGCGTTTGACGAGGTCCTCCTCCTCATAGATCAGCGCGGGCGCGATCGAATGGAGGGTGGTCTCGCGGATGTTCTCCCAGGCGCGCAGCAGGTAGTCGTAGTCGCGCTTGATCTCGGTCTTGGTGCGCTTGGCGCCCGCCGTGCGGACGATCAGGCCCATGCCCTTGGGAACGTCCAGGCTCTGGACGATGGTCTTGAGCTTCTTGCGGTCGGTTGCCGTGGTGATCTTGCGGCTGATGCCGCCGCCGCGGGCGGTGTTGGGCATCAACACGCCGTAGCGGCCGGCCAGCGACAGATAGGTGGTCAGGGCGGCGCCCTTGTTGCCGCGCTCCTCCTTGACGACCTGGACCAGCATGATCTGCCGGCGGCGGATCACGTCCTGGATCTTGTAGGTCTTCATCAGCCGGCGGCGGCGGCGGGCCAGCTCTTCCTCGACGACGTCATCCTCGTCGTCCGAACCGCCGGCGCTGTCGTCCTCGTCCTCGTCGCCTTCCGAAGCGGGCGCGCTGCGCGAACGACCCCGGGAGACCGGCTCGTCATCCTCCTCGGCCTGGGCGCGCAGCAGAGCTTCGCGGTCGGCGAGGGGGATCTGGTAGTAGTCCGGGTGGATTTCGTTGAAGGCCAGGAAGCCGTGGCGGTTGCCGCCATACTCGATGAAGGCGGCCTGGAGGCTGGGCTCCACCCGGGTCACCTTGGCCAGATAGATGTTTCCGCGAAGCTGTTTCTTGGACTGGCTTTCGAAATCGAATTCTTCAATCCGGGTTCCGTCGACGACCACGACCCGGGTTTCTTCCGGGTGGGCCGCGTCGATAAGCATTTTCTTGGTCATTGAATCTGTCTCCCCGGCGCGCTGCGGAGCCTTGGCCCGGTCGCCGGTCTGTGGTGGAGGCGCGCTCCGCGCGGCCGTCCGTCGCGTCGCAAGCTGCGATGCGAAGGGGCGAATGCCAGGCCGGGGCGTTTGCGCTGCCCATAAGGTTTTCCCTGACGCGCAATGGTCTGCGCGGGTTCGGATGGTGCGTCTTCGCCGGAAGGCGAGAGCCGGACGCGCGGCCTCGAAAGTTCGTGCGCGGAGAATCCTCGTCATCGCGAGGTCGGCGCGCAGGGGCGACATTAGCCTCATCCCTTCGCAAAAGGAAAGCGCCGCGCGGTGTTTGAGAAGCCTTAACCAATTCGATACGGGGCGCCTGCGATACTGAAGCCCATATCGCGAAGCGGTGAGTTGGGGCTGTAGAATGCGGGCGTTCAGAGCCGGCGGATTACTGGCGGGCTGGAAGGGCGTTGTCGCCCTGGTTGGCCTGACTCTGTCCGGATTCGGCGTCGCCGCGGTCGCCCAGGGGGCCACCGCGCCGGCGCTTCTCAAGGTCAGGCTGGGCGGCGACCTGCTCGAAACCCGGGTCGTGGTCGATCTTGACCGCTCGGTGGTCGGCAAGCTCGTTTCCGATGGCGTCGACGGCCGCATCGTCGTCTCATTGCCGCGCATCGACGCCCCGGCCGACCTCAAGGGTGGCGGCCAGGGTCTGGTTCGCCGCTGGCATGTCGACCGCGCCGGCGGCTCGGCCCGGCTCAATCTCGAACTGTCTGGTGACGCCGAGGTGCGCCGCCGGTTCCTGCTGCCGCCGGGCGACGGGGTGAAGAGCTATCGCTATGTCATCGACCTGAAGGCGCGTCCCGGCGCCGGCCCGGCGCCGGGTCTGACGACGGTCTCGACGACCAGCCGTCCCAGGGCGGCGGTCATCACCCGCGCGCCGGAGCGCAAGGGGCCGCGGGTGGTTGTCATCGACGCCGGGCACGGCGGCCGGGATCCCGGCGCCATCGGCAGCCGCACCCACGAGAAGGACATCACCCTGGCCGCGGCCATGGCCCTGAAGGCCCGCCTGGAGAAGTCCGGGCGATACCGGGTGGTGCTGACCCGGACCGGCGACGACTATGTGCCGCTGGACGGGCGGGTGAAGATCGCCCGCGCCGCCGACGCCGATCTGTTCATCTCGCTGCACGCCGACTCCGGCCCCTCCGCCGATATTCGCGGCGCCAGCGTCTACACCCTGTCGGAGAAGGGCGAGCGGCGTGTCGCTTCGGTGCTGGGCAAGGACGACTGGCTGATGCCGGCCAGCCTGGGCGCCGACCGGGCGGTCAGCGACATTCTGCTCGACCTGACCCAGAGGGCGACCCGCAACCGGTCGGCCATCTTCGCCGAGATGCTGCTGAAGCACATCGGCGACGAGACCGAGCTGCTGCGCCGCAGCCACCGCGACGCCAATCTGGCCATCCTGCTGGCGCCGGATGTTCCCGCCGTGCTGCTGGAGATGGGATTCATCAACAATCCCGAGGACGAGCGCGCCCTGAGTGATCCTCGCCGGCGGGCCCGTATGATGGATGCTGTGGGCGACGCCATCGACGCCTGGTTCGCGCGAGACGCGAAGGTGGCCAGCCGCTGACAGCGGTTCGACGATCTCCCTACGACATCGACTCGCGTGTCGACGGCGGGGAGGGCGCGACACCTGGTTCCAAGGCCTCCGAAGGGCCGTTGGCGCCCGTCGCCAGTCAGGCTAAGCAGGCCGAATGTTTGAGAAGGCCATCCGCCGACTTTGGCCGTTCGACGACCCGCCCGAGCGCTGGGTGGCCGTCGTCGGCGTCTCCGCGCTCAGCGTCATCGCCGTCGCGGGGTTCGCGTTGGCGATCTATGCCGCGTGGTTGTTTCACGACATGCCCGACGCCGGCGACCTGGCCGACTATCACCCGCCGACCGCGACCCGCGTTTACGCCTGGGACGGCACCCTGATCGGCGAGTTCTCGCGCGAGCGCCGGATCTTCGTGCCCTACGACCAGATCCCGCCCCAGCTGGTGCAGGCCTTCCTGGCCGCCGAGGACCGCAACTTCTTCCAGCACGGCGGCGTCGACATGCAGGGCCTCAGCCGGGCCATGGCCAAGAACGTGCTCAACGCCGCGCAGGGCAAGCGCCTTGAGGGCGGCTCGACCATCACCCAGCAGGTCGCCAAGAACGTGCTGCTGACCAGCGACGCCACGGTCGGCCGCAAGCTGAAGGAAGCCATCCTGGCCCGTCGTCTGGAACAGACGCTGACCAAGGACCGCATCCTCGAGCTCTATCTGAACGAAATCTGGCTGGGGTACCGGTCGTACGGCGTGGGCGCGGCCGCCTACAACTACTTCGGCAAGGCCCCCAGCGATCTGACCCTGGCCGAGAGCGCCTATCTCGCGGCTGTCACCAAGGGGCCGGACAACTACCATCCGATCCGCCGCAAGGCGAACGCCATAGGCCGGCGCAACTGGGTGCTCGGCCAGATGGCCGAGTCGGGCTGGATCAGCCGCGCGGCCGCCGAGGCGGCCATGGCCGAGGACCTGAAGGTCCAGGCCGCGCCCTCGCGCGCCAGGTACAAGGACGCCGACTATTTCGTCGAGGAGGTCCGCCGCCGCGGCCTGGCGACGCTCGACGACCGCCTGATGGAAGGCGGCTACTACATGCGCACCACGCTGGACCCCCGGCTGCAGACCGCCGCCCGCGTGGCGCTGATGGACGGGCTGGAGAACTATGATCGCCGCCACGGCTGGCGCGGCGCCTGGGCCACCACCGACTTCGCCGAGGGCTGGGAGAAGGCCGCGCTGAAGAAGACCCCGCCGTCGGAGCGCCGCGGCTGGCGCGCCGCCGTGGTCGAGAGCGTCGAAGGCGGCGTCCGCGTCCGTCCGGCCAAGGACTACGAGCCGGGGACGCTGGTGGCCGAGGACGTCGCCTGGGCCCGGGCCGGCAAGGGTCTCAAGGTCGGCGATATGATCTTCGTCGAGCCGGCCGCCAGCGGCGCGGGCTACCGCCTGCGCCAGGTTCCGGCCGTCAACGGCGCCCTTGTGGCCATGGAGCCGCGCTCTGGCCGTGTGCTGGCCATGGTCGGCGGCTATTCCTTCTCGCTGTCGAGCTTCAACCGCGCCACCCAGGCGATGCGGCAGCCCGGCTCGGCCATCAAGCCGTTCGTCTACGCCGCCGCGCTGGAGCCGGAGGGCGGCTTCACCCCGGCCAGCTACGTCACCGACGCCCAGATCACCTTCAAGGGCGGCGTCAACGGCGAGGACTGGACGCCGGAGAACTACAACAGGAAATACTACGGCTCGATGCCGTTGCGCCGGGGCCTGGAGCTGTCGCGCAACGCCATGACCGTGCGGCTGGCCCAGAGCGTGGGCATGAAGAAGATCGTCGCCCTGATCGAGAAGTTCGGCATCGTCCGTTCGATGGAGCCGGTGCTGGCCATGGCCCTGGGGGCGGGGGAGACGACGCCCTTCCGGCTGACCGCCGCCTACACCGCCTTCGTCAACAACGGCCGCATGGCCCAGCCACACCTGATCGAACTGGTCCAGGACCGCGAGGGCAAGGTGATCTACCGCTCCGACCAGCGGGATTGCCGCGGCTGCGTCGCCGGCTTCAACGGCGAGGAGAGCCCGCGCATTCCGCCGGCAGGCGAGCAGATCATCGACCCGGTCACCGCCTTCCAGATCTCGTCGATGCTCGAGGGCGTCGTCCAGCGCGGCACCGCCACCCAGGCCCGCGTGCTGGGCCGCCCGGTGGCCGGCAAGACGGGTACGACCAACGAGTATCGCAGCGCCTGGTTCGTCGGCTTCACGCCCGACATCGTGGTCGGCGTCTTCGTCGGCTTCGACGACAACCGCTCGCTCGGCGAGGGGGAGGCCGGTGGCGTCTCGGCGCTGCCAATCTTCATCAACTTCATGCAGGAGCCGTCGCTGCAGGCCCGCCCGCCGGCGCCGTTCACAGCCCCCAAGACCGCCACGTTCATGACCGTCGCCGGTCAGCGCGAGGCGTTCCGTCCCGGCAGTGAGCCGAAACAGGCTGTCGTCGCGCCCCGCACCGAAGGTCCGGTGTCCTACCAGGACGCCTGGCCCGACGGGAAGCTGAGCAGCGAACAGGCCCCGCCGCCGCCGCCCGCGCCGTCCCGGCCCAAGGTGCCTGATGATCTGAGCGGATTGTATTGAGGCCCGGACCGGCCTATTCCCCCCGCTCCGAACCAACCAAGGTGATTTCATGAGACCGGATGTCGAGGCCGCCAAGGCCGACATCGAGCAGTCCGCCGGACTGCTCAGGAGGCGTCTTTGACTGGGATGTCGCGCTAAGACGTCTCCACGAACTGGACGCCCGTTCCGAGGACCCCACGCTGTGGGACAGGCCCGCCGACGCCCAGGCGCTGATGCGTGAGCGCCAGCAGCTGGCCGATCGCATCAACGCGGTGAAGGCGATCGAGACCGACCTCGCCGACGCCGTGGATTACGCCGAGCTGGCCGATGCCGAGGGCGACGAGGCCTCCCTGGAGGACGCCCGCGCCCAGCTGAAGGAAATCAAGGCCCGCGCCGCCAAGGCCGAGCTGGAAGCCCTGCTGTCTGGCGAGGCCGACGGCAACGACGCCTATGTCGAGATCAATTCCGGGGCCGGCGGCACCGAGTCCTGCGACTGGGCCAACATGCTGCTGCGCATGTACACCCGCTGGGCCACCGCCCACGGCTACACCGTCGAGATCGTCGAGGAGACCGGCGGCGAGCAGGTCGGCATCAAGTCCGCCACGCTGCAGGTCAAGGGGCCCAACGCCTACGGCTGGCTCAAGACCGAGGGCGGCGTGCACCGGCTGGTGCGGATCAGCCCCTATGACGCGGCCGCCAAGCGCCACACCTCCTTCGCCTCGGCCTGGATCTATCCGGTCGTCGACGACACCATCGAGATCGACATCAACCCGGCCGACGTGCGCACCGACACCTACCGGGCCAGCGGCGCCGGCGGCCAGCACATCAACAAGACCGACTCGGCCGTTCGCCTGACCCACATTCCCACGGGGATCGCCGTCGCCTGCCAGGCCGGCCGCAGCCAGCACCAGAACCGCGAGGAAGCCTGGAAGATGCTGCGCGCCCGCCTCTATGAGGTGGAGCTGCAGAAGCGCGAGGCCGCCGCCCAGGCTCTGGAAGACCAGAAGACCGACATCGGCTGGGGCCACCAGATCCGCAGCTATGTGCTGCAGCCCTATCAGCTGGTGAAGGACCTGCGCACCGGCGTCACCTCGACGGCGCCGTCGGACGTGCTCGACGGCGCGGTCGATCCGTTCATGGCGGCCGCGCTGTCGCAGCGCGTCACCGGCGAAAGCGTCGAGGTCGAGGACGTCGACTGACCACGTGGGACTGACCGCGTGGGACTGACGGCGTGGGGATGACGGCGCCGGCTACAAGGTCCGTGCCGCGAAGGTGTCGCACGCCGCGACGCTGCCCTGATCGTAGCCGACCATGAACCAGCGCATGCGCTGC